>NZ_LZZU01000064.1:0-102487 GCF_014170355.1 Cupriavidus sp. UME77
CCCCCTGCCCGACCAGCTGATCAGCCAGATCGCGGCCGGCGAGGTGGTGGAGCGCCCCGCCTCCGTGGTCAAGGAACTGCTGGAGAACGCGCTGGACGCCGGCGCCACCCAGCTCAACCTCCGCCTGGAGGAAGGTGGCGTGCGCCGCATCGTGATTGCCGACAACGGCTGTGGCATTCCCGCCGATGAACTGCCGGTCGCGCTCAAGCGCCACGCCACCAGCAAGATCGCCTCGCTGGACGAGCTTGAAGCGGTGCTGACGCTTGGCTTTCGCGGCGAAGCACTGGCCTCGATCGCCTCGGTGTCCGAGCTGACCCTGACCAGCCGCACGGCCAGCGATACCCACGCGATGCAGGTGATCGCCGACACCGGCGTGGTACAGCCCGCATCCGGCGGCGTGGGCACCACCGTCGACGTGCAGCACCTTTACTTCAACACGCCAGCGCGCAGAAAGTTCCTGAAATCCGAACAAACCGAGTTTGGCCACTGCCTGGAGATGGTGCGGCGCGCGGCGCTGGCGCGCCCGGACGTGGCCATCTCGGTCCATCACAATGGCCGTCCGATGGAGCACTGGAACGCCGGCGACGTCGCCACGCGCACCGCCCAGGTGCTGGGCGCCGACTTCGCCAACGCCCGGCTGCCGCTGGATGAAGAGGCCGGCAGCTTGCACCTGTACGGCTTTGCCGGGCTGCCCACCGCCTCGCGCGGGCGCCCGGACCAGCAGTTCTTCTTCGTCAACGGCCGCTACGTGCGTGACAAGCTGCTGACCCACGCCGTGCGCAGTGCTTACCAGGACGTGCTGCACGGCGACCGCTTCCCCTCCTATGTGCTGTGCATGGACCTGCCGCCCGAGATGGTGGACGTGAACGTGCACCCGTCCAAGATCGAAGTGCGTTTCCGCGAATCGCGTTCGGTGCACCAGTTTGTCTACCACGCCGTGCAGCGTTGCCTGGCGCGGCAGGCCGGCGAGCAGGGCGACAGCCTGCATACGCCGGTCGACGCGGCCGATCCGGCGGCGGCTGAGCCGATTGGCGGCGCCGGCGGATTCCCGGGCGCGCGTAGCTTTGGTGGCAGCTCCGGCGGCTCCGGCGGCTCCGGTGGCTTCGGCGGATCGGGCAGAAGCGGCGGCATGGGCGGCGGCGCCAGCCCGCGCCCATGGGTCGACTACACTGCCGCCGCACGGCAGACCGAGCTCGGCGTGGCCCAGCCCCGGCAGGCCTACCTCGGCATGGTGCGCGACGCGATCCAGCCGGGCGGCGGGTTTTCACGCGGCCCCGCCGCCTATGTCCCGCCGGCCGGCCCGGGCGCCACGCCCCCGGCCTGGCTGGCCGATGCGCAAGCCGCCCGCGAGAACGAACCGCCCGGCCTGCTGGACCAGCTGGCCCGCCAGGAACTTCCCGAAGACGAGGCCAGCCCGCTGGGCTATGCCATCGCGCAGTTGCACGGCATCTATGTGCTGGCGCAAAACGCGCGCGGCCTGGTGCTGGTGGATATGCACGCCGCCCACGAGCGCATCCTCTACGAGCAGATCAAGACCGCGCTCGAAGCGCGCGAGCTCGCGGTGCAGTCGCTGCTGATCCCGGTCACGCTTACAGCCAGCCCGGTGGAAATCGGCACGGCCGAGGAGCACCAGGAAACCCTCACCCTGCTCGGCTTCGACATCGCGCAGGTCTCGCCCACCACGCTGGCAATCCGCGCGATTCCCGCCCTGCTCAAGCAGGCCGACACCGAAGCCCTGGCGCGCGACGTGCTGCGCGACCTGCAAGCCTTCGGCGGCTCGCGCGTGCTGGTCGAGCGCCAGAACGAACTGCTGGCCACGCTGGCTTGCCACAGCGCGGTGCGCGCCAACCGCAAGCTCACGCTGGAAGAAATGAACGCGCTGCTGCGCCAGATGGAGCAGACCGAGCGCGCCGACCAGTGCAACCACGGCCGGCCCACCTGGGTGCAGCTGACCGTGGCGGAACTCGATCGCCTGTTCCTGCGCGGGCAGTAAGCCGCGTGCCCAACGACTTGATGACAACAGCCTCACCCAGCGGCACCGCCGCGCCCGCACCAGGCCACGCGCCGGTGGTCTGCCTGCTCGGTCCCACCGCCTCCGGCAAGACCGCCGCGGCACTGGCGCTGGCCGCACAGACGCCGATCGAGATCATCAGCCTGGACTCGGCCCTGGTCTACCGCGAGATGGACATCGGCACCGCCAAGCCCTCGCCCGCCGAGCTGGCCGCGGTGCCGCACCACCTGATCGACATCATCGATCCGGCCGATAGCTACTCGGCCGCCCAGTTCGTCACCGACGCCGAGCGGCTGATCGTGGAGATCCGCGCGCGCGGCCGCGAGCCGCTGATCGTCGGCGGCACCATGCTGTACTACAAGGCGCTGACACAGGGCCTGAACGACCTCCCACAAGCCGATCCTGCCCTGCGTGCCGAGCTGGACGCGCTGGCCGCCGAGCGCGGCTGGCCGGCGCTGCATGCCATGCTGGGCGAGGTCGACCCGGTCACCGCGGCCCGCCTCGCGCCCAACGATGCCCAGCGCATCCAGCGCGCACTGGAGATCCACCGCCTGTCCGGCCAGCCCATGTCGGCGCTGCTGGCGCGCCAAGCCGACGAGCGCACCTTTGCCGGCGCAGCCGACCGACGCTACCGCGTGATCGCGCTGGAGCCGTCGGACCGCGCCGTACTGCACACGCGTATCGCCACCCGCTACGACGCCATGCTGGCGGGCGGCTTTATCGAGGAAGTGCAACGGCTGCGCGCGCGCGGCGACCTGCAGCCCACGCTGCCCTCGATCCGCTGCGTCGGCTACCGGCAGGTGTGGGAATACCTCGATGGCGAGACCGATTTCGACACCATGCGCGAGCGCGGCCTGGCCGCCACCCGCCAGCTCTGCAAGCGCCAGCTGACCTGGCTGCGCAGCACGCCCGAGCGGGAGGTCGTGGACTGCCTGGCGCCGGACTACGTCGCGCAGGTGGCGCGGCTGGCGCGGATCGGGCAAGCGTAGCGTCACTGCCGGGAGGGGACGGTGCGACGGATCAGCGATAATCGTCGTCCATATCTTGCCGATAACGTCAAATCCCAACATGTCTGCCACCGATTTCGTACTGCGCCCCGCCACTCCCGACGATTGCGAAAACTTGCTCGCGCTGATCACTGGACTGGCCGAATACGAGAAACTCACCCACCTGGTCGAAGCCACGCCGGAAAAACTGCGCGAGGCGCTATTTGGCCCGCGCCCGCATGCCGAGGCTGTGCTGGTGGAGGTCCCCGGCACTCAGGGTCCGCAGGCCGTCGGGTTCGCCTTGTTCTTCCACAATTTCTCGACCTTCCTGGCCAAGCCCGGGCTGTATCTGGAAGACCTGTATGTCGACCCCGCCTGGCGCGGCCATGGGCTGGGCAAGGTCCTGCTCAAGCATCTTGCGGCGCTGGCGGTGGAGCGCGGCTGCGGCCGCTTTGAATGGAGCGTGCTGGACTGGAACACGCCTTCCATTGATTTCTACCGGGCAATGGGTGCGGACGTGATGCCGGACTGGCGAATTTGCCGGGTGACTGGGGATGCGCTGGCGAAGCTGGGCGCGACGGAGTGACTCGGCAGGCCGTCGATCGGCGGTCTGCGCCCGGCGGGCAAAAAAAACGGCGCATGCCTGAGCATGCGCCGTTTTTTTATTGGAGCGGGACCGCTCAGACCACGATGGTCTGCGCCTGGCCTTCTTCACGCTCGCGGATCTCGCCGATCTGCCACACGGCTTCGCCAGCGGCTTGCAGATGACGAATGGCGCGGTCAGCGTCTTCCTTGGCGACGATCACCACCATGCCGATGCCGCAGTTGAACACGCGGTGCATTTCGTCATCGGCGACGTTGCCCTGGGCTTGCAGCCACTGGAACAGCGGCGGCAGGGTCCAGGCGTCGCGCTGCAGCACGGCGGTCACGTTCTGCGCCAGTACGCGCGGCACGTTCTCGGTCAAGCCGCCGCCGGTGATGTGGGCCATGCCCTTGACCGGCAGGGTCTCGATCAGCGACAGCAGCGGCTTCACGTAGATGCGGGTGGGCGCCATGATGGCGTCCTGCAGGCGCTGGCCGTGGAAGTCTGCGTTCAGGTCCGGCTTGGCCACTTCGATGATCTTGCGCACCAGCGAGTAGCCGTTGGAGTGCGCGCCCGACGAAGCCAGGCCCAGCACCACGTCGCCCGGCACGATGGTGGTACCGTCGATGATGCGGCTCTTCTCCACGGCGCCAACCGCGAAACCAGCCAGGTCGTACTCGCCATCGGGGTACATGCTGGGCATTTCGGCGGTTTCGCCACCGATCAGCGCGCAGCCGGACAGCTCGCAGCCGTGGGCGATGCCCTTGATCACGGTCGCCGCGGTTTCCACGTCGAGCTTGCCGCAGGCAAAGTAGTCGAGGAAGAACAGCGGCTCGGCGCCCTGCACCAGGATGTCGTTGACGCTCATGGCGACCAGGTCCTGGCCCACGGTGTCGTGGCGGTTCAGCTGGAAGGCCAGCTTGAGCTTGGTGCCCACGCCGTCCGTGCCGGAGACCAGCACCGGCTCCTTGTATTTCTTGGACAGCTCGAACAGCGCGCCGAAGCCCCCGATGCCGGCCATCACGCCTTCGCGCATGGTGCGCTTGGCGAACGGCTTGATGCGGTCGACGAGCGCGTCGCCCGCGTCGATATCGACGCCGGCATCGCGGTAGGAGAGGCCTGCCTGGCCGGAAGTGGGGGATGCGCTCATGGGAACCTGCTTTTCCTGGAGTATGAAGTGAGGAATGCGGCGCTCACGACGGCGATTTGCGGCCGCGAGTCCAGTAGAATTGCAATTTTAACGGATACGGGCTTCCGGCTTCCAGTTTCCGGTGTTCCGTGTCATGAAGTATTGTCCGCAGCCATTCCCGATGAAGATGATTCCGGCAGCGACCGGCCGTTCTGCCCGCGCCCTACAGGCGGTCAGCGCATGCCAGCCGCGACGCGTTTACCTGACAGATGATCCGTACCCAAAGTAACCGATAAGTCATGTTTCAGCGTCCCAAGCAGCTATCGCTTGAACTTGGCAGTCCGCCGCCCTCGACCTTCGAGAATTTTTTCGTTGCGGTCAACCGCGAGCCGGTGCAGCGCCTGCGCGACCTGGCCACGGCGGTGGCGCAGGAGCGGGCCGCCGACCGCCTGATCTACCTGTGGGGCGAAGTGGGCTCGGGCCGCACCCACCTGCTGCATGCGGTCTGCGACAGCGGCTACCAGGCCGGCATCCGTTGCCGCTACCTGAGCCCGCATCACGCCTTGTCGGACTTCATCTTCGACCCGAGCTGCCAGCTCTACACCGTGGACGATGTGGAGCTGCTCGACGAAGCGCGCCAGATCGCCGTGTTCTCGCTGTATAACGAGGTCCGGGCTCACGTGCGCACCGCCATCGTGGTGGCCGGCAGCCAGGCGCCGCTGGCCATGCCGGTGCGCGAGGACCTGCGCACGCGGCTGGGCTGGGGCCTGGTCTATCAGTTGGCACCGCTGTCGGACGAGGACAAGATGGCGGCCCTGGTGCAGGCCGCGCGCGAGCGCGGGCTTCAGCTTTCGCCGGAAATCCCGCACTGGCTGGTCACGCGCAAATACCGCGACATGCCCAGCCTGATGGCGCTGCTGGACGCGCTGGACACCTATTCGCTGGAGCGCAAGCGCGCCGTGACGCTGCCCCTGCTGCGGGAAATGTTTGCCGAGTTGCGCGAGTGAGCCAGGGCCTGCGCGCCAGCGCGCGTGACCCATGGCATGCACCGTGCTTGCCTTTGTTGGCATCCAGAGACGTTAAGAAAGCTCTCACAGTCACGTTAATGTAAAATCGCCGCCCATGAATCTGGCATTGTTCGACCTCGACCACACCTTGCTCCCGACCGACAGCGACCACGAATGGGGCCGCTTCCTGGTACGCCTGGGCGTTGTCGACGAGGAATTCTACCGCCGCAGGAACGACGAGTTCTTCGGCCATTACAAGGCTGGCACCCTGGATATCCAGGCTTTCCTGCGTTTCGCGCTGGCGCCGCTGGCGGCCAATCCGCGCGACCGCCTGGAAGCGTTGCGCAGCCAGTTCATGCGTGAAGTGATCGATCCGGTCATCACGCCGCAGGCGCGCGCACTGGTCTACAAGCACCTCGACGCCGGCGACCTGTGCGCCGTGGTCACCGCTACCAATAGTTTCGTCACCGCCCCGATCACGGCGGCCTTCGGCATCAAGCACCTGATCGCCACCGAGCCGGCCACCGCCAACGGCAAGCCCGACGGCGCCTTCACCGGCGAAGTGGATGGCATTCCCAGCTTCCGCGAGGGCAAGATAACCCGGGTGGAAGCCTGGCTAAAGAGCATGGGCACCCAATGGGATGCCTTCGAAAACACCACCTTCTACAGCGATTCGGCCAACGACCTGCCGCTGCTGGAGAAGGTCAGCGAGCCGATCGCCGCCAACCCGGACGATCGCCTGCGTCACCACGCCGCCGCGTCAGGCTGGCGCATCATGGACCTGTTCTGACGTGATCAAAAAGCTAATCAACCGGCTGCTAGGCAAGCCGGGCACCCAGCAGCGCCCCGTCAAACGCCGCGGTCAGCGCGCCCATACGCCGAATATCGTTACGCATGCCGAGCACCAGATCGACCAGTCGCTGATCTCGCGCAATGCCATCAAGGTCACCTCCACGCTGCAGCAGGCAGGCTACGACGCGTTTATCGTCGGCGGCGCGGTGCGCGACCTGTTGCTAGGCATCAAGCCCAAGGACTTCGACGTCGCCACCAACGCCACGCCTGACCAGGTGCAGGCGCTGTTCCGCCGCTCGCGCATCATCGGCCGGCGCTTCCAGATCGTGCACGTGACGTTCTATGGCGGGCGCGAGCAGGAAATCATTGAAGTCTCCACCTTCCGCGCGCTGGTCGACGCGGTCGCCAGCGAGACCTTGCCCGAAGGGCGCCGCCTCAAGCGCTCCGAGCTCGACAGCAAGACCCACGCGATCGATGCCTCGGGCCGCGTGCTGCGCGACAACGTGTGGGGCTCGCAGGCCGAAGACGCGGAACGCCGCGACTTCACCATCAATGCGATGTACTACGACCCCGCCCAGCAACTGGTGTACGACTACCACCAGGGCATGGAGGACATCCGCGCGCGCACGCTGCGCATGATCGGCGATCCGGTCACGCGCTACCGCGAGGACCCCATCCGCATGCTGCGCGTGGTGCGCTTCGCCGCCAAGACCGGGTTCACGATCGACGAGGACACCCGCCAGCCGATCGCCGACTTGGCCTCGCTGATCCACAATGTGCCCAGCGCGCGCCTGTTCGACGAGATGCTCAAGCTGCTGATGTCAGGCCATGCCTGGGCATCGCTGCAGGAGCTGCGCAAGGCCGGCCTGCACCGCGGCCTGCTGCCGCTGCTGGATGTCGCGCTGGAGCAGCCGATGGGCCAGCGCTTCGTGCAGCTGGCGCTGGACAACACGGACCAGCGCGTGCAGGTTGGCAAGCCGGTCTCGCCGGGCTTCCTGTTCGCCGCGCTGCTATGGCACCACGTGCTGCAGCGTTGGACCACGCTGCGCGAGGAAGGCGAACACGCCATCGCCGCGCTCAATATCGCCATGGACGACGTGCTGGAGCGCCAGACCGGCCAGCTCGCCATCCAGCGCCGCTTTGTCACCGACATGCGGGACATCTGGGGCATGCAGCCGCGCTTCGAGAAGCGCGTGGGCCGCATGCCGTTCCGCCTGATCGAGTCGCCGCGCTTCCGTGCCGGCTTCGATTTCCTTTACCTGCGCTGCGAATCCGGCGAGCAGCCGGCCGAACTGGCGAAATGGTGGCAGGACTTCCAGGATGCCGATAGCCACGGCCGCGAGGACCTGATCGAAGCAGTGCGCCCGGTGCGCGGTGCCGGCAAGCAAGGCGGCGGCGGCAGCGGCGGCGCGGGCGATGCCGATGGCTTTGAGCCCGCCGGAGATGGCGATAGCGGCGACAGCGGCGGCCCGGCACGGAAGAAGCGCCGTCGGCGCAGTCCGCGGAAATCGGATAAAGTTTCTCCGCGGAGTGATATGGACGCGAGCCAGGAATCCGGCTCCACTGCAGACCGGAAAGCCGGCAAGGTACGCGTCCAGCCGGAGGAATCGTAATGACACTTGCCTTTATCGGCATCGGAGCCAACCTGGGTGATGCCCGGCAGGCTCTGAAAGATGCCATCGTGTGCCTGGCCCAACAGGTTGGCATCACGGTGCTGGCGAGATCGTCGCTCTATCGCACGGCCCCGGTCGATGCGACGGGCGACGACTACTACAACGCGGTGGTCAAGGTAGAGACCTCGTTCACCGCCGCCCAGCTATTGCGCATCTGTCACCACATCGAGGATCAGTTTGGCCGCGAGCGGCCTTTCCGCAACGCACCACGCACCCTGGACCTGGACCTGCTGGTCTTTGGCGACGAAATCCACCAGGACGAAAAGCTGGTGGTGCCGCATCCACGCCTGGCCGAACGCGCCTTCACGCTGGTGCCGCTGCTTGAGCTGGATGCCGAACTGGTTATCCCCGGCCTTGGCCCCGCGGCGGATTACCTGGCCGCGGTCAGCGCCCAGCGCGTCGAGAAGGTCTCCTTTTGCAAGTGCACGCGGCAACTGGACGCGCGCAGCGATTCCTGAAGCCATGGCCGGCAGCGGCAAGCCGGCCCCGCTTTATCCGCCCTGTACTGTGTAGTTCCTCCCTAGCCGACCGGACCCGCCCATGCTCGAACACTTGCGCCGCATTGTGGTGGAAGGCCCCATCGGAGCCGGCAAGACCGCGCTCGCACAACGCCTGGCGCAAACCCTGCGCACCGGCGAATTGCTCGATGCGGCACGTGAAAACCCCTTCCTGGAACGCTACTACCGCGAGCCCGCGCGATACGCGCTGCCGCTGCAGCTGTCGCTGCTGAACCAGCGCGCGCAGCAGCTCAAGGCCTGGCAGGCGGCACTGCTGGCGGGCCAGCGCATGGTGGGCGATTTCCTGCACACCAGGGACCGCCTCTACGCCGGGCTGACACTGCCCGAGGACGAACTGGCGCTGTACGACGCCCTCGCCGCGCGCCTGCCGGCCCAAGGCCAGCGCGTGGACCTCGTCATCGTGCTGCAGGCCTCACCCGCCCTGCTGCGCGAGCGCATCGCCCGGCGCAACGCACCTGGCGAGTCCAGCATCGACGATGCCTATCTGGAGCGGTTGTCGGATGCCTACGGCGAGCTGTTCCATCGCTACGACGAGGCACCGGTCATGATCGTCGACACCGCCCACTTCAGCCCGGTAGACAACGACGCCGATTTCCGTACACTACTGTCGCGCATCGAAAACATGCGTGGCCGCAAGGCCTTTCTCAATCTCGCTGCGCCCTGACAGGCTCTCTGGCCTGCCAGCCTTCACCATAACGACAGCAGTCGCTGCCGCGAATCCCGTGGCCCCATCCTGGGGCCGAGCGCCTCGCGCAGTACGAACTGAAAGGGGCAAAGGCCTTGCCGCACGGATGCAGATGCGTTGATGCACCGATCATGAATGCACTGCGGCATCGCGGCCGGCCCGGCTCCCGTCTCTCTACCGGCCCAACGTCATGAGTTACCTCCTCGACCCCTCCCGCAAGACCGTCACCATCCCCAAGCTGCAAGCGATGCGCGCCGCCGGCGAGAAAATCGCCATGCTGACCGCCTACGACTCCAGCTTCGCCGCGCTGCTCGACTACTGCGGGGTCGAGGTGCTGCTGGTCGGCGACTCCCTTGGCAATGTCATGCAAGGCCAGCAGACCACGCTGCCCGTGACGCTGGAACAAGTTGTCTATCACACCGAATGCGTGGCACGCGGCAACCAGAGCGCGCTGCTGGTGGCGGACCTGCCATTCGGCACCTATCCCACCCCGGAGGCCACCTTCACCAGCGCCGTGGCGTTAATGCGGGCCGGCGCGCATATGGTCAAGCTGGAGGGCGGCGACTGGCTCGCGCCCACCGTCAAGTTCCTGGTCGAGCGCAGCATTCCGGTGTGCGCCCACATTGGCCTGACGCCGCAGTCGGTGCACGCGCTGGGCGGCTTCAAGGTGCAGGGCAAGACCGACGAAAGCGCGGCGCAGCTCAAGCGCGACGCGCTCGCGCTGCAAGCGGCGGGCGCCCAGTTGATCGTGATGGAAGCGGTGCCGGCGGCCGTGGCCGGCGTGGTCACCGGCCTGCTGAACATCCCGACCATCGGCATCGGCGCCGGCGCGGATTGCTCCGGCCAGGTCCTGGTGCTGCAGGACATGATCAACGTCTACCCGGGCCGCAAGGCCAAGTTCGTGCGCAACTTCATGGAAGGCGCCGGCTCGATCGAGGCCGCAGTGCGCGCCTACGTGGCGGCCGTGAAGGACGGCAGCTTCCCGGCCGTCGAGCACACCTTCTCGGCCTGAGCGCGCGCCGGCAATGGAGATCGGTGCCGCCACCGCCGCGGCCTTCGCGCTTCTGGCCAGCGGTGACGGCGCCATCTGGTTCATCGTCTGGACCTCGCTGGTGGTAGCCGTGCTCGGGCTGGCGCTTGCCGCCGTGCCGGCCATCGGCGCGGCCTACCTGATCGCCACCCACGATTTTCCCGGGCGGCGCGTGGTGGTCGTGATGGCGCAGGCCTTCCTCTCCTTCCCGACCGTGCTGGTCGGGCTGATCCTCTACCTGCTGTTCACCCGCCACGGGCCGCTGGGCAATTTCTCCTTGCTGTTCACACGCAGCGGCATGGTGCTCGGGCAGGCGGTGATCGGCTTCCCGGTGGTGCTGGCGTTTGCCCTGTCCACCTTGCAGGGGGCGGATGCGCGGCTGCGTGAAACCGCCTGGGTACTGGGTGCCGGGCGCTGGCGGACCTTTTTCACCGTCCTGCGCGAGATGCGCTTCGGCCTGATGGCCGCGCTGGTGGCGGGCTTTGGGCGGGTCATTGCCGAAGTCGGCTCGGCGTTGATGATCGGCGGCAATATCGAAGGCGCCACCCGGACCATCACCACGGCCATCGCGCTGGAAACCAGCAAGGGGGAATTCGCCCAGGGTATCGCGCTGGGCGTTGTGCTGATCGCACTGGCGGTGCTCGTCAATGTGATGCTGGCGTGGCTGCAGGGCGCGGGAGGATTTCGCCGATGAGCACCCTGCCCGCGCGCCGCACGCCTGACGGGCAGGCGTTGCCGCCTTCCCAGCTGCCGCCGCTGCTGACGGTGCGCGGCTTGCTGCGCCAGGTAGGCGCGCGGCGGCTGTTCGATATTGCCGAGCTGGCCTTCCCACGCGCCGCTGTGGTGGTGCTGACCGGTGTCAATGGCGCGGGCAAGAGCACGCTGCTGCGCATGGTGGCGGGGCTGGAGCGCGCACCCGGCGCGACGGTGGCCTGGACCAGCGCGGACGGCACGCCGCGCAATGCCGCACTCGATCCGCTGCCCGCCGCGCTGCGCCAGCGCATTGCCTACCTGCACCAGCATCCCTACCTGTTTCGCACCTCAGTGCGCGAGAACATCGCCTATGGCCTGAAGGCGCGCGGCATGCCCGACGACGAAGTCAGGCGGCGCGTGGGAGCCGCGCTGGGCTGGGCCGGCATCACGCACGTGCAGGACACCGCCCCCGAATGCCTGTCCGGCGGCGAGGTGCAGCGCGTGGCACTGGCCCGCGCCAAGGTGCTGGAGCCCGATTTGCTGCTGCTGGACGAGCCCACCTCCAGCCTGGACGGCCACGCACGCGAACAGGTGATCGGCCTGGTGAAGGAGCTGGCCGCCGAAGGCCGCAGCGTGGTGATGGTCTGCCACGATCGCGAGCTGATCAACCTGCCGGGCGTGGTGCGCTGGAAGCTTGGCGACGGGCGCCTGGATACGCGCCACCCCTGAACGCCTGGCTCAGGCTCAGGCTCTTGCCGGCAACTGCGCCGATAGCACGCCCCGCAGCGAGTTCGCCAGCGCTAGTGCCTCCGCGCTCAGCAGCATGGCCCGCGTGACAACCGCCTCACGCACCGTCCCGCCGAGATAGCATGCACCATCGCCCAGCACCGCGGCGCGCATCACGCCGGGCAGGATATCAGCGGCCAGCGGCGGCGTCAGCCACTCGCCTTGCACCTTGACGAACACGGAGCTGCGGCCGCCTTCGAGCAGCTCGCCGCGGGCGTTGAAGAACAGGCTGTCGAAGGCGCCGGCGCGCTCGGCCGCTTGCCAGCCGGCGTCATAGACGGCACGCGCACTGGTCTTGTGGCGGCGCAACGCGTCCGCGACCGGCAGCGCCTGCGCGGCCAGCACCACACGCACCGGGACCGCGGCGAGCGGCGCCACCGGGCCGTGGGCAACGGTGAAGCTGCCTGCCTTGTCCAGCGCCAGCCGCAGGCGCCAGGTGCCGGCACCGAGATCCGCCACGGCCGCCTGCACTAACGCCAACGCGCGAGCGCGCTCAAACCCAAAGCCGAAGCACGCAGCGGACGCCGCCAGCCGCGCCAGATGCTGATCCAGGCGCTGGCACGTGCCGTCTTCCACCCGCATCGTTTCGAACAAGGTAAAGCCCGGATCGTGCGCGGTCAGGAAGCGCGCCTTCCAGCCGCACTCGGCAAATTCGCCCGCGGCGTCGCTGTCATGCACGATGCCACCGCCCACGCCCATCTCGCCCGCGCGCAGCCCGTCGGCGCCCTGCGCGCCCAATACCAGCGTGCGGATGGCGACCGACAGCGCAAAGGTGCCCGGCCACGCCTGCGCTTGCCCTTCGCCGGGCGCATCGATCCAGCCGAGCGAGCCGGTGTAGAGGCCACGCGGCGCACTCTCCAGCTCGCCGATGATCTCCATGGTGCGCCGCTTGGGCGCGCCGGTGATGGAGCCGCAGGGAAACAGCGCGCGCATCAGATCCGCCAGGCTGGTGCCGGCGCGTGCCTTGGCAGTCACGGTGGAGGTCATCTGCAGCACCTGGCCGAAGGGCTGCACCACGAAGCGATCGGGCACGGCCACCGTACCCGGCACCGCGACGCGGCCCAGGTCGTTGCGCAGCAGGTCGACGATCATCACGTTCTCGGCGCGGTTCTTGGCGTCGGCCGCCAGCGCCAGCGCGGCCTCGGCATCGCGCGCGTCGTCGCCCGTGCGCGGCGCCGTGCCCTTCATCGGGCGGGTGAGCAACTGGCCCTGGCCGTCATGCCGGACGAACAATTCCGGCGACAGCGACAGCACCCAGCCATCGCCCGGCAACCGCGCCAGCGCGCCGTAGGGCACAGGCTGGGCGGCACGCAAGGCCGCATAGAGCGCCAGCGGATCGCCAAACTCGGCAAAGCGCAGGCGCTGCGTGAAGTTGACCTGATAGGTGTCGCCAGCTTCGATCCACTGGTGGATGCGAGCAATGGCGGCATGGAAGGCCGGTTCCGGCGTGTCGGCCAGGACATCCATCAAGCCGGCCTGCTGACCCGGGGACTGCGCCAGCCATTGCTCGACCTGCGCCTTGTCAAGGCGGTGCATTTCGCTGAACCACAGTAGGCGCAGCGCGCCATCGTGGAAGGGCAATGCGCAATCGACGTGGACCGGCACGCCAATCAGCGGGCCGCCGAATTCGTAAGGCGCGAACAACGTGGCGTGCCAGCCCTGGCGCCAGCCATCGGCCAGCAAGGCATCGAGCGTGCCGAGCGCGGAGGCATCCGGCAGCACGTCTTCACGGGCAAAGCCGGTGTACAGGCGCGATGCCGCCTCGCCCGGCGCGGCGGTGGCGTTGTCGAGCAGGACGAAAGGCTCGGCATTGGCCGGAAAGGGGAACGTGAGGATCGGGGAAACTGCCACGGGAAATCACCAGCGTAAATTGAGGTCGCCGGGAGGCGGGCGACATCGCATTATCGCGCGCCCGCCCTCTCCCCCGGCCCCTCTCCCACAAGTGGGAGAGGGGAGCAAACCAGCGACACTGAACGAAGCCGGCAGGATGCGCCAAAACCATTCGGAATGACGACGGCTGTCGCTCCCTCTCCCCTCAGGGGGAGAGGGGTGGCTTAGCTAGGAGCCAATCGAATCGAAGCCAACGGTTTTATCGCCCCAAAACAAAAAAGCCGGCCACGCATTAAAGCGTGGCCGGCCGCATGCCGCAAGCCAGATCAGCTGAAGAAGCTCTTCACCTTATCCAGCCAGGATTGCTCCTGCGGGCTGTGGCGCGAGCCACCTTCATGCACCGAGCGGTCGAACTGGCGCAGAATGTCCTTCTGCGCCTCGGTCAGCTTGACCGGCGTTTCCACGTTCACGTGCACGTAGAGGTCGCCGGGGTAGCCCGAGCGCACACCCTTGATGCCCTTGCCGCGCAGGCGGAAGGTCTTGCCGGGCTGGGTGCCTTCCGGCACCGGGAAGCTGGCCTTGCCGCCCAGCGTGGGCACTTCCAGGTCGCCGCCCAGCGCCGCGGTGGCGAAGGAAATCGGCATCTGGCAGTGCAGGTCGTCGCCGTCGCGCTCGAACACCGCGTGCTGCTTGATGTGGACTTCCACATACAGGTCACCCGGGGGGCCGCCGTTGATGCCCGGCTCGCCATTGCCCGAGGAGCGGATGCGCATGCCCTCGTCGATGCCGGCGGGAATCTTCACTTCCAGCGTCTTCTGCGACTTCAGCTTGCCCTGACCGTGGCACTTGGTGCACGGCTTGGGGATGTGCTTGCCGGTGCCGTGGCACTTGGGGCAAGTCTGCTGCATCGAGAAGAAGCCTTGCGACACGCGCACCTGGCCCGCGCCATGGCAGGTCGGGCAGGTTTCGACATTGGTGCCGGGCTCGGCGCCATTGCCGTGGCAATGCTCGCACTCGTCCCAGTGGGGCACCCGGATCTGCGCGTCGTGGCCGTGGGCGGCCTGCTCCAGCGTGATTTCCATGCTGTAGCGCAGGTCGGCGCCGCGGTATACCTGCGGGCCGCCGCCACGGCGTCCGCCGCCAGCCTGGCCGCCTTGCTGGCCGAAAATATCGCCGAAGATGTCGCCGAAGGCTTCGGCGAAACCGCCGTAGGCCTGGCCGCCGCCACCGAAGCCGCCCGCCATGTTGGGGTCGACGCCGGCGTGGCCGTACTGGTCGTAGGCTGCCTTCTTCTCAGGATCCGAAAGCATTTCGTAGGCCTCTTTGACCTCCTTGAACTTCTCTTCGGAATCCTTGCTGTCCGGATTGCGGTCCGGGTGGTGCTTCATCGCCAGCTTGCGATAGGCCTTCTTGATCTCGTCGTCGCCGGCGTTCTTGCCCACCCCGAGCACTTCGTAAAAGTCACGTTTTGCCATGGTGGCTGCTTACCTGATGGGCCCGGAAGCGTCCAAAGCCCGCCCGGGCGAAATAGCAAAAAAGCCGAGCGAGGCATTCGACGGCGGTAACCCGCTTGGTCCAATGTCCGTCGCCCGGCGTCGGGATGGGGGCTGGCGCAGGTGTTGCGCACCGCGCCCCCGCCCCGCTCTTCCATTACTTCTTGTCGTTGACTTCCTTGAACTCGGCGTCCACGACGTTATCGTCCTGCGGATGGGCTTGCTGATGGCCCGCGCCGGCAGCACCGGCACCGGCTGCGCCCGCGGCGCCCGCCGCACCCGCTTCGCCGGCCTGGGCCTGCATGTCCGCATAGACACGCTCGCCCAGCTTCTGGCTGGCTTCGGACAGCGCGCTGACCTTGGCATCGATCTCGGCCTTGTCGCCGCCGCGTGCGGCGTCTTCCAGTTCCTTGATCGCGGCTTCGATCTTTTCCTTCTCGCCCGCTTCCAGCTTGTCGCCGTATTCGGTGACAGCCTTCTTGGTCGAGTGGATCAGCGCGTCGGCCTGGTTGCGGGCATCCGCCAGCTCACGGGCCTTCTTGTCTTCCTCGGCGTTGGCCTCGGCGTCCTTCACCATGCGCTGGATCTCGTCTTCCGACAGGCCCGAGTTCGCCTTGATGGTGATGCGGTTTTCCTTGCCGGTCGCCTTGTCCTTGGCGCCCACGTGCAGGATGCCGTTGGCGTCGATGTCGAACGAGACTTCGATCTGCGGCGTGCCGCGTGCGGCCGGCGCGATGCCTTCGAGGTTGAACTCGCCCAGCAGCTTGTTGCCGGTGGCCATTTCACGCTCGCCCTGGAACACCTTGATGGTCACGGCCGGCTGGTTGTCGTCAGCGGTCGAGAACACCTGCGCATGCTTGGTCGGGATGGTGGTGTTCTTGGTGATCATCTTGGTCATCACGCCACCCAGGGTTTCGATACCCAGCGACAGCGGCGTCACGTCCAGCAGCAGCAGGTCCTTGCGGTCGCCCGACAGCACGGAGCCCTGGATCGCGGCGCCAACGGCGACGGCTTCGTCCGGGTTCACGTCCTTGCGCGCTTCCTTGCCGAAGAACTCCTTGACCTGTTCCTGCACCTTGGGCATGCGGGTCATGCCGCCGACCAGGATCACGTCGTCGATTTCGCTGACCTTGACGCCGGCGTCCTTGATGGCGATGCGGCACGGCTCGATGGTGCGCAGGATCAGTTCCTCGACCAGCGATTCCAGCTTGGCGCGGGTCATCTTCAGGTTCAAGTGCTTCGGACCGGAGGCATCCGCCGTGATGTACGGCAGGTTGATTTCGGTCTGCTGCGAGCTCGACAGTTCGATCTTGGCCTTTTCAGCGGCTTCCTTCAGGCGTTGCAGCGCGAGTACGTCCTTGGACAGGTCGACGCCCTGGTCCTTCTTGAACTCACCGATGATGTAGTCGATGATGCGCTGGTCGAAGTCTTCGCCGCCCAGGAAGGTGTCGCCATTGGTCGACAGCACTTCGAACTGCTTCTCGCCGTCAACGTCGGCGATCTCGATGATCGAGATGTCGAACGTGCCGCCACCCAGGTCATACACGGCGATCTTGCGGTCGCCCTTTTCGTTCTTGTCCAGGCCAAAGGCCAGCGCGGCCGCGGTCGGCTCGTTGATGATGCGCTTGACGTCCAGGCCCGCGATGCGGCCAGCGTCCTTGGTGGCCTGGCGCTGCGAGTCGTTGAAGTAAGCCGGCACGGTGATCACGGCTTCGGTCACCGGCTCGCCGAGGTAGTCTTCAGCGGTCTTCTTCATCTTGCGCAGCACTTCGGCGGACACCTGCGGCGGTGCCAGCTTCTGGTCGCGCACGGACACCCATGCGTCGCCGTTGTCGGCCTTGACGATGGTGTACGGCATCAGGCCGATGTCCTTCTGCACTTCTTTTTCTTCGAACTTGCGGCCGATCAGGCGCTTCACCGCATACAGGGTGTTGCGCGGATTGGTCACCGCCTGGCGCTTGGCAGGCGCGCCCACCAGGATCTCGCCGTCTTCCATGTAGGCGATGATCGAAGGGGTGGTACGCGTGCCTTCGGCATTTTCGATCACCTTGGGCGTATTGCCTTCCATGATCGCGACGCAGCTATTGGTGGTACCGAGGTCGATACCGATGATCTTACCCATTATTCTCTCCTCTTGAGCCCCGCTATCCGCGGGGACTGCAATTCATCCTGAGGCCGAAATGTGGCCGTCCGGGGCCATTTCAAGGGCTGGAAGTGCAATTCCGACTAAATTTCTCGGCTTCTCCCTCTGATCAACGGCAGACTGGCTGGCCAAGTTGAAGGGTGTTAGGAGACGTTGCGCGCCAAGCGTGGTTTTTGTGCTTCTTGCGTCATTTAAAACAGAGGCGGCTAACGGCCTCGCTGCCACAGGACGTCGCTGCCCCCGCCGGCCCGGTTGAGCACGCGCGACAGCACGAACAGCAGGTCGGACAAGCGGTTCAGGTACTGGCGGGGCGCCTCGTTCAGGGCTTCCTGCGCGCCCAGCGCCACCAGCGCGCGCTCGGCGCGCCGGCACACCGTGCGGCACACATGCGCCACCGCCGCGGCCCGGCTGCCGCCCGGCAGGATGAACTCGGCCAGGCGTGGCAGGTTGGCATTGTAGTGATCCAGCCATGCGTCCAGCTGCAGCACCTGCTCGGGCTTGACCAGCACGTAGCCCGGGATGGAGAGCTCGCCGCCAAGGTCGAACAGGTCGTGCTGGATATGCAGCAAGGCCGAGCGGACGTCATCGGGCAGCGTCTCGGTGAGCAGCACGCCAAGGTTCGAGTTGAGCTCGTCCACATCGCCGATGGCGGCAATGCGCAGGCTGTCCTTGCTGGTGCGGCTGCCGTCGCCAAGCCCGGTGGTACCGGCATCTCCGGTGCGGGTGGCGATCTTGGAGAGGCGATGGCCCATGCGGGTCTCCTGCGTTGGCGAATAATCCAGCATTATGGCGCGCATCCGGCCCTTCGCGTTAGCGCGCTGCCCGGCGCCGGGTGGCGGTTGCGGCGCCCGCCCAGCGAGCCGCCCCGGGCGCGGCGTAGAATAACGGGATTCGCTTGATACGCTACCGGGTGCGATAGCCGGCGCCGTTCAGCGCGGCCTTGCCATGGCCGGCGCTGCGCGTCCCCGGCCCCCACAGACCCGCCGGAGACGCCATGAACCAACCCCTTCCCCACGCCGCGCTGGTGCGCCAACCCCTGCCCGCCACCGTGCGCGACGCCCTGCAGGCCCGCTTCGGCGAACGCTTCTCCACCTCCCCCGGTGTCTGCGACCACCACGGCCGCGACGAATCCCCCTTCCCGCCGGCGGCGCCGGACGGCGTGGTCTTCGCCCACACCACCGAGGAAGTGGCCGAAGTAGCCCGCCTGTGCAACGCGCACCGTGTGCCGCTGATCGCCTACGGCGCCGGCTCCTCGCTCGAAGGCCACCTGCTGGCGGTGGCCGGCGGCATCAGCCTGGACCTGTCGCAGATGAACAAGGTGCTGTCGGTGCAACCCGAAGACCTGAACGTGACGGTGCAACCGGGCGTGACCCGCAAGCAGCTGAACCAGGAAATCAAGGACTCCGGCCTGTTCTTCCCGATCGACCCGGGCGCCGATGCCTCGCTGGGCGGCATGTGCGCCACGCGCGCCTCCGGGACCAACGCGGTGCGCTACGGCACCATGCGCGAGAACGTGCTGGCGCTGACGGTGGTCACCGCCGACGGCCGCATCATCAAGACCGGCACCCACGCCTGCAAGTCCTCCGCCGGCTACGACCTGACCCGCCTGATGATCGGCAGCGAAGGCACGCTGGGCATCATCACCGAGGTGACGGTGCGGCTGTACCCGCAGCCCGAAGCCATCTCGGCGGCCATCTGCAGCTTCCCCAGCATGGGCAGCGCGGTGCGGGCAACCATCGAGACCATCCAGCTGGGCGTGCCTGTCGCGCGCGTGGAGTTCGTCGACGCGCTGGCCATCCGCGCCATCAACCGGCACGACAACCTGTCCATGCCGGAGGCACCGCACCTGTTCTTCGAATTCCATGGCACCGAGGCCGGCGTCAAGGAGCAGGCCGAGACCGTGCAGCAGATCGCCGCCGACAATGGTGGCCAGGGCTTCGAGTGGGCCACACGCCCGGAAGACCGCAGCCGCCTGTGGAACGCGCGCCATACCGCTTACTTCGCCATGCTGCAGCTCAAGCCGGGCTGCAAGGCGGTCACCACCGACGTGTGCGTGCCGATCTCCCGCCTGGCCGATTGCGTGACCGAGACCGAGCGTGACCTCAACGCGTCCAGCCTGCCTTGCCCCATCGTGGGCCACGTGGGCGACGGCAATTTCCACGTCGCGATCCTCACCGACCCTGAAAAGCCCGAGGAGCTCGCCGAGGCCGAGACCATCAACCGGCGCATCGTGGAGCGCGCGCTGGCCATGGGCGGCACCTGCACCGGCGAGCACGGCGTGGGCCTGCACAAGATGGACTTCCTGGTCAGCGAGCACGGCGAAGACGCGCTCGACCTGATGCGCGCCATCAAGAACGCGCTCGATCCCAACCACATCCTCAACCCGGGCAAGATCTTCCGCCCGGTACGTTAAGGGCGCGCGCGGCATGGCATCCATGTTCAACCGCGTCCCGCCGCTGCACCTGCTGATCGCGTTCGAAGCCGCCGCCCGGCTGGGCAGCTTCGCGCGCGCGGCCGAGGAGCTGTCGGTCACGCCCAGCGCGGTGTCGCACCGCATCAAGAACCTGGAGGAGCTGTGGGGCGAGGACCTCTTCGTGCGCGCCAACGCCGCGCTGCGGCTGACGGCCGCTGGCACGCGCTACCTGCGCAATGTGCAGGATGCCCTCAAGGCGCTCAACGAACTGGCCCGGCCCGAATACAACAAGCTGCGCACCCGCCTGCGCGTGGCGATCCCGCCCACCTTCGGCCGCCAGCACCTGGTGCCGCGCCTGCCCGAGTTCACGGCGCTGTACCCGCACATCGACACCGAGCTGCACCTGGCCATCCCCTTCCTGGACGTGAAGGCGGAAGACACCGATGTGGAGATCCGCTACGGCACGGGGCGCTACCCCGACCTGAAGACCACCAAGCTGCTGGTCGAGCCCGTGTTCCCGGCCTGCGGGCGCGAGTACTACGAGCGCATCGACGGCCGCGCCATCACCAAACCCGAGCACCTGCACAACCTGGTGCTGCTGCGCAGCCCGCTGGAACCCTGGAAGCCCTGGTTCGAGACCGCCGGCCTGGACTGGCCCGAGCCCCAGACCGGTCCGCAATTCAACGACATCGGCCTGATGCTCGAAGCCATCGCCTCCAACCAGGGCGTGGCGCTGGTGCGCCAACGCATGGCCCGGCACTGGCTGTCACTGGGCCAGATGGTGCGGCTGCTGGACATCGAATCGGTGTCGCCGCACGGCTACTACATCGTCGAGCGCGAACAGGCGCCGCTCAAGCCCGAGGCGCGGTATTTCGTCGACTGGCTGCTCAGCCTGGACTGGTAGCACCGCCAAACCCAAACCAGAAAATCAACGAAGAGGAATCCTGCCAATGCTCGCCCTGAAGCTGTTACTGGTACCCGGCTTCATCGCATGCATCTCCATGGCAGGCAAACGCTGGGGCCCCAGCGTGGCCGGCCTGCTGGCCGGCATGCCCGTGGTGGTTGGTCCGATCCTGTTCTTGATCGCGCTGGAACGTGGCGCGCCGTTTGCCGCATCGGCGGCTACCAGCGCCCTCTGCGCCGTGTTCGCGTCGGTCGCGTTCAGCTTGGCCTATGCATGGAGTTGCCGCCGGCACGGCTGGCCGCTGGCGCTGACGGCTGCCTTGGGTGCCTGGCTAGCCGCGGCGGCGTTGCTTGGCGGGCTGCCCTTCTCGCCCTTCACCGCTCTGGCCTTGGCGCTGCTCACGCTGGGCATCTGCCCGTCGCTCTTTCCCCTGCCGGGTCCCACCGGGCGGGCGTCTCGCGTATCGCGCGCGGGGCTGCTGATGCGCATGCTAGCCGGTGCGGCCCTGACGCTTGCGGTAACGACTCTGTCGGCGTCGATCGGCTCTACCTGGAGCGGGCTGCTGGCCGTATTCCCCGTGCTTGGCATCGTGCTGTCGGTGTTCTCGCACCGGGCAGCCGGCCCGGACTTCGTAGTCGCCATGCTGACGTCGATGGCGGCAGGCTTGTTTTCCTTTGTCGCGTTCTGTTTCACCTTGGCCGTACTCTTGCCGCAAAGCACCATCGCGATCGCCTTTCCCATGGCAATCCTGACGACCGCCGTTACCCAATGGGCAGTCAAGGCATATCGGGAACGACGCGCCAGACAGCAGCCCGTGATTGCCGATCAGGAGCGCACATAATGCCCATGCAGATCCGCCTGCTCACCGCCGCCGATGCAGGAGCCTTCCAGGCGCTGCGCCTCGAAGGCTTGCTGGAGGCCCCCGCCGCCTTCGGTTCCAGCTTCGAGGAGGAGCGTGACCTGCCGCTGGCCACCATCGCCGGCCGCCTTGGGGCAACGCCCGAAAAGGCCGTGCTCGGCGCCTTCGACGCCACCGGGGACGGCACCGCGCTGGCCGGCGTGGTCGGGGTGATGCGCGAGGACAAGGCCAAGCAGCGCCATAAGGCGTTTATCTGGGGCATGTATGTGGCGCCGGGCTATCGCGATCGGCGCGTCGGGCGGCAACTGATGGAACAGGCGTTGGCGGTGGCCACCGCCATGCCCGGGCTGCGCCAGGTCACGCTCAGCGTCAACGTCATCAATGCGCCAGCGATTGCGCTCTATGAGGTCATGGGCTTCGTGCGCTACGGCGTGGAGCCGCAGGCGCTCTATGTGGCACCGGACTATCACGACAAGCTGGAAATGGTGCACATGCTGGCACCGCGCGCACCATAAAGCGCCCTATTGGCGCCCTGCGCCACGCCGGTGCTAAGCTGGATTGGTACCGGCCAGCCCGCGAGGATCGTCCCTGCCACCGCCCGCATGGCACGTTCCGGGAATATGGCGTCATGAGCGATTTTGATCGGCTTGCCATGCGGAATTCACGTCGCCACGGGCTGCGCAGCCACCTGGCTGCGCTATAGTCCTTGCTCCCCACCCGCGCCCGCCCTGCCATGGCGGGCGCCGGCGGCCATCACAGGAGTTGCCATGAACGCCCCGCACGAAGTCTCACTGGTCGCCGACGAGGCACGCCGCAGCGCGTTGCTCGCCGGCCTGGCGAAAATCCTGCCCGATGCAGCGTTGTTGTGGAAACCCGAAGACACCGTGCCCTACGAGTGCGACGGCCTGGCAGCCTACCGCCAGGTGCCGATGGCCGTCGCGCTGCCCGACCACGAGGACCAGGTCTGCGCCATCCTGCGCCTGTGCCACTCGCTGCAGGTGCCCGTGGTGCCGCGCGGCGCCGGCACCAGCCTGTCCGGCGGGGCCATGCCGATCGCCACCGGCCTGGTGCTGTCGCTGGCCAAGTTCAAGCGCATTGTCAGCGTGGACGTGCGCTCGCGCACCGCGGTGGTCCAGCCCGGCGTGCGCAATCTCGCCATTTCCGAGGCCGCCGCGCAGTACAACCTCTATTACGCCCCCGATCCTTCCTCGCAGATCGCTTGCACCATCGGCGGCAATGTCAGCGAGAACTCGGGCGGCGTGCATTGCCTGAAGTACGGCCTGACGGTGCACAACGTGCTGCGCGTGCGCGCCGTCACCATGGAGGGCGAAGTGGTGGAGTTCGGCTCGGAAGCGCCGGACGCGCCGGGGCTGGACCTGCTCGCCACCGTGATCGGCTCCGAAGGCATGCTGGCGGTGGTCACCGAGGTGACCGTCAAGCTGATCCCCAAGCCGCAACTGGCGCAAGTGATCATGGCCAGCTTCGATGACGTGGCCAAGGGCGGCAACGCGGTGGCCGATGTGATCGGCGCCGGCATCATCCCGGCCGGGCTGGAGATGATGGACAAGCCCGCCACCGCCGCGGTCGAGGAATTCGTGCGCGCCGGCTACGACCTGGACGCCGCCGCCATCCTGCTGTGCGAGTCCGACGGCACGCCGGAAGAAGTGGCCGAGGAAGTGGAGCGCATGAGCGAGGTGCTGCGCGCTTCCGGCGCCAGCCGCATCCAGGTGTCGCAAAGCGAGCCCGAACGGCTGCGCTTCTGGAGCGGGCGCAAGAACGCCTTCCCCGCCGCCGGGCGCATCTCGCCAGACTACTACTGCATGGACGGCACCATCCCGCGCAAGCATATCGGCACGCTGCTCAAGCGCATCGAGGAGATGGAGCGCAAGTACGGCCTGCGCTGCATGAACGTGTTCCATGCGGGCGACGGCAATATGCACCCGCTGATCCTGTTCGATGGTGCGGACCAGGACGAATGGCACCGCGCCGAGTTGTTCGGCTCCGACATCCTGGAGAGCTGCGTGGAGCTGGGCGGCACGGTGACCGGCGAGCACGGCGTGGGCGTGGAGAAGCTCAATTCCATGTGCGTGCAGTTCTCCGCGCAAGAGCGCGAGCTGTTCTTTGGCGTCAAGGCGGCCTTCGACCCGGCGCGCCTGCTCAACCCTGACAAGGCCATCCCCACGCTGGCGCGCTGCGCCGAGTACGGTCGCATGCATGTGAAGCGCGGCCTGCTGCCGCACCCCGAACTGCCGCGCTTCTGAACATGCCAGGTCAAAACGCAACGCAGCGCGCCAACAGCAGCGCGCAGACCCGCCAGCGCCTGGGCAAGCCCGAATCGGGCTGGCGCGAGCGCTGGTACACCATCATCTTCGAGGCCGACACGCGCAACGGCCGGCTGTTTGATATCACCCTGTTGCTGGCCATCGTCGCCAGCGTGCTGATCGTCATATTCGACAGCCTGCCGGCGGTCAACCTGCGACTGGGCCGGATATTCACCGTGCTGGAATGGCTGTTCACGCTGCTGTTTACCGGCGAGTACGTGATGCGCATCCTGGTGGTGCGGCGTCCCTTGCGCTATGTGTTCAGCTTCTTCGGCGTGGTCGACTTCCTGTCGATCATCCCGACCTGGCTCGCCTTCTTCGTGCCGGAGCTGGCCTTCCTGATCGACGTGCGGCTGCTGCGGCTGCTGCGCGTGTTCCGGATCCTCAAGCTGACGGTGTATTTCGAGGAAGCGCAGATCCTGTACCGCGCGCTCGCCAACAGCCGGCGCAAGATCTTCGTTTTCCTTGGCACGGTGTTCATCATCACCGTGATCCTCGGCACCGTGATGTATGTGGTGGAAGGCCCGCAGCACGGCTTTACCAGCATCCCCGTGAGCATGTACTGGGCGGTGGTGACACTCACCACCACCGGCTTCGGCGACATGGTGCCCAAGACGCCGCTGGGCCAGTTCATCACCTCGCTGACCATCCTGCTGGGCTACGGCATCATCGCCTTCCCCACCGGCATCGTGGGCGCCGAGCTCGCCGCCAGCATCATGAAGCGGCCGCTGACCACGCGCACCTGCAACCATTGCCTGACCGAAGGCCACGACCCGGACGCCGGCTACTGCAAGCACTGCGGCAGCGAGCTGCCGCCTTACCAGGGCGAGAGCGAACGCGAGCCGGCAGGCTCCCGAGCAAGCGCCGAGACGCCACCTCACCGTCCCACTTCCTCCGCCTGACTTAGTTCACGCCGACACCCGCCCGCCACCATGCCAGCAGATCCGCAAGCCACCCTCACCGCCTTTCGCGATGCCATCCGGCATGCCACCGACACGCGTGCGCCGCTGCGCCTGCGCGGCGGCGGCAGCAAGGATTTCTACGGCCAGCACGCACAAGGGACCCTGCTCGACACGCGCGCCTACAGCGGCATCGTCGACTACGACCCGCCCGAGCTGGTGATCACCGCGCGCTGCGGCACGCCGCTGGCGCAGATCGAGGCGGCGCTGGCCGAACGGCGCCAGATGCTGGCGTTCGAGCCGCCGCACTTCAGCACCGGCGCCAATGCCAGCGACGTGGCCACGATCGGCGGCGCCGTGGCCGCTGGCCTGTCCGGCCCGCGCCGGCAGGCGGTGGGCGCGTTGCGTGACTTTGTGCTGGGCACACGCGTGATGGATGGCCGTGGCGACATCCTGAGCTTTGGCGGCCAGGTCATGAAGAACGTAGCCGGCTATGACGTCTCGCGGCTGATGTCCGGATCGCTCGGCACGCTGGGGCTGATCCTGGAAGTCTCGCTCAAGGTGCTGCCGGTGCCCTTCGACGACGCCACGCTGCGATTTGCGCTGGACGAGGCCGCGGCGCTCGATCGCCTCAACGACTGGGGCGGCCAGCCCCTGCCGATTGCCGCTTCGGCCTGGCACGACGGCGTGCTGCACCTGCGCCTGGCGGGCGCGGCGGCGGCGCTGCGCGCCGCGCGCGAGCGGCTTGGCGGCGAAGCCGTGGACGCCGCGCAAGCCGATGCATTGTGGCGCGCGCTGCGCGAGCAGAGCCACGCCTTCTTTGCCCCGGTGCAAGCTGGCCGGGCACTGTGGCGCATTGCCGTGCCAACCACCGCCGCACCGCTGGCGCTGCCCGGCGGGCAGCTGATCGAATGGGGCGGCGGCCAGCGCTGGTGGCTGGGCGGCAGCGACAGCGCGGCCGACAGCGCCATCGTGCGCGCCGCGGCCAAGGCGGCCGGCGGCCACGCCACGCTGTTCCGCAACGGCGACAAAGCCGTGGGCGTGTTCACGCCGCTGTCCGCGCCGGTGGCTGCCATCCATCAGCGGCTCAAGGCGACGTTCGACCCCGCCGGCATCTTCAACCCGCAGCGCATGTACGCCGGCTTCTGAGCCACGGGCCGCGCCGCGCCACACCGCATCGATCCCCAGCCAAGGCACCGGAGAGTCCCCGAACCATGCAAACCACACTGGCCGAATTCCTGCGCGACACGCCCGACGGCGAAGAAGCCAAGTCCATCGTCGGCAAATGCGTGCATTGCGGCTTCTGTACCGCGACCTGCCCCACCTACCAGTTGCTCGGCGACGAGCTGGACGGCCCGCGTGGGCGCATCTACCTGATGAAGCAGGTGCTGGAAGGCCAGCCCGTCACGCAAAGCACACGCCTGCACCTGGACCGCTGCCTGACCTGCCGCAACTGCGAATCCACCTGCCCCTCGGGCGTGAAGTACGGCCGTCTGGTCGACATCGGCCGCAAGGTGGTGGACGACCGCCTTGCGGCCGAAGGCGTCCAGCGCCCGGCGCGCGAGCGCCTCGCGCGGTGGGCGCTGCGCGAGAGCATGACGCGCCCGGCGCTGTTCGGCACGGCCATGCGCATGGGGCAGCGCGTGCGAGCGCTGTTGCCGCAGGCGCTGCGCAACAAGGTGCCGCAGGCAGTCGACGCCGGCGCATGGCCGCGCACCACGCATGCGCGCAAGATGTTGTTGCTCGACGGCTGCGTGCAGCCCTCGATGTCGCCCAACATCAATGCCGCCACGGCACGCGTGTTCGACCGCCTTGGCGTGCAGCTGGTGGTGGCGCGCGAGGCCGGTTGTTGCGGCGCCGTGCGCTATCACACCGGCGACCACGACGGCGGCCTCGACAATATGCGGCGCAATATCGACGCCTGGTGGCCAGCGGTGCAAGCCGGCGCGGAGGCCATCGTGATGACGGCGTCGGGCTGCGGCGTGATGGTCAAGGAATACGGGCACCTGCTGCGAAACGATGCCCGCTATGCGGATCGCGCGCGCCAGATCTCGGCGCTGACCAAGGATCTGTCAGAGCTGCTGCCGAACTTCGCCGACGCCCTGCAAGATGCGGCCGCCGAGGCAAGAAGCAGCAATGGCACCGACGGCACCGATGGCCGGCGCGTGGCCTACCATCCGCCCTGCACGCTGCAGCACGGCCAGCAGATCCGTGGCAAGGTGGAAGCCCTGCTGACAGGCCTGGGCGTGGACGTCAAGCTCTGTGCCGACAGCCACCTGTGCTGTGGCTCCGCAGGCACGTATTCGGTGCTGCAGCCCGCTTTGTCCTATCGGCTGCGTGACGACAAGCTCGCCAATCTGCAGGCCTCGAAGCCTGAGGCCATCGTCTCGGCGAATATTGGCTGCATCACGCACCTGCAAAGCGGCACCGGCACGCCGGTGATGCACTGGATCGAGCTGGTGGACCGCATGCTGGGGTAGGCTGGACGCGTGGTGCCGGGTTACCATGCGATGGCATTCACCCTTGCCGCCTTTCGCTCCTTTCGCCCCGCACCCGCATGCTCCAGACCTTCGCCATCCTGCTGGTTTTCCAATCCGTCGGGGAAGCGCTCAGTTATTCCCTGAGCCTGCCCGTGCCCGGGCCGGTGATCGGCATGATCCTGCTGTTCGGCTGGCTCACGTTCGACGACCGGCTGCTGCCGGTGATCCAGGGGACCACCTCCGAGCTGCTCAAGCACTTGTCGCTGCTGTTCGTGCCGGCTGGCGTCGGCATCATGGTGCACGCGCACCGCATCGGCGGGGAGTGGCTGCCGATCGTGGTGGCGCTGGTGGTGTCCACCTGGCTGGCGATCGCCACCACCGCGCTGGTGGCGCGCGCGCTGATGGGCAAGCCCAGGCCGCCCGAGGATGCCGGCGCGCAAGCCGGTTCGGGAGAACAAGCATGACGCCGCGCCTGAACGAGATCTGGGTCTATCTGGCGGCCAGCCCGCTGCTCGGCCTGACCGCTACCTTGCTGGCCTATGTCTTCGCGTTCCGCGTCTATGAGCGCGCGCGCTTCTCGCCGCTAGCCAATCCCGTGATGATCGCGGTCGCCATCCTGGTCACGCTGCTGACGGTAACCGGCACGCCGTACAAGACCTATTTCGATGGCGCGCAGTTCGTCCACTTCCTGCTCGGACCCGCTACCGTCGCGCTGGCAGTGCCGCTCTACATGCAGCTGCCCAAGTTGCGCAAGCACGTGTTCCCGCTGCTGGGCGGGCTGCTGGCGGGATCGCTGGTGGCGGTGGTATCGGCCGTGGGCATCGCCTGGCTGCTGGGCGCTTCGCCCGAGACCATGCGCTCGCTCGCGCCCAAGTCGGTCACCATCCCGATCGCCATGGGCGTGGCCGAGAAGATCGGTGGCCTGCCCTCGCTGACCGCCGTGCTGGTGATGGCCACCGGCATCATCGGCGCGGTCAGCGCCACCAAGCTGCTGAACCTGCTGCGCGTTTCCGACTACACCGTGCGCGGTTTCGCCACCGGCGTGGCAGCACATGGCATCGGCACCGCGCGCGCCTTCCAGGTCAACCAGGAGGCCGGCGCCTTCGCCGCGCTCGGCATGGGCCTGAACGGCGTGCTGACCGCCGTGATGGTGCCGATGCTGGCGGCATGGATACCGCGCTGATCCCTGCTGACAGGACGTTGTCAGGAGCCCTCGCGCATGATCCGTCTCTCCATCACCCCTGAGAGAGACCATCATGAGCGGACTGATCAACTGGCTTGAAATTCCTGTCGAGGACATGGCCCGTGCCATCCGGTTCTACGAGCAGGCCTTCGAGACCACCCTCAAGCGCGAAACCATGGCGCAGATCGACATGGCTGTCTTTGCCAACCATGAGCCTGGCGGCGCACTGGTAGCCGGCGAGGGCTTCCGCCCTTCGGCCGACGGTTGCCTGCCTTACCTGCACACGCCGCAGCTCACGGCGCTGCTGGCGCGTGTCACCGCGGCCGGTGGCAAGACCGTGTTCGGCCCGCTGCAGTTGCCTGGCGATATCGGCCATATCGCGCATATCATCGACAGCGAAGGCAATCGCGTCGGCCTGCACCAGCCGCTGGCAGGATAGCCGGCCGCCGCGATCGTGTTACCCAACCCCGCATAGCACCAAGATGAAACCTCGATGAGCCGCCGCGCCGACCGCCTTTTCCAGATCGTCCAGGTACTGCGCGGACGCCGCCTCACCACGGCGGCGCTGCTGGCGCAGCGGCTCGGGGTGTCCGAGCGCACGGTGTACCGGGATATCCAGGCGCTGTCGCTGTCGGGCGTGCCGGTCGAGGGCGAAGCGGGCATCGGCTACCGGTTGCGGGCTGACTATGACGTCCCTCCGCTGATGTTCACCGCGATCGAAGTCGAAGCGCTGGTGGCCGGGCTGCGGCTGCTCAAGGCCTGGGGCGGCGGGGCGCTGGCCGCCGCGGCCGATCCCGCGCTGGAGAAGCTGGTGGCGGCACTACCGCCCGCGCGGCGTCATGCGGCGCAGCAAAGCCGCGTGTTCGCCCCCGAATTCGTCAACCTGCCGCAGGTGCGCGACGCCTTTGACGTGGTGCATGGCGCCATGAACGCGCAACGCCTGCTGCGCCTGGACTACACCGACGCGCAGCAGCGCGCCACCGACCGCATCGTGCAGCCGCTGGGCCTGTTCTTCTGGGGTAATAGCTGGCTGCTGGCCGCGTGGTGCACCACGCGCACCGACTATCGCAGCTTCCGCCTGGACCGCTGCCGCGGCATCATCATGCTGGACGACCGCTTCCATGAAACCCCTGACCGATCGCTCAACGGCTTCCTGCGTGCGGTGCAGCACACCAGCGGCTAGCCGGCTGATCGGCTGGTCGGCTGGTCGGCTGCTCAGGTGATTGGAGATACGTCCTACGCCGGCTCGGCCAGCAGTGTCTCGATGTCGCGCTTGATATCCTCGGGCTTGGTGGTGGGCGCGTAGCGCTTGAACACCGTCCCGTTGCGGCGCAGCAGGAACTTGGTGAAATTCCACTTGATCGCCTCCAGGCCAAGCACGCCCGGCTTCTCCGAGGTCAGCCAGCGATACAGCGGATGCGCGTTATCGCCCTTGACGTCGATCTTGCCGAACATCGGGAAGGTGACATGGAAGCGCGACTCGCAAAACTGGCCGATCTGCGCGGCGTCGCCCGGCTCCTGCTTGCCGAACTGGTTGCAGGGAAAACCCAGCACTTCAAGGCCGCTGGCCGCGTACTGGTCCTGCAGCGCCTGCAGGCCGGCATATTGCGGCGTAAAGCCGCACTCGCTGGCCGTGTTCACGATCAGCAGCACCTTGCCGCTGAATTGCGACAGCGGCACCGGCTGGCCGGCCAGGGAGCTGGCTTCGAACTGGTAGACATTGCTCATGACGGAATCCTCGGGTGACACGGTGGTGGTCGGCGATGCGCGCCGGCCGCCGGACAGTGTACTTTGCAACGCGGCCGTGGGTGCTCAGATCACATTCAGGTGTTCGGTGCCGGCGCCCAAGTCGGTCTCGCGGTCCATGGTGCCGTGCAGCTTGATCATCAAGCGCAGGTCGTTGAGGGAGTCGGCATTGCGCAGCGCGTCTTCGTAGGTGATCTTGCCGGCCTCGTAGAGATCGAACAGCGCCTGGTCGAACGACACCATGCCCTGCTCGCGCGATTTCTTGATGACTTCCTTGAGCGCATGGATCTCGCCCTTGAAGATCAGGTCGGCCACCAGCGGCGTGCCGAGCATGATCTCCACGGCCGGCACCCGGCCCTTCTGCCCCTTGCGCGGCAACAGGCGCTGCGACACCATCGCCTTCAGGTTGAGCGACAGGTCGATCAGCAACTGCTGGCGCTTTTCCTCGGGGAAGAAGTTGACCACGCGGTCGATGGCCTGGTTGGCATTGTTGGCGTGCAGCGTGGCCAGGCACAGGTGGCCCGTTTCGGCGTACTGCATCGCGTACTCCATGGTTTCCCGATCGCGGATTTCGCCGATCAGGATCACATCGGGCGCCTGGCGCAGCGTGTTCTTCAACGCCACGTGCCAGGAGTCGGTATCGATGCCGACCTCGCGCTGCGTGACGATGCAGTTCTGGTGCGCGTGCACGTATTCGATCGGGTCCTCGATGGTGATGATGTGCCCGTACGAATGCGCGTTGCGGTGATCGAGCATGGCCGCGAGCGAGGTCGACTTGCCCGAGCCGGTGGCGCCGGTGACGATCACCAGTCCGCGCTTTGACATCACGATGTCATGCAGCGCGGGCGGCAGGTCGAGGTCTTCCACCGAAGGAATGCGCGTATTGATGGTACGCACCACCATGCCCGCCTTGCCCTGCTGGATGAACGCGGAGACGCGAAAGCGCCCGGCGTTGGGCACGGAGATGGCGAAGTTGCACTCGCGGCTGCCGTCGAACTCGCCCGCCTGCCGCTCGTTCATGATGGAGCGCACCAGGCCGAGCGCCTGGGTGGGGTTGAGCGGCTGCTGCGAGACTGGCGTGATCTTGCCATCGACCTTGATGGCCGGCGGAAAATCCGCGGTGATGAACAGGTCCGAGCCGCGGTTGCCCACCATCAGCTCGAGCAGGTCGTTGATGTACTTGGCAGCGGATTCTCGATCGAGCATGGCGGTGTCCTGGTTCGGATGCGGCGGACTCGCCTCAGCCCGTGAATGAGTCGGGGTTCTTGGCAATGGCGCGCGCATCGTTGTAGTTGATGATGCCGCGCTTGATCAGGTCCGACAGGCACTGGTCCAGCGTCTGCATGCCAAGGCCGCTGCTGGTCTGCATCATCGAGTACATCTGCGCGATCTTGTTCTCGCGGATCAGGTGGCGGATCGCCGGCGTGGCGATCATGATCTCGTGGGCCGCCGTACGGCCGTTGCCATCGCGCGTCTTGAGCAGCGTTTGCGAAATCACCGCTTCCAGCGATTCCGACAACATGGTGCGCACCATGTCTTTTTCTTCGGGCGGGAACACGTCGACAACCCGGTCGATGGTCTTGGCCGCCGAGCTCGTGTGCAGCGTGGCGAACACCAGGTGGCCGGTTTCGGCCGCGGTCAGCGCCAGGCGGATGGTTTCCAGGTCGCGCAGCTCCCCCACCAGCACCACGTCGGGATCCTCACGCAGCGCGGAGCGCAGCGCGTTGGCGAAGGAATGCGTGTGCGGCCCCAGCTCGCGCTGGTTGATCAGGCTCTTCTTGGACGTGTGCACGAACTCGATCGGGTCCTCCACCGTGAGGATGTGGCCCATGTCGTGATCATTGCGGTGGTCCACCATCGCCGCCAGCGTGGTGGACTTGCCCGAGCCGGTCGGGCCGGTCACCAGCACCAGGCCGCGCGGCTTCATGCACAGGTCAGCGAATACCGCCGGCGCGCGCAGGTCTTCCAGCGTCAGCACCTTGGAAGGAATGGTCCGGAACACGGCGGCGGCACCGCGCTGCGTGTTGTAGGCATTGACCCGGAAACGCGAGAGGCTGGCGATTTCGAAAGAAAAGTCGATTTCCAGCCGTTCCTCATATTGCTTGCGCTGGGTGTCGCTCATGATGTCGTACACCATGGCGTGGACATCCTTGTGGCCCATCGCGGCCACATTGATGCGGCGCATGTCGCCGTGGATACGCACCATCGGCGGCATGTCTGCCGAGAGATGGAGATCGGACGCCTTGTTCTTGACGGCGAAAGCTAATAGCTGCGCGATGTCCATCTATAATGACCCCACCCTTTTTGTCGTACTTATTGTTGTACTTCTTGATATGTTCGCCGGATTATGTCTGTAATCGCCGCCAACTTGCAAGCCGTCAACCGGCGCGTCGCGGCAGCCGCACAACAGGCCGGGCGACCGGCCGGTGAAGTCACACTTCTGGCGGTTTCGAAGACCTTCCCCGCCGCCGCGGTGCGGGCTGCGTTCGACGCCGGCCAGCGCGCCTTTGGCGAGAACTACGTGCAGGAAGGCGTGGACAAGATTGCGCAGCTTGGCGATTTGCGCGACCAGATAAGCTGGCACTTTATCGGCCCCCTGCAAAGCAACAAGACGCGTGCCGTGGCCGAGCAGTTCGACTGGGTCCATGCCATCGACCGCCTGCGCATCGCCGAGCGGCTGTCGGCGCAGCGGCCCGCCAGCATGGCGCCGTTGCAGGTCTGCCTGCAGGTCAATATCAGCGGCGAAGCCAGCAAGAGCGGTGTCGCTCCAGACGAAGTGCCCGCGCTGGCACGCGCCGTGGCGGCGCTGCCCGGGCTGCGGCTGCGTGGCCTGATGGCCATTCCGGAACCGCAGAGCGAGTTGGAGGCCCAGCGCCGGCCGTTTGCCGCGCTGCGCACCCTGGCCGACACCTTGCGCGCCGCCGGGCTGGATGTGGACACGCTCTCGATGGGCATGTCCGCCGACATGGAGGCCGCCATTGCCGAGGGCGCTACCGTGGTGCGCATAGGCACCGCCATATTCGGCGCGCGCGGCCATGCCACGGCACCCGAGGCGACACAGGCCAGGCTGGCCTGAACGCCGACCCCCCTTCTTCCCAGACGATTCCCAGCAAGAGACCGATATGCTCAAGACTCTCACCTTTGGTTTCCTCGGCGGCGGCAATATGGCCACCGCCCTGATCGGCGGCCTGATCGCCCGGGGCGTGCCAGCCACCTCGATCCGCGTGGTCGATCCGTTCGATGAAGCGCAGGCGCGCCTGCGGCGCGACCTTGGGGTCCATGCGGCAGGCGCGCCCGACGCCGCCTTTGGCAAGAGCGATGTGCTTGTGCTGGCGGTCAAGCCGCAGCAGTTCCGCGAAGCGGCGGCATCGCTGCTGCCGCACCTGGGCGACAGCCTGATCGTGAGCGTGGCCGCCGGCATCCGTCTGGCCGACATGCAGCGCTGGTTCGGCGGGCGCACCCGCCTGGTGCGCGCCATGCCCAACACCCCGGCGCTGGCCGGCATGGGCATGACCGGCCTGGCGGCGGTAGCCGGGCTGGCGCAGCAGGACCGCGACATCGCCAGCGCGCTGGCCGAAGCCGTGGGCAAGTGCGAGTGGGTGGAAGGCGACGCGCAGATCGACGCAGTCACCGCCATCTCCGGCAGCGGCCCGGCCTACGTCTTCTACTTCATCGAAGCCATGGAGAAAGCGGCCGTGGAGCTCGGCCTGAACGCCCAGCAAGGGCGCGCGCTGGCAGTGGAGACCTTCCGCGGCGCCGCGGCCCTGGCGGCACAGTCGGAGGAGCCGGTCAGCTTGCTGCGCGAGCGCGTGACCTCAAAGGGCGGCACCACCTACGCCGCGCTCACCGCCATGCAAGCCGCCGGTATCGGCGAAGCCTTCGCCAGGGCCATGCACGCCGCCGCTGAACGCGCGACGGAAATGGGCGCGGAGTTTGGCAAGGACTGAGTTGGGTTAGTCCTTTCCCGCGCGGCGGGAGAGGACGCAAACCGTCAGGACGCTTGAGCGCAGCCTCAGCGCAACGCGTAGGCCGCAGCCACCCCGGCAAACACGCAAGCGCCCAGCCAGTTGTTGTGCCGGAACGCGGCAAAGCACTTCATGCGATCCCGCTCGCGGATCAACGTGTAGTGATACACCACGCATCCCCCCGCCGCCGCCAGCCCGATCCAGTACGGCCAGCCCAGCCCGAACTGCGTACCGGCCCAGGCCATCAGCCCCAGGAACACCGCATAGCAGATCATGATGGCGGCGACATCGAACCGCCCGAACGTGATGGCCGAAGTCTTCATGCCGAGCAGCAAGTCATCGTCGCGGTCCACCATGGCGTAGGCGGTATCGTAGGCCACCGCCCAGAACACATTGGCCAGCAGCATCACCCACGCCACCACCGGCACATGGTCCTGCACCGCGGCGAACGTCATCGGGATGCCAAAGCCGAAAGCAATGCCAAGGTAGGCCTGCGGGATGGCAAAGAACCGCTTGAAGAACGGATAGGTGGCGGCAAGCACGGCGCCGACCACCGCCAGCCACTTGGTAAACCCATTGAGCGGCGTGATCAGCGCGAAGGCCGCCAGCGCCAGCACCACCGCCACCGCCACCGCCTCCCACGCGGCGATCTTGCCCGCGGTCAGCGGCCGCTCCTTGGTGCGCTTGACGTGTTTGTCGAAATCGCGGTCGGCCCAGTCGTTCATGGCGCAGCCGGCAGAGCGCATCAGGAAGGTGCCGATGACGAAGATCCAGAACAGGCTCCACACCGGCTGGCCGCCCGAGGCCATCCACAGAGCCCACAGCGTGGGCCACAACAGGAGCAGCGTGCCGATGGGCTTGTCGATGCGCACCAGGCGCGCGTACAGGGCTAAGCGTTCAAACATGGCGAGGGGCCGCGGCACGGGGTCGGGCAAGGCAATGGCATTCAACGAAAAACGCGCCGCGACCCGGTCAGGGCGCGGCGCGCATGGCCGGCAGCACACCAAGGCCGCCGGTGATGTCGATCAAGGCATCAGGCCAGCATCGAGCGCAGCATCCACGCGGTTTTTTCGTGCGTCTGCATGCGCTGGGTCAGCAGGTCGGCGGAGGGTTCGTCGCCGGCGGCGTCGATGACCGGGAACAGCGAGCGCGCGGTGCGCACCACGGCTTCCTGGCCTTCGACCAGCTTGCGGATCATCTCGGTGGCTTCGGGCACGCCCTCTTCCTCGGGGATCGACGACAAGCGGGCGTATTCCTTGTAGGTGCCCGGCGCCGGGTAGCCCAGCGCGCGGATACGCTCGGCGATCGAGTCCACGGCGAGCGCCAGCTCCGTGTATTGCGTCTCGAACATCAGGTGCAAGGTGTTGAACATCGGACCCGTGACGTTCCAGTGGAAGTTATGGGTCTTGAGATAGAGCGTGTAGGTATCCGCCAGCAACTTGGACAGGCCTTCCGCGATCTTCTTGCGTTCTTTGTCGGAAATGCCGATGTTCACGCTCATCTCATTCTTCTTTGCCATGATAGGTACGCTCCAGTCTGGGGTGGCTCTGACAACTGCCGCGCCACGGGACGCGGCACAACCCGCACATTATGGCATCACCCGGTAAAGGCAGACAAACCCTTGGCCGCGTCCAGGAACGTCGCGACCGCGCCCAGCGCGACCGCCGCCAGCCCGATCTCCGTGCGCCACAGCTTGCGCTGCAGGCGCGCCGCATCTGCGCGGCGAGGGCGGTCGTGGGCAACTTGCTGCAACTGCTGAAACTCGCTGACGAACAGTCTGAACATGGCCATGATGGTTCTCCGTGCCGGGCTTTCAAGGTGGCCCCGGCTCGGGGCCACCCGCAATGCCCTGCTTCATTGCTTGCGCATTACTTCAGGTTGAGCGCGCGCTTGACGCCCTCGCCATAAGCCGGATCGGCCTTGGTGAAGTGCTCCAGCTGCACCCGCACGATGTTTTCCGGCACACCCTGCATGGCCGCCGCAATATTCGAGTAAAGACGCTGGCGCTGGGCCTCGTCGAACAGGCGGAACAGCGCGCCGGGCTGGCTGTAGTAATCGCTGTCGACACGGTGGTCGAAGCGGTCGGCCGCGCCATCCAGGGCCAGGGGCGGCTCGATGGCGCGCTCGCTGGCGGCGTAGGCGCCCTCGCGGTTCGGCTCGTAGTTGAGCTTGCCGCCCTGGTTGCCGTCCACGCGCATCGCGCCATCGCGGTGGAAGGTATTGTGGAACGGGCACTTGGGCGCGTTCACCGGGATCTGGTTGTGGTTCACGCCCAGGCGGTAGCGCTGCGTGTCGCCGTACGAGAACAGCCGGCCCTGCAGCATCTTGTCGGGCGAGAAGCCGATGCCCGGCACGATGTTGGAGGGGTTCATCGCCACCTGCTCCACCTCGGCGAAGTAGTTGTCCGGGTTGCGGTTGAGCTCCAGCACGCCCACGTCGATCAGCGGATAGTCCTTGTGCGGCCACACCTTGGTGAGGTCGAACGGGTTGATGTGGTACTTGGCCGCATCGGCTTCGGGCATGACCTGCACGCGCACGTTCCAGCGAGGGAAGTTGCCGCGCTCGATGTTCTCGAACAGGTCGCGCTGCGCGCTCTCGCGGTCGCCCGCCACCACCTTGGCCGCTTCCTCGTTGGTCCAGTTGGCGATGCCCTGCTGCGACTTGAAGTGGAACTTCACCCAGAAACGCTCGTTGGCCGCATTGATGAACGAGAAGGTATGGGAGCCAAAGCCGTGGATCTGGCGATAGTTCTGCGGCAGGCCACGGTCGCTCATCAGGATGGTGACCTGGTGCAGCGATTCCGGATGGCGCGACCAGAAATCCCACACGGCAATCGGGTCGCGCAGGTTGGTGCGCGGATTGCGTTTTTGCGTGTGGATGAAATCCGGGAATTTCAGCGGGTCGCGCACGAAGAACACCGGCGTGTTGTTGCCCACCACGTCCCAGTTGCCTTCATCGGTATAGAACTTGACCGAGAACCCGCGCACGTCGCGCTCGGCGTCGGCGGCGCCACGCTCGCCCGCCACCGTGGAGAAGCGCATGAACATCGGCGTCTCCTTGCCAACGCTGGCGAAGACCGAGGCCTTGGTGAAACGCGAGATGTCATGGGTCACCGTGAACTTGCCGTGGGCGCCCGAGCCCTTGGCGTGCACGCGCCGCTCGGGGATGACTTCCCGGTCGAAGTGAGCGAGCTTCTCCAGGAACCACACGTCTTGCAGCAGCATCGGGCCGCGCGCGCCGGCGGTCTGCGAATTCTGGTTGTCGGCTACCGGCGCGCCAGCGGCGGTGGTGAGAGTGTCCTTGTTCTTGCTCATCTTGGCCTCATTTTTCTTTGGGGGTGGAACGGGGAGTCTGGCTGGGGCGGGCTGCGGCAAAGCCGCCGGGAGATTTCAGTACACGGTGGCGTAACAGGCCAGGCAGTCGGCCATGCGGCCGGCCAGTGCGCTCAGGAGCTCGCGGGCGGCGGTCAAGCTGGGTTTTTCGCCTTTCATGTGCGACTCCTTGTGGATGACAGCGCGCAATGCGTCGATGCAGGAAGTGTACGGAAAGGCTATTGAATATGAAATTCAATTATTTCTAACTATGAAATAGAGCATGCCTATGCCATGCCTGCGCGCCAGCATCGCATAGGAAAAAGACGCAGCGAAGTTAGAAAAATCGAGGGGGGGGAGAAAAAACAAGGCAGGGGAAAACGTGCCGCCGGCGCGCAGCGCCGGCCGGCAGGGCGCCCTCAGGCGGCTTCAGCCAGTTCCTTGGCGGCTAGCATGCTGACGCCGGGCAAGTCGCAGGCGGCCACCGCGCGGCGCAGCGCCTCCATGGCCGGCAGGCGGGTAAAGCTCTTGCGCCAGGCCAGCACCACGCGCCGGTCGGGCACGGGATCGGTAAAGGGCACGTAGGCCAGCAGGTCGTTCTTGTTGGACTTCAGGTCCGGCACCGAAGTCCGCGGCAGCACCGTGATGCCAACGCCACTTGCCACCATATGGCGGATGGTTTCCAGCGAGGAGCCTTCGAAGGTCTTCTGGATGCCGTCGGCCGCCTGCGAGAAGCGTGACAGCTCCGGGCATACGCCCAGCACCTGGTCGCGGAAGCAATGCCCGCTGCCCAGCAGCAGCATGGTTTGCTGCTTGAGTTCGTCGGGATCCACCTTCCCGGCATGCTCCAGATGGTGGCCACGCGGCACCGCCACGACGAAGGGCTCGTCATACAGCGGCTGCACGGTCAGCCCGGAATCGGCAAAGGGCTCGGCCATGATGGCGCAATCGATCTCGCCCTGCTTGAGCAACTCGATCAGCTTGACCGTGTAGTTCTCCTGCAGCATCAGCGGCATCTGCGGCACGGTGTGGATCATTTCCTTGACCAGCGTGGGCAGCAGGTAGGGCCCGATGGTGTAGATCACGCCAAGCCGCAACGGCCCGGCCAGCGGGTCCTTGCCCTGCTTGGCGATCTCGCGGATGGCCATGGTCTGCTCCAGCACGCGCTGGGCCTGCGCCACGATCTGCTCGCCGATCGGCGTCACCGAGACTTCGGACGTGCCGCGCTCGAAGATCTGCACGTTGAGTTCGTCTTCCAGCTTCTTGATCGCCACCGACAGCGTCGGCTGCGACACGAAGCAGGCTTCGGCCGCCCGGCCGAAATGGCGCTCGCGCGCTACGGCGACGATGTACTTGAGTTCGGTGAGCGTCATGACTTATCAATTTCCGTTAAGCGATAGATTTTACCTTCGATTCGACGTTCTGTCAGAGATGACAGGCAAAGCGATGCAGGCGATACCTGAGCGCCCGCACCAGGTGAGTCCGCAGGGTCACATCAGGCCTTCAGGTAATGCTCCCTGCCACCCAGCCAGCGCAGCAGGTGCGCTTCAACCGCCTCCGGAAAGCGCGCCAGCATCAGCTCGGCAGCCTCCTGGGCATAGTCGACCAGCCAGGCGTCGGTGTTGAGATCGGCGAAACGCAGCATGGCCTCGCCGGACTGGCGCGCGCCGAGGAACTCGCCGGGACCGCGTATCTGCAGGTCGCGCCGGGCGATCTCGAAGCCGTCGGTGGTCTCGCGCATGGTTGCCAGGCGCTCGCGCCCGGTGGGCGACAGCGGTGCCTGGTACAGCAGCAGGCAGACCGATTCGGCGCTGCCTCGCCCTACCCGGCCGCGCAACTGGTGCAACTGCGCCAGGCCGAAGCGCTCGGCATGCTCGATCACCATCAACGAGGCGTTGGGCACGTCCACCCCCACCTCGATCACTGTGGTGGCCACCAACACCTGCAGCCGGTTGGCGGTAAAGTCTTCCATCACCGCGGCTTTTTCTGCCGGTGGCAGGCGCCCGTGCACCAATCCCACCTTGAGCTCGGGCAAGGCGGCGACCAGCGTTTCATAGGTTTCCACCGCCGTCTGCAGTTGCAGCGCCTCGCTCTCTTCGATCAGCGGGCAGACCCAGTAGACCTGGCGGCCATCGGCGGCGGCGTGGTGCACGCGCTCGATCACCTCGTCGCGACGCGCGTCGTTGACCAGCCGGGTCACCACCGGAGTGCGCCCGGGTGGCAATTCGTCGATCACCGAGACGTCGAGGTCGGCGTAGTAGGTCATGGCCAGCGTGCGCGGGATCGGCGTGGCCGACATCATCAACTGGTGCGGCACGGTTTCCGCGACCTTGCCAGCCTTGCCCCGCACGGCGGCGGCATCGGGGTCCGCCTTGCCGCGCAGCGCCAGCCGCTGGGCCACGCCGAAACGATGCTGCTCATCGACCACGGACAAACCCAGGCGGGCAAACTTGACGCTGTCCTGGATCAGCGCGTGGGTGCCGATGGCCAGCTTGGCCTCGCCGGACTCGACCTTGGCCGCGGCCTCGCGCTTGGCGCGCGTCTTCAGGCTGCCGGCCAGCCACACCACCGGCACGCCCAGGGGCTCCAGCCAGGCGGAGAGCTTGCGGTAATGCTGCTCGGCCAGGATTTCGGTGGGGGCCATCAGCGCGGCCTGGTAGCCGGCATCGATAGCCTGGCAGGCGGCCAGCGCCGCCACGATGGTCTTGCCGCTGCCGACGTCGCCCTGCAGCAGGCGGTGCATCGGATGGGGCGCGCCCATGTCCTTGGCAATCTCTTCCACCACGCGCTGCTGCGCGCCAGTCAGCTTGAACGGCAGCGCGGCCAGGAAGGCTGTCAGCAGGCCGCCCGCGCGGCGCGGCATGGGCGGCGCGCTCTTGTCGCGCCGCGCCGCCTGGGAGCGCTTGAGGGAGAGCTGCTGCGCCAGCAGCTCATCGAGCTTGATGCGCTGCCAGGCCGGGTGCGAGCGCTCGACCAGCGCGTGCTCGTCCACATCCTGCGGCGGTGTGTGCAGCAGGCGCAGGCACTCGGGCAAGGCTTGCAGCTTGAGCTGGGCTAGCGGGCCTTGCAGCACGGGCGCGGGCAGGGTCTCGGGCAGCGGCGTGCGTGACAGCGCGCCGCCGATGGCCTTGCGCAGGTAGCTCTGCGGGATGCCGGCGGTGCTCGGGTAGACCGGGGTCAGCCGCTCGGGCAGCGCCTCGCCGGGCGTCACCGCGCGCACCGTGGGATGGACCATTTCCGCGCCGAAGAAGCCGCCGCGCAGCTCGCCGCGCACCCGCAGGCAGGCGCCTTCGGCCATCAGCTGGGTCTGGCTGCCGTAGAAATTAATGAACCGCAGCGTCAGCTCGCCGGTATCGTCGGCGATCTTGACCACCATCTGGCGGCGCGGGCGCAGGCTGACCTCGTTGGAGGTGACCACGCCCTCGACCTGCACCGTCAGCCCCATGCCCGCGCGCCCGATGGCATCGGCGATCGGCAGCAGCGTGGTCTCGTCCTCATAGCGCATCGGCAAGTGCAGCACCAGGTCGACATCGCGCTTGAGGCCGAGCTTATGCAGCCGGGCCATGGCCGAGGACGGCTTGCCGGCGGCCGCGCCCTTGGCCGCTGCCTTGCCCGCACGGCCCGGCTTGTCCCCGGCGCGCGCCGCGGGCGGGCTGTCGTTGGTTTCCGGGGTTCGGTCGGGAGCGGTTCCTGGCATCTGGGGCGTGGCTGGCGATTCGGGTCGGGGCGCGCGCCTGGTGGCACGCGCTGGTTGGCGCAAATAGGCGATATCACGCGCGCCCGGGCGGAGCAGCCGCCCCAAGCCTTACAATATCGGATTCGCCGATTGTACCTATGCCGGCCGCGCCACCGCGCGGTCTGCGGCCGTTTTTGCCCCCATGATGCTGACGCTGTCCGATTTTGACTTTGCCCTCCCGCCCGAACTGATCGCCCAGACCGCCTTGCCGGAGCGCGGCGCGAGCCGGCTGCTGGTGGTGGATACGGACGCCCGGGAAGGCACCACCCGCCTCACAGACCGCGCGTTTACCGACATCGTCGACTACCTGCGCCCCAACGATTTGCTGGTGTTCAATGACACCCGCGTCATCAAGGCGCGCTTCTTCGGGCAAAAGGGCAGCGGCGGCAAGGTCGAGGTGCTGGTCGAGCGGGTACTGGACAGCCATACCGTGCTGGCCCAGGTGCGCGCCTCCAAGACGCCGCCCGAGGGCAGCCTGCTGCGCCTGGCGGATGCCTTCGACGTCACTGTGGGCCCGCGCGTGGACCAGTTCTTCACGCTCACCTTCCCCGAGCCGGCGCTGGACCTGATCGAGCGCCACGGCCGCCTGCCGCTGCCGCCATACATCACCCACGATCCCGACGCCTACGACGAATCCCGCTACCAGACGGTCTACGCCCGCGCCCCCGGCGCGGTGGCCGCGCCGACTGCCGGCCTGCATTTCGACGAGGCCCTGTTCGCCCGGCTCGACGCGCTGGGCGTGCGCCGCGGCTTCCTGACCCTGCACGTGGGCGCCGGCACCTTCCAGCCGGTGCGCACCGAGAACCTGGCCGAGCACAAGATGCACGCCGAGTGGTACGAGGTGTCGGATGCGCTGGCCCAGGCCGTGCGCGACACGCGCGCCGCCGCAGGCCGCGTGATCGCGGTCGGCACCACCTCGCTGCGCGCGCTGGAGTCTGCCGGCGTTGCCGATGGCATGCTGGCCGCCGGCCGTGGCGACACCGAGATCTTCATCACGCCCGGCTACCGTTTCCGCGTGGTCGATGCGCTGATCACCAATTTCCACCTGCCCAAGTCGACCTTGCTGATGCTGGTGTCGGCGCTGGCCGGGGTGGAGCCCATCCGCTGCGCCTACCGCCATGCGGTGGCCGAGCGCTACCGTTTCTTCAGCTACGGCGACGCCATGCTGCTGACGCGCCAGCCCCAGCCCTGAGCGCGCCGCGCCAGCCCGACCCTGAATCCCGAATCCCGTCATGCTCAACTTCGAACTGCTCACCACCGACGGCAACGCCCGCCGCGGCCGCGTCACCCTCAACCACGGCGTGGTCGAGACCCCGATCTTCATGCCGGTCGGCACCTATGGCTCGGTCAAGGCGATGTCGCCACTCGAGCTCGGTGAGATCAACGCCCAGATCATCCTGGGCAATACCTTCCACCTGTGGCTGCGTCCCGGGCTGGAAGTGGTGGAAAAGCACGGTGGCCTGCACCGCTTCATGGGCTGGGACAAGCCGATCCTGACCGATTCGGGCGGTTTCCAGGTGTTTTCGCTGGGCGCGCTGCGCAAGATCACCGAGGATGGCGTGACCTTTGCCTCGCCGGTCAATGGCGACAAGCTGTTCCTGTCGCCCGAGATCTCGATGCAGATCCAGCGCACGCTGAATTCGGACATCGTGATGCAGTTCGACGAATGCACGCCGTACGAAATCGACGGCCGCCCCGCCACCCACGCGGAAGCAGCCGCCTCCATGCGCATGAGCCTGCGCTGGGCCAAGCGCTCGATCGACGAGTTCAACAGCCTGGGCAACCCCAACGCGCTGTTCGGCATTGTCCAGGGCGGCATGTTCGAGGACCTGCGCGATGAGTCGCTGGCCGGCCTGTCGGAGCTGGACTTCCACGGCTACGCCATCGGCGGCCTGTCGGTCGGCGAGCCCAAGGAAGACATGATGCGCGTGCTGGAGCACGTGGGCCCGCGCCTGCCCGCGCACAAGCCGCACTACCTGATGGGCGTGGGCACGCCCGAAGACCTGGTGGCCGGCGTGGCGTCGGGCGTGGACATGTTCGACTGCGTGATGCCGACCCGCAATGCCCGCAACGGCTGGCTGTTCACGCGCTTTGGCGACGTCAAGATCAAGAATGCCGTCCACCGCAACGACACCCGCCCGCTGGACGAGTCCTGCGGCTGCTATACCTGCCGCAACTTCTCGCGCTCCTACCTGCACCACCTGCACCGGGTCGGCGAAATTCTGGGCGCGCGCCTGAACACCATCCATAACCTGCATTACTACCTGGAACTGATGAGCGAGATGCGCGAAGCCATCGAGGAACACCGCTTCGAGGCCTTCCGCCTGCGGTTTGCCGCCGATCGCGCGCGCGGGGCGCAGCCGGCCACGCCCGCCCCGGCGTGAACTTTCCGCACGGCTTCGGTCGAATAGCGGTGCCTGCAGCTGCCAAGCGGCTCGCAAGGCGCCCCGAACAAACCCGTACTACACCGTAAATGCCCGGATCGGGCATGGAATGCGGCTGCAAGCGGGTGGTAGAATGACCGACTAACTGATTGACTTTGTGACGGAGAAGCAACGTGCTGATTTCTAACGCATTTGCCCAGACTGCCGGCGTGACCGGTGGCGCGGCGGGTGGCCTGATGAGTTTCCTGCCTATCATCCTGATGTTCGCTGTGCTGTGGTTCATCATGATCCGCCCGCAGATGAAGCGCCAGAAAGAATCGAAGGCAATGCTGGAAGCGCTGGCCAAGAACGACGAAGTCGTCACTGCCGGCGGCATCCTGGGCCGTGTCACCAAGGTCAACGAACAATACGTGACCATCGAAATCGCCACGGGCACCGAAATCACGGTGCAAAAGAGCGCGGTTACCACGGTGCTGCCCAAGGGCTCGCTGAAGTCGCTCTGAGCACCGCGGACGCGGGCGGGGCGTCGCTTGACTCAGGCGCCGCCCAGCTTCTCCCGCACCGCCTGCCTGCTTTTTCGCCCTTCCCGGCACGCCTTTAGCGCGCGTGCCCCTGCAGCCGCCTGATCCAGCACGGGTTATCCGTGGATGCCAGGCGGCTGTTTGCCAACCGGTGCGGTGGTGCCAACTGCCCGCTGACGGTCTCGTCGGCACCACCAACCGAAGAACGACTGGCCAAAGATGAATCGTTATCCGCTTTGGAAATACCTCGTGATCCTGGTGGCCCTGGCCATCGGCATCACCTACACGCTGCCGAACTTCTTCGGCGAGGCGCCTGCCGTGCAGGTCTCCTCCGCCAAGGCCACGGTCAAGGTCGACCTGGCCATGCAAAAGCAGATCGAGCAGGTGCTGGCGCAGAACAACCTGCAGCCCGACGGCATGTTCTTCGACCTGAACGGGCAGTCCGGCTCGGTCAAGGCGCGCTTCAAGACGCCCGACGAGCAGCTCAAGGCCAAGGACGTGCTGACCCGCGCGCTCAACCCCGACCCCAATGACGCCACCTACGTGGTCGCGCTGAACCTGCTGTCGGGCTCGCCGCGCTGGCTCACCGCCATGCACGCGCTGCCGATGTACCTGGGGCTGGACTTGCGCGGTGGCGTGCACTTCCTGCTGCAAGTGGACATGAAGGGCGCGGTCGACAAGAAGCTCGACAGCCTGGCCGGCGACGCCCGCACCCTGCTGCGCGACAAGGGCATCCGCCATGGCGGCATCGACCGCGACGGCGACCGCCTGACGGTGCGCTTCAACAATGCCGACGACGCCACCAAGGCGCGCGGCATCCTGGCCGACAACCTGCGCGAACTGGCGTTCACCCCGGATGGCAACAACATCTCCGGCGTGTTCACCGATGCGGCCCGCAAGGCGGTGCAGGATGCGGCGGTCAAGCAGAACATCACCACCCTGCACAACCGGGTCAACGAGCTCGGCGTGGCCGAGCCGGTGATCCAGCAGCAAGGCGCCGACCGCATCGTGGTGCAGTTGCCTGGCGTGCAGGACACCGCAAAGGCCAAGGACATCATCGGCCGCACCGCCACGCTGGAAGCCCGCCTGGCCGACCCCGACGCGCCGCGCAACCCGCGCCCGGGCGACCCGATCCCCTTCGGCAGCGAGCTGTTCACGCAAGGCAACGGCGCCCCGGTGGTGCTCAAGAAGCAAGTGATCTTCACCGGCGACCGCATTGAAAGCGCTTCGGCCGGCTTCGACCAGAACCAGCGCGCCTCGGTCAACATCAAGCTCGACGCCCAGGGTGGCCGCGTGCTGCGCGACGTCTCGCGCGAGAACATCGGCAAGCCGATGGGCATCGTGCTGTTCGAGAAGGGCAAGGGCGAAGTACTGACGGTGGCAACGATCCAGTCCGAACTGGGTTCCAGCTTCCAGATCACCGGCTCGTACTCCACCGAAGCCGCCAACGACCTGGCCCTGCTGCTGCGCGCCGGCTCGCTGGCCGCGCCGATGGAAATCATCGAAGAACGCACCATCGGCCCGTCGCTGGGCGCGGACAACATCAAGAAGGGCTTTGACTCGGTGGCCTACGGCTTTGGCGCCATCGCCGTCTTCATGATGCTGTACTACATGCTGTTCGGCGTGTTCTCGGTGGCCGCGCTGGCCATCAACCTGCTGCTGCTGGTGGCGGTACTGTCGATGCTGCAGGCTACGCTGACGCTGCCCGGCATCGCCGCTATCGCGCTGGTGCTCGGCATGGCCATTGACGCCAACGTGCTGATCAACGAGCGGATCCGCGAGGAACTGCGCGCGGGCGCATCGCCGCAGATGGCGATCGCCGTCGGTTTCGACCGCGCCTGGGCCACCATCCTGGACTCCAACGTGACCACCCTGATCGCGGGCCTGGCGCTGCTAGCCTTCGGCTCCGGCCCGGTGCGCGGCTTTGCCGTGGTGCACTGCCTGGGCATCATGACCTCGATGTTCTCGGCGGTGTTTTTCAACCGCGGCCTGGTGAACCTCTGGTACGGCCGCAAGAAGAAGCTGCAAAGCGTGGCGATCGGCCAGATCTGGAAGCCGGGCTCGGACAACCAGGGCACCGTCGCCAAGTAAGCATCATGGATGTCCGCGCGCACAGAACGCGCACGGACATCCAACCAGCATAGAACGGCAGCAGGCGCTGCCGTACAAAACAGGATTCAACATGGAATTCTTCCGCATCCGGCGCGATATTCCGTTCATGAAGCACGCGTTGATCTTCAACGTGATTTCCTTCCTGACGTTTGCCGCCGCCGTATTCTTCCTGGCACACAAGGGCCTGCACCTGTCGATCGAGTTCACCGGCGGCACGGTGATGGAGGTCAACTACCAGCAGACGGCCGACCTGGAGCGCATCCGCGGCCAGGTCAGCAAGCTCGGCTACACCGACGTGCAGGTGCAGAACTTTGGCACCTCGCGCGACGTGATGATCCGCCTGCCGCTGCAAAAGGGCCCGGACGGCAAGCCCGTCACCTCGGCCCAGCAGAGCGAGCAGGTCATGACCGCCCTGCAGACGGCCGCGCCTGACGTAAAGCTCCAGCGTGTCGAGTTCGTCGGCCCGCAGGTGGGCAAGGAACTGGCCACCGACGGGCTGCTGGCGCTGCTGTGCGTGGTGGCCGGCATCGTGATCTACCTGTCGTTCCGCTTCGAGTGGAAGTTCGCAGTGGCCGGCATCATCGCCAACCTGCACGACGTGGTGATCATCCTGGGCTTCTTCGCCTTCTTCCAGTGGGAATTCTCGCTGTCGGTGCTGGCGGCAATCCTGGCGGTGCTGGGTTACTCGGTGAACGAATCGGTGGTTATTTTCGACCGGATTCGCGAGAACTTCCGCAAATACCGCAAGATGACCACGCACGAGATCATCGATAACGCGATCACCAGCACCATCTCGCGGACCATCATCACCCACGGCTCGACCCAAATGATGGTGCTGTCGATGTTCTTCTTCGGCGGCCCCACCCTGCACTACTTCGCGCTGGCGCTGACCGTCGGCATCTTGTTCGGCATCTACTCCTCGGTGTTCGTCGCCGCGGCGCTGGCCATGTGGCTGGGCGTCAAGCGCGAGGACCTGGTCAAGGGCGAGAAGAAGCCGGGCGACGTCGACCGCGAAGACCCGAACTTCGGCGCGCAAGCCTGACGGGCCTGCCGCGGATAGTTTCAAGGCAACAAAAAAGGGCACCTTCGGGTGCCCTTTTTTGTTATGCCGTTGCTACTCGGAACGCGCTCAGAACTGCTCGATCCACACCGCCAGGCGATCCGCGGCGAACTCTGCGGTGCGATCGGTGGGGCGGTAGACGATGGAATCGCCCTCCCGCACGGCCTTGAGCGCGCCGCCGGCTTCATCCAGCCACAGCAGCCCGGCCAGCCAGGTGGCGTGCTGCGCGGACACTTCCTTATCCACCGGCTCGCCCAGGTACTCGGCCAGCGCGGCCCCCTGGATCCACACCAGGGCATCGCCATCGCGGCGCACGTTGGCTGCGCCTTGCGTCGCGGCCAGCGTCTCGGCCAGTGCCGCCACCGCATCGCCCGCTCCACGGCCGGCGAGCTGCGTGCGCAGCGCGGCGAGCTTGGCCGCCACCGCGTGGCCAAAGGTGCCGCTGCGGCGGCTTTCCGCCGCCACCAGGTCGGCGTAGTCCATCAACAGCCAGTCCGGCTCGGGATTCTGCACGCCGACCAGCGCGGCCGAGGCCAGGTAGGTGTCCACCGGCTGGAAGCGCTCCGGGCCGATCAGGCTGGCCGACAGCGTGCGGATCAGGCCGATGCGCGCGGCAATGGTCTGCCGCTGCAGCACACTCAGCTTCTCGCGCAGCAACTGGTCGCGCTCCTTGCGCAGGCCGGCCATCTCAAGCGCCTGCTTGAGCTCCATGCGCAGCGAGGTGATGTCCCACGGCTTCTTGATATAGCGATGGATCTGCCCCTCGTTGACGGCCGCGACCGTATGCTCGATCTCCGAGTAAGCGGTGGTCAGGATCCGCACGATGTGCGGATAGCGCTCGCGCGCGTAGCGCAGCAGCTCGTTGCCGTACTCGCCCGGCATGCGCTGGTCGGAGACCAGGACCGCAAGGCTGTCCGCGTGCGCATCCAGCAGCGCCTTGCCCTCTTCGACCGAGCCACCGGTCACGACCGGCGCCAGTGCTCCGATGGCACGCTGGAAATACTTGACGGCCGTCGCCTCGTCATCGACGAACAGAATCGCCGGTGATGGTGCCTGCGTGGCATTCGGTTCGTTCATCGATCACTCCTATGCATTCGACTCTTGGTATTGGGGAAATCCAGCGTCACTGTGGTACCCGCACCGGACGTAGACTCGATCCGGATGCCGCCACCGAAAGACTGCATGACACGGTTGCAAAAAATCATGCCCAGTCCGTTTCCGCCGGTACTCGCATGGGTGGTGACCGGATCCACCAGAAGGCGCCCCATCACCTCAGGTGGTATGCCCGGGCCGTTGTCGCAGATGCGGATCGCGGCATCGGGCTCGGCCGCCACCACAAAGCGCAGCGAAGGCGAGTCGACGCCGTCGAGCGCCCGCAGCGCATTGGACAACAGCGACGACAGCACCAGCGCCACGCAATTGGGCAGCGTGCGCACGGCAAAGTCGTCATGCATTTCGATCTTTACCCACTCGCGCTGCGGCCCGGCAAAGGGGTAGGTGTCGAGCAGCGCGGCGATCAGGCCGCCGGCGGTCACTTCCCGGCTGGCGCCCGCTTGCGTGCTCGGCCGGCTGCCGCTGCTGCGCACCGACTGCAGGAACGACGAAATCACGGCCAGGCAATACTGCGCGTTGTCGTGCATCGACGTGGCCGCCTGGCCAATCTCGCTCTGGCGCAGCGGATTGTATTCCGCCGCGATACGGCTTTCGATACCCCGCGCAAAATTTGCAATCGCCGCCAGCGGCGTGTTCAGTTCATGCGCCAGGAAGGCCAGCGTCTCGTCGATCGCCATCAGGCGTTGATGGCGGATCGAGCGTTCGCGATAGCGCTCGGCAGCCAGCCGCAGCGCTTCGCGCACTTGGCCCAGCTCGATCGGCTTTTCCAGGATGCGAAAGACTTCGCCAGTGTTGACCGTCTGCAGCAGCATGTCCTTGTCCGCGTAGGCGGTCACCAGGATGCGCACGATCTGCGGGTACTCGAGCGCAACCTGGCGCAGCAGGTCGCCGCCATCGCGCCCCGGCATGCGGAAATCCGTCACCAGCACGGCGATGCGCGCGCTCTCCCGGCGCAGGATGCGTACCGCTTCGTCGGCACCGCTGGCGACCAGCACCTCGTACTCCGTGCCGACCGCGCGGGCGAAGTACTTGCATGCCATTTCCTCATCATCGACGTAGAGCACGGTAAGCCGTGGTTGACGGGCGTCGCTCATGGCATTCTCAGTCGGCTCGGGGCAGGTCGAAGCTGAACGAGGCCCACTTGCCCAGTTCACTCTCGGCAAACAGCACGCCGCCGTGACGCTCGATCACCGCGTAGCTGATCGACAGGCCAAGGCCCAGGCCCTGGCCGACTTCGCGCGTGGTGAAGAACGGCTCGAACACGCGCGCCAGGTGCTCTTGCGCAATGCCCGGCCCGTTGTCCTTCACGGTCACATGCAGCCGGCGCTCAACCCACTTCACGGTGGTATGGATGGCCGGGGCCTGCGTGCCGGCCTTGCGCATGGCCAGCGCGGCATTGGAGAACAGGTTGATCAGCACGCCGATCACCGCGGCTTCGTCGCCCAGCACCAGCGTGTCGGTCGGCAGTTCGCGCGTGACCGCCACTCCGCGCAGCTCATGGGCGGTCAGCCGGATCGAGGAATCGAGCGCCTTCTCGAACAGGAACGGCGTGCCCTCCGCTTCAGCACCGGGCTTGCGATACGCGAAGGTCTTCAGGTCCGACACGATATGCTGGATGCGTTGCATTCCCTGCTTGGCGTCGACCAGGCACTCCTGCAGCATCGGTTCGTTCTTGGCCACCGGCTCTTCCAGCGCGACTTCGATCGCCATCAGGCAGAAGTTGACCGGGTTGTTGACCTCGTGCAGCAGGCCCGCGGCCAGCGTACCGATGGCGGCCATCTTTTCCTGCTGCAGCATCTGGCCCTTGATGTCGACCAGCTTGCGGTTGATCACTTCGAGCTCGCCGTTCTTCTCCGCCACTTCGGCCTTCAGGCGGAACAGCATGAAGCGCGCCCGCTCATTGAAGAAGGTATAGACCGCGCTGGCCGCGGCGGCAAACAGCAGGAACAGCGAATTGACGATAAAGGTGCCGGCCGGCTCGATGCCGCCGGGATGCAGCACGCAGGCAAGCAGGTAGAACAGGTAGGACAGGATCCCGAAGACCAGGTTCTGCCACAAGCCGAACGGCAGCGCGATGCCCGACGCGAAGATGGCGAGATTCAGCCCGACGTAATACGGCGACTCCACGCCATCGGTATGCCAGATCATCCACGAGATCATGATCTGCGGCAGCAGCAGCCACGACAACGTCAGCCACGGCGCAAAACGGCGCCCGGCCGTGCTGTACAACAGCATCACGATGCCGGCGATCAGCAGCGACACCAGCACGCGCGCCACGGCGAAGGGCGCCTGCAACTGCGGATACTGGCCGTAGTCCAGCCCCACGCCGAGCAGCACCAGCACGATGGCGGTATAGGCGCCGCCGCGGCTGAAGGCCAGGCGGAAATCCGCCAGCTCGGTCTGGTAACCCGCGTAAAGTTGATTGGTGCTCATGGCTGGGCCGGCTACTGGCGTTTCAGAGGATGATCGCTTCCGCGAACACATTAACCCCAGTCTGGTCGACATAGAGCTTGTGATCGCGGGATTGTTCGGGCAGCAGCATACTCATCCTGGCCTCGTCGCGATAGATCAGGTACCACTCCAGCAGGTGTTCCATCCCGAATTTCTCCGGATTGTCCGAATGGACGTTGGTTACCAGCAACTGGCCGCCCGGCCGCGTACGCGCGGCAAAATAGCTCAGCAGGCGGGAACACACCTTATCGGACAGGTAGTCGAACAACCCGGCGCAGTACACCGCATCGAACTCGCGCAGCCCGGCGTCGTCCGGCGCGATCTTGCGCTTGAGCAGTTCATGTACCGATTGATGCACCATCTCCACCGACACCTTGTGCCCCGCCGAGGCGGCCGAGTCCTCGATGGAAGACTTGGTGTAAGCCAGGGTCTCCTCGCTGAAGTCGACCAGCTGGAACGACAGTAGCTCGGGCTGCGGATACTCGCGCACGAAGCGCTGGATCTCGAAGGCCGGGCCGCAGCCGACATTCAGGATGCGAAACGGCCTGCCGGCCGCGCGGGCGGCATCGGCCTGGCGCGACAGGAAATCGACAAGCAGGTCGATCCGGTTGCGGTGGGCGGTCGCCACGGCCGCCTTGAGGAAGGCCGTATTGACGATCTGGAAGTAGGTGGTCGGGCCCTGCTGCGGATCGTTCAGGATCTGGTTGACCATCTCATAGTCGCCCGCATAGCCCAGCGGCTTGGTGAAGGTGCGGTAGACAAAGGGGGCGCGCAGCAGCAGCGGATGCAGGGCCGATTGCGCGTATGTGCGGTGCACCGGCGCGATCTCCGCGTCCACCTGCTCGGCCTCGCCTTCGAGCCGGTCAAGGTAAGTCTTGACCTTGAGCATGATTGGCGTGGCGAGCTCGTAGAACACGTCCTCGCGCAGCCGTCCGTCGGTCTTGGGCAGGTTCTCGGTCAGGTCGACCTGCTCGACCCAGCGCGAGACTTCCGAGAGAAACGCGCGCATTTCGTTGACCACGATCTGGTAATCGCGCCGGATATTGAAGCGCGCATCCCAGTCGTTGATGAACAGTTCGGCCTCGCGCCCAACCGATTTGGGCTCATTGGGCAGGTCGCTCAGCTCGCGCCATTCATCGATCAGCGTCAGCGATACCACCGCGGTGAGGCCGGTGTTCACCAGGCTCATCACCACCGCCTTGCCCAGGTAGGCGTTCTTGCTGCCCATGCGCACACTCAGCTCGCTCAGCACCTCGCTGACCTGGACGATCGAGTATGGATTGTAGATTTCCATCACCAGAGCTTTTCTCTGGAGATTGATAATTGTGCCCCGCACCTGCTCGCCCTGCGAGTTGCGGAAACTAACCACCGGATCGATTTGCGTTTGGGAGTACACGGTATTGCGCCAGAGAAATCCGAAAAACGCTGCCGGCCGCCCAGTTCAACAATGCATCATTGACTGGCCGGGTACAGCTCGTAGGGCGATGGATCGCTACGCTAGGCCAGTATCAGGGGGTACTGCTGGGATACATGTCGGTAATCGGTTGCGGGCATGGGCGTCCTGATGATGGCACGCGCGCGACTACACCCTGGTAACTGTGACTGAGACTGTGAAACTGAGTGAGACTGATCGAGACTGTACTGAGTAGGACTGTAACTGAATCTTAGCGGATCATTGTACTGTGGGCGTCAAGTGCAGACAACACAACCTGCGCAAGCCCGCCCGCCGAGCCGGGAACGACTGGAAACCACCGAAAATAATGCAAAAGGCCGGGAATGCTCCCGGCCTTTTTAGTCGACGCTTGGTTGGCACTTGGCCGGGCTTTAGTCCGCCTTTACGCCTTCGACCTGGATCGCCAGCTTGACCTCGGGCTTGAAGCCCATCTTCACGCCGTAGTCGATACCGAAATCGGCACGGTTGAAGGTGCCCACCGCGTCAGCACCGCAGGCTTCGCGCTTGAGCATCGGATGCTGGATGCACTTGAACTCGCGGATCTCCAGCTTGACCGGCTTGGACACGCCGTGCAGGGTCAGCACGCCATCGACTTCGGTCGGCACATCGCCGTTGAACTTGGAGAACTTGCCCTTGTAGGTGGCTTCGGGGAAGGCTTCGACGTTGAACATGTCAGGGCCCTTCACGTGCTGGTTCAGCTTGCTGTTGCCGAAGTCGACCGAGGCGGGATCGATCTTGATATCCACCGAACCGGTCTTCGTAGTACGGTCCAGCGTCACCACGCCGCTCGACTTTTCGAACTTGCCGCGCCAGGTCGACAGGCCGCCCAGGTGGTCGGCTTCGAAGCTCGGGTACGTGTGAGTGGGATCGAGGTTGTAGGTCACCGTGTTGGCGGATGCGACGCCGACGGCGGACAGGGCCGCGACAGCGGCGAGGATGGTGCGCAATTTCATAAGAGCTCCCGGCAAAAAGTTGGGGATGAACAGCAAAGGAATGGCAGGGAAGATGGGCGCGGCGCGCTTACTTCTTAGCCAAGGTCACGATACGGAATTTGATCTGGACATCGTCGGCCACTACGGAAGTGTCCTTCCATTCGCCGTCGCCGATGTTGTACACGGTGCGCTTGATGGGCAGCACGCCTTCAAACACCTGGCCACCGGCATCCTGGCGATAGCTCGCCGGAATCACGACGTCCTGGGTCTTGCCCTTGATGGTGAGCTTGCCCGCCACCTCATACTTGCCGGCTGCGCCGGCCTTGATGCTGGTCGACTGGAACACCGCCTTGGGGTACTTGGCCGCGTCGAACCAGTCGCGCCCCTTGACCTCCTTGGTGGTCTCGGCGTCGCCGATCTCGAAGCTGGACACGTCGATCTCGACCTTGGCCGAGGATGTTGCCAGCTTGGCGGGATCGAACGCGACTGTGGCGTCGAATTTCTTGAACTTGCCCTCCATCGGCACGCCGATCTGGCGGGCCGTCGCGGTGACCGAGCTCTTGGCCGCGTCGACCTGGGCCCAGGCGTAGTTGGCTGCGATGCCGGCAGTGGCCAGCGTGGCTGCCATCAGAAGCGCGCTCGGGCGGGGAATGCGTTTCATTAAAAACTCCTGTCGCTAAGAGGGCCTTGCGGCCCTCGGTCATTTGCCGGTTTGCCGGCATGTCGGTATATCGGCTTACTTGAGGAACGGCAGCATGCGCGCCAGCGTGCCATCGCGCTCGATGAACTGATGCTTGATGGCCGCCGCCGCATGCACTACGACGATCACGGCCATCAGGTAGTTCAGCCAGATGTGAACCAGCTTGAGGATTTCCTTGAGCGCATCGCTCTTCTCGATCAGCGCGGGCAGCTGCCAGATGCCGAGGTAGACCACGGGAACCCCTGAAGCCGAGCTGTACAGGTAGCCCGTGATGGGCACCACCACGATCAGCGCGTAGAGCAGCAGGTGCGCCGCGTGCGCGGCCTTGGCCTGCCAGGCCGGAGTGCCCGCGGCCGGTTCCGGCGCGCGGTGGGTGGCGCGCCACAGCACGCGCAGCACGGCAATGGCAAAGACGGTCACGCCGATCCACTTGTGCCAGGAAAACAGCTTGAGCTTGAGCATCGACAAGCCCGGGATGCTGGTCATGTACAGGCCCAGCCCGAAGGCGGCGAAGATCAGCAGCGCGATGATCCAGTGCAAGCCGATCGCCGTGGCTCCATAGGCGGACGTCGGCTGCGGCGCTGCGGCAGCGCCGGCGTGGGCGCCGGCTTTGGCTTGGGAATGCATGGATAAGGACCCCTGCCCTTGCGGGCGTTTCACAATCTTTTACTGAACGGCAATTACTGCTGCTCTTTGAATTCTCGCATTATTGTGCGGCAGGCAGGTTGCGGAACGGTCTGAAATTCATGGAATCATTCAAACCATTTGAAGTGACATTACGCCGCAGCCGGCAAGCCGTGCCCGCGCTGGCCGCCCATCAACAAAAAAAGCCATCCCCAGGGATGGCTTTTTTTCTACGCGCCGGCCGGCAGGCCGGGAGAATCACACGCGCTCGGCGAGGCTGACGGCACGGCCGATATAGGTGGCCGGGGTCATTTCCAGCAGCAGCTTCTTGGCATCGTCTGGGATCGCCAGGCCGCTGATGAAGGTCTGCAGCGCCTCGCGCGAGATGCCCTTGCCGCGCGTCAGTTCCTTGAGCTGCTCGTAGGGATTGGGCACGCCAAAACGGCGCATGACGGTCTGCACCGGCTCGGCCAGCACTTCCCAGCAGTTGTCGAGGTCTTCGTCCAGGCGCTCGGGGTTGGTTTCCAGCTTGCCCAGGCCGCGCAGGCAGGCCTCATAGGCCAGCAGGCTGTAGCCGAAGGCCACGCCCATGTTGCGCAGCACGGTGGAATCCGTCAGGTCACGCTGCCAGCGCGACAGCGGCAGCTTTTCCGACAAGTGGCGCAGCACCGCGTTGGCCAGGCCCAGGTTGCCTTCCGAGTTCTCGAAGTCGATCGGGTTGACCTTGTGCGGCATGGTCGACGAGCCGATTTCGCCGGCCTTGGTGCGCTGCTTGAAGTAGCCCAGCGAGATATAGCCCCAGATGTCGCGGTTCAGGTCGAGCAGGATGGTGTTGGCGCGGGCGATGGCGTCGAACAGCTCGGCCATGTAATCGTGCGGCTCGATCTGGATGGTGTAGGGGTTGAAGGTCAGGCCCAGGCGCGTTTCGATCACCTGCTTGGAGAAGGCTTCCCAGTCGAAGCTGGGGTACGCCGACAGGTGGGCGTTGTAGTTGCCGACCGCGCCGTTCATCTTGCCCAGCAGCTCCACGCGCTGGATGCGCTCGATGGCGCGCGCCAGGCGTGCCGCCACGTTGGCCATTTCCTTGCCCAGCGTGGTCGGGCTGGCCGGCTGGCCGTGGGTGCGCGACAGCATCGGCTGGCGGGCATTGGCATGGGCCAGCTCCACCAGGCGCGCGTGCACGCGTTGCAGCGTGGGCAGGATCACGCCTTCGCGGGCGCCCTTGAGCATCATGCCGTGCGAAGTGTTGTTGATGTCTTCCGAGGTGCAGGCGAAATGGATGAACTCGCTCGCGGCTTCCAGCTCGGCGTTGCCCTTGACCTGTTCCTTGAGCCAGTACTCCACGGCCTTCACGTCATGGTTGGTGACTGCCTCGATCTCCTTGATGCGCGATGCGTGGGCTTCGGTGAAGTTGTCCACCAGCGCCAGCAGGGCCGCTTCCGAGGCCGGCGAGAACTTCGGCATGTCGGGCAGGCCGGCTTGCGACAGCGCGATCAGCCAGTGCACTTCCACCTTGACGCGGTTGCGCATGAAGGCTGCTTCCGAGAGCCACTCGCGCAGCGCATCGGCCTTGGAGGCGTAGCGGCCATCGATGGGAGACAGGGCGGTGAGCGGGGAGAGCGAGGAAGAAGACATGCTGGGAGACCGGAGGGATAGAGGGAGTGGTTACGCAAGCGTGGCCGGGCGGGCAGATTGCGCGGGCAAAATGGCCGGGCGAGGCCCTCGCGGGCCGAAGTGGCCGGCGACAAGGCCGAACCGGTCTAAAGAGGGGAAAAGACACAAAAACAGGTCCAATTCACCTCAAGAAGAGAACAATTCGGCGCAAAAACCGACTGACGGCACGACGGAAAGCGGGCATTTTACCATCGCGGCCTGCCTTCTGTGGACGCGTTCGCGGGGCCGGGCAGCTCGCGCGTCTCGGCATGACGACACGGCAGGCAGGCGCCACGCACGCCCGGCACATCCCGGACGGGGCACGGGTATACTCGCGCTCGCCGATCCGCTAGCCTGTTATGAAGTGCATCGGGCATGCCGGGCGCGCGAGGCGCGGCCGATGCACTTCATAACAAGCTCGAGGGGAGTCCATGAAGCTGTATGCATCGCAAACCAGCCCTTACGCGCGCAAAGTGCGCGTCGTGATGGCGGAAAAGAAGATCGATTACCAGATGGTCGAGGTTGACGTGTGGTCGCCGGACACCACCATCTCCCAGTTCAACCCGCTGGGCAAGGTACCGTGCCTGGTCATGGAAGACGGCGGCGCGATTTTCGACTCGCGCGTGATCGTCGAATACGTCGACACCCTGACGCCCGTCAGCCGCATGATCCCGCAAGGCGCCCGCGAACGCGTCGAGGTACGTTGCTGGGAAGCGCTGGCCGACGGCCTGCTCGATGCCGCCCTGCTGGCGCGCCTGGAACACACGCAGCGCGAGCCCGGGCAGCGCAGCGAGCGCTGGGTCCAGCGCCAGCTCGGCAAGATCGACGCCGCGGTGGCCGCCATCGCCGACGGCCTGGCCGACCGGCCCTGGTGCTCGGGCAACCATTACTCGCTGGCCGACGTGGCCGTGGGCTGCGCGTTGTCGTACCTCGACTTCCGCTTCCCGGACATCGCCTGGCGTGAGCGCCACCCGCGCCTCGCCGTGTACCAGGACAAGCTTGCCAAGCGCCAGTCGTTCATCGACACGGAACCGCCACGCGCCTGAGCCTTGCCTGCGCCTCCTGCCGCGCGAAGATGAAAAAACCGGCCATCGAGCCGGTTTTTTCATGCGATCGCACTCGGCACGCGTCACCGGATGATGCCGCCGCCCAGGCAGACATCGCCGTCGTACAGCACCGCGGACTGGCCGGGCGTGACCGCCCACTGCGCCTGCGCGAACGTCAGTTGCAGGGCATCGTCGCCGGCCCCCGTCACCGTGCAGGGCGCATCGCTCTGCCGATACCGCGTCTTGGCCGACAGCGTGGTGCCCACCGCCGGGCCGGTGCCCGCCACCCACGACAGGTCGGCAGCGTCGAGCGTGGGCGTCAGCAGCCACGGATGCTCATGGCCCTGCACCACATACAGCGTGTTGCTGGCCATGTCCTTGCGCGCCACGTACCAGGCGTCGCCATTGCCCGCGCGGCTGCCGCCCAGGCCGATGCCCTTGCGTTGCCCCAGCGTGTAGAACGCCAGACCGATGTGCTGGCCGACTTCCTTGCCGTCCGGCGTCTTCATCGGTCCCGGCTTGGTCGGCAGGTAGCGGTTGAGAAAATCGCGGAACGGCCGCTCGCCGATAAAACAGATGCCGGTGGAATCCTTCTTCTTGGCATTGGGCAGGCCGATCTCGGCAGCGATCTCGCGCACGCGCGTCTTGGGCATCTCGCCCAGCGGAAACAGCGTGCGCGACAGCTGCGCCTGGTTCAGCCGGTGCAGAAAGTAGCTCTGGTCCTTGGTGTGGTCAAAGGCCTTGAGCAGCTCGAAGCGGCCCGTGCCGGCCCCCACATCCGCCCCCGCTTCGCGCACGCGCGCGTAGTGGCCGGTGGCGATGGTGTCCGCGCCCAGCGACATGGCGTGGTCCAGGAAGGCCTTGAACTTGATCTCGGCATTGCACAACACGTCGGGGTTGGGCGTGCGGCCGGCCGAGTATTCGCGCAGGAAGTCCGCAAAGACGCGGTCCTTGTACTCGGCGGCGAAATTGACCGCTTCCACGTCGACGCCGATGAGGTCGGCCACCGAGACCACGTCCAGCCAGTCCTGCCGGGTCGAGCAGTACTCGCTGTCGTCGTCGTCTTCCCAGTTCTTCATGAACAGGCCGATCACCTCGTAGCCTTGCTGCTTGAGCAGCCACGCTGTCACCGACGAATCCACGCCACCCGACATGCCCACCACCACGCGCTTGCCCTGGCTCATGACTGCACTCCGCCGCCCACCACGGAAGGATGGGTGTAGAGCGCGTCGAGCGCGAAGCGCTTGCCCGCCAGATAGTCCTCGATGCAGGCCAGCAGCAGCGGCGTGCGATGGCGCTCGGGGCAGGCGCGGATTTCGTCGGCGCTCATCCACACGGTGCGCACGATGCCCACATCGAGCTGGCGCCCGGCATCGAGCGCGCCCAGCTCGCCGGTAAAGGCGAAGCGCACATAGGTGATGTCGCCACCCGGGCGCGCCGCCGTGCCGGCCGATTGCGGGCGGGCCATATAGCAGCCCAGCAGCGCGCGCGGCTCGAACGTGTGCGCGGTTTCTTCCAGCGTTTCGCGGATGACGGCGTGAATCAGGCTCTCGCCCGGGTCAAGATGGCCGGCAGGCTGGTTCAGCCGCAGGCCGTCGGGGGTTTCTTCTTCCACCAGCAGGAAGCGGCCGCCGCGCTCAATTACCGCGGCAACCGTGACGCTGGCCTTCCAGTCGTGTGACATGATGCACAAATTTTAGGCAATCCGGCATTCTACCGGTTGCCGCCCTTTCACGCATCCTGCGCATCCGACGCATCCGGCGCCGCGCCCGCGCCAACGCTAAGCCGGCAACAAAGTGCGCTCCACGTCCTCCACCGCCGGCAGCGAAGCGATCACCTGGTCCAGCCGTTCGCGCAGCGCGCGGCTCGCCGGCACCAGTGGCCGCCTGACCTCGGAACCTGCCAGCCCGCACAATGCCAGCGCGGTCTTGACCGGGGCCGGATTGGGCTCGGAGAATAGCAGCGAGATCAATGGCGAAAGGCTCGCGAACAGCGCACGCGCTTCGGCAACACGGCCCTGCGCCACCAGTTGCAACAGCCGCACGAACAGATCCGGGCGGATGTGCGCGCAAGCCGGAACCACGCCGTCGCCACCCGCTAGCAGGTGGTCCAGCATGGCCGCGTCCTCGCCGCAGAAGACCGCGAGCCGGTCGTTGCCGGCCAGGGCACGAAGCCCGGCAGCGTCGCACTCCTTGACCGCGACGACGCGCGGATGCGCGGCCAGCCGCTGCACCAATGCCGGTGACATGTTGCAGCCAGTACGCTTGGGCACGTTGTAGAGCATCAGCGGGCGCCAGGTGGCATCCGCCACGCGCTCGACATGCCAGGCAATGCCCTCATCGCCGGGCCGCAGGTAGTACGGCGGCGGCACCAGGTAGCCCGCCAGATCGAAGCGGTCGAGCTGGCGCACCTGTTCGCAAACCACGCGGGTATCCACGCCGCCAACGCCAGCCAGCACCGGCAGCGCACCGTCCACCGCCTCCAGCACCGCGGCGGTAAACATCAGCCGCTCATCCCGCGTGAGCAAGCCGCCCTCCCCGGTCGTGCCCAGGATGACCAGCCCATCCACGCCGCTGGCCACATAGTGCGCGGCCAGCCGCTGCGCGCAGGCCAGGTCCAGCTCGCCGCCCTGCATCGGTGTCACCAGTGGCAGCCACAACGTCGCGCGGCTGTCTTCGCGCAAGCCCGCCATCATCTCAGTGCGCGGCATGGTCTTGTCCTAGCACCGTGGTGACGCCGAACTCGGCGGCCGGCAGGGCCATCATGATGGCGTGCATGGCAGCGTCGCGGCCGCCGCGCTCGACTTCCACATGCAGCGTGGTCTCGCCATGGCGGTGGTCCACCTCGACCACGTAAATGCGCGCCAGTTGCCCGATCGCGCGGTGCAGCGACTGGCGCAGTGCGAAGACCTGGCTCGACGCCACCGCCAGGCGCAGGCGGATCCAGCTGTGCGCGGTGTCCACGCCAAGCGCGGGCGCGGCGGCCTGCGCGGCTTCGATGCCAGATGCGTCAAGGCGCGCGGTGCGGGATTCGGTGCGGGTAAGACGGCGTCGTGGCACGCAAGCAAAGGCCACGGCAAGGCTCGACTGTCGCATTTGAGCGGGACCCGCGCTGGGCGGGTCGTCTGTTGAAGATGCAACCATGCTATGCATGGCCGCCTCAAGTTGATGCAGTAATCGCCGCCGCCGCCATCAAAATGTCATCAAGATGGCGCGGCATGCTCAGAACGTCTTGGTGAGCGACGCGAAGGCGGCTGCCTTGCCGATATAACGGCCAGGCACATTGGTGTAGACCGACTTGTTGGCATTGGTGTCGATATAAGCGATCGCCAGCGCAAAGCCTTTGCCCAGGTCCTTGGTCAACCCCAGCTTCCAGTCCGTGTACGAGGCGTCCGTGACATTCCTCACCTTCTGGTAGCCGACGTGCGCATTGAGCGTCAGGTCCCAGACGTTCAGCGGCACATTGGCCGACAGGTCTACGTAGTAGCTGTTCTTGCTGTCGTTGAAGCCGAACAGGTTGGTCACTGCGTGCGAGTATTTCAGGAACACCGGGCCGTAGCCGATGCCGCCGTACAGCTCCGTCGTGTACGGGCGTGTGTAGCCGGCCGGATAGTCGCCGGGATAGTAGTATTCCAGCACGCCCACGTCGTAGTTCCATTCGAGCCCGCCCAGCGTGACGGTGTTCTTGAAGCCGCCATAGAAATCCATCTCGATCGGCGCCGACACCTTGGCGTTGCTGTCGCCAAGCCAGCTGATGCTGGAGTTCCAGTTGCCCACGTAGAAGCCGCTCGAATGCGTGTAGTCGAAGCCGCCCTGGATCGCCGGGCGACGGTTGGACTGCATCAGGCCCCGGTAGCGATATTCGCTGGCCAGCGTGACGTTGGCCGTGAAGGTGTGCGGCGACGCGTCGGCCGCCGCGGCTGCATCGGGCGCGCCCTGCGCGAAGGCGGCCGGCGTGGCGAGAAGCGTGGCGCAAGACAGGGTAGCGAGACAGGCGTGCGAAACGTTGAAGCGAAGAGCAGTCATGGATAACTTGGCAATTGGAAGAACTTCGATCGGTGGACAGCCACGCATCAGGCGATGGCTGAAGCCACGGCGAGCGTCAGGATGACAGTGGCCGCGGCGCGACCGGAACAGTACGGGCACGCGCCTAAAATCGGTGTCAAGAAAATACCGGCCCGCCAAGGGATGGCGTAAAAATCGTAAAGGGAACGTCCCGGCATGCCCTGGGATGAACCGGCAGGTCCCGCGAGGGGGTGATACGGTTGCGCAAAAGCCGACCAGCCGGTCACCACATATCGTCAGATTCCTGTAAGCTGCGAAAAAATTGTGCGCTGCGTTCGGCCTGGCCGGGCGCATGGCAGACACAAAGGGCAGACACAAAAGGGCCAAAGACGTCCGCCCGCCTAGCAGATCAGTGGCATTGTCAGAATGAGCCGAATCGGTTCTGGCCAGGCGCGTTGCCATGTCGTGGCAGTCGTACGACAAGCTCGCGTGCCAGCGCCAGAATCATTTTGACAGCGCCTCAAAGACGCCAGCAAAAGGAGAAATTGACGATGCACATCGGCATCCCGCAGGAGACGCGGGCAGGTGAGACTCGTGTCGCCGCCACCCCGGAGACGGTCAAGAAGTACGTGACCCAGGGCCATCAGGTCATCGTCCAGTCGGGAGCCGGCGTACGCGCCAGCGTGCCGGACTCGGCGTATGAGGCCGTCGGCGCCACCATTGGCACCGCGGCGCAAGCCTTCGGCGCGCAGTTGGTGCTCAAGGTCCGCGCCCCCGTCGATGCCGAGCTCGCGCTGATGAAGCCGGGCGCCGTGCTGGTCGGCATGCTCAATCCCTTCGACGCAGAGAACAACGCGCGCATGGCGAGCGCCACGCTGACCGCCTTCGCGCTGGAAGCCGCGCCGCGCACCACGCGCGCGCAGAGCATGGACGTGCTCTCTTCCCAGGCCAATATCGCCGGCTACAAGGCCGTGCTGGTCGCCGCGCATCATTACCAGCGTTTCATGCCCATGCTGATGACCGCCGCCGGCACCGTCAAGGCGGCCCGCGTGCTGATTCTCGGCGCCGGCGTGGCGGGCCTGCAGGCCATCGCCACCGCCAAGCGGCTGGGCGCGGTCATCGAAGCCTCCGACGTGCGTCCCGCCGTCAAGGAACAGATCGAATCGCTGGGCGCCAAATTCCTCGATGTGCCCTTCGTCACCGACGAAGAGCGCGAGATCGCGCAGGGCGTGGGCGGCTATGCCCGCCCCATGCCACCCGACTGGATGCGGCGCCAGGCCGAACTGGTGCACGAGCGCGCCAAGGCCGCCGACATCGTCATCACTACCGCGCTGATCCCGGGCCGCCAGGCGCCGGTGCTGCTCAAGGAAGAAACGGTGCAGGCGATGAAGCCGGGCTCGGTGGTGGTCGACCTCGCCGCGGCGCAGGGCGGCAACTGCCCGCTGACGGTGGCTGACGAAGTGGTGGAACGCCACGGCGTCACGCTGATCGGGCACACCAACCTGGCCAGCATGGTGGCGGCCGACGCGTCGGCGCTATATGCGCGCAACGTGCTCGACTTCCTCAAGCTCGTCATCGACAAGGAAGGCCAGTTCACGCTGAACCTGGAAGACGATATCGTCGCCGCCTGCCTGATGTGCAAGGACGGTCAGGTGGTCCGCGGCGCTTCCTGAAGCGGCAGCGGGCCCGCCGCGGCCCGGTCGCTTTAGAATGGGGCCAGGCGGTTCCGGCCAGGTGCACGGTAGCGCGCCTGCCGCTATCGGGCTGTACAACCGGTACGGCTGGCCGATACCCAGGCCCCGGAACCATTCCAAGTGGCCCGTCAGGACTCAACCCCAGGGGCTTCCCTACAAGCTCATCCAGCATCAAACAAGGACGTATCACCCATGCAACGCATCATGCTCCGCGCCAAGCTCCATCGTGTCACCGTGACACAGGCGGACCTCAACTATGAGGGATCATGCGGCATCGACGAGAATCTGCTCGAAGCGGCCGACATGAAGGAGTTCGAGAAAATCGAGCTATACAACGTCAACAATGGCGAGCGCTTCTCCACCTACATCATCAAGGGCGTGCGCGGCAGCGGCGAGATCTCGCTCAACGGTGCGGCCGCACGGCGCGCGCACCTGGGCGACCATCTCATCATCTGCACCTACGCGCCGATGAGCGATGAAGAGATCGCCACCTACAAGCCGAAGATCATCCTGGTGGACGACAACAACGCCATCAAGGAAATCAAGAAGGTGTAAGCGGATGAGGACATCGCGCCGGGAGCCAACGCCGGTGCGATGCCCGCATCCGGCGTGCCATTTTCGGATTCAGCCGTACCGTCACCCCCGGGGTGAGGGTACCTACGCGACAGACGACAACGCGGCACCAGGCGGGGCATCGATGCAGTAGGCGCTCACAGGCGCCTGGCCAGGCAAAAGAACACGGGACAACCGCGCAGCAAGGCATTCAAGCAACGGAGGAGAAGTCGATGGAAATGGTGAACCACACGGTGATCAACCTGATCATCTTCGTGCTAGCGATCTACGTGGGCTACCACGTGGTCTGGACGGTGACGCCCGCCCTGCACACCCCGCTGATGGCCGTGACCAATGCGATCTCGGCCATCATCATCGTCGGCGCCATGCTGGCTGCCGGCCTGACCGAGGGCCCCGTGGGCCGCACCATGGGCACGCTGGCGGTCGCGCTCGCCGCGGTCAACGTGTTCGGCGGCTTCCTGGTGACACAGCGCATGCTGGAGATGTTCAAGAAGAAGGAACCCAAGGCCAAGGCCGGCAAGGGTCATGAGGAGGGCGCCAAGTGAGCATGAACCTCGTCACCCTGCTCTACCTGCTCGCCTCGGTCTGCTTCATCCAGGCGCTCAAGGGCCTGTCCCATCCCAGCTCCGCGCGGCGCGGCAATGCCTTCGGCATGATCGGCATGGCCATCGCCGCGGTGACCACGCTGGTGCTGATCGCCAAGCTCAAAAGCGAGTTCCTGGCCATCGGCGCGGGCCAGTCGTCGGTCGGCGAAGGCATGGCGCTGATCTTCGGCGCGCTGGTGGTTGGCGGCGGCATCGGCGCCTACGTGGCAAGAAAGGTCGAGATGACCAAGATGCCCGAACTGGTGGCCGCCATGCACTCGCTGATCGGTATGGCCGCGGTCTGCATCGCGGTGGCCGTGGTGGCCGAGCCGTCGGCATTCAGCATCACGCCGCCGGGCTCGCACGATATCCCGTTTGGCAACCGCATCGAGCTGTTCATCGGCTGCTTTGTCGGCGCCATCACCTTCTCCGGTTCGGTGATCGCCTTCGGCAAGCTGTCGGGCAAGTACAAGTTCCGCCTGTTCCAGGGCGCGCCGGTGTCCTTCGCCGGGCAGCATCTGCTGAACCTGCTGCTGGCGGTGGCCATGATCGGCTTCGGCATCATCTTCTGCCTGTCGCAGGACTGGCTGCCCTTCCTGCTGATGCTGGCGATCGCCTTCGTGCTGGGCGTGCTGATCATCATCCCGATCGGCGGCGCCGACATGCCGGTGGTGGTGTCGATGCTGAACTCGTACTCCGGCTGGGCCGCGGCGGGCATCGGCTTCTCGCTGAACAACCCGATGCTGATCATTGCCGGCTCGCTGGTGGGCTCCTCCGGCGCCATCCTCTCGTACATCATGTGCCGCGCGATGAACCGTTCGTTCTTCAACGTGCTGCTCGGCGGCTTTGGCGGCGCGCCCGCGGCGGCCGCTGCCGGTGGCCAGGCGCAGCGCAACGTGAAGTCCGGCTCGGCCGACGACGCGGCCTTCCTGATGGGCAATGCCGAGACCGTGATCATCGTCCCGGGCTACGGCCTGGCGGTGGCGCGCGCGCAGCATGCGCTCAAGGAACTGACCGAGAAGCTGGTCGAGAAAGGCGTGACGGTGAAGTACGCCATCCACCCGGTGGCGGGCCGCATGCCGGGCCACATGAACGTGCTGCTGGCCGAGGCCGAGGTGCCTTACGACCAGGTCTTCGAAATGGAGGACATCAACAGCGAGTTCGGCCAGGCGGACGTGGTGCTGGTGCTGGGCGCCAACGACGTGGTGAACCCGGCCGCCAAGACCGATCCCGCCTCGCCGATTGCCGGCATGCCGATCCTGGAAGCCTACAAGGCCAAGACCATCATCGTGAACAAGCGCTCGATGGCCGCTGGCTACGCGGGCCTGGACAACGAGCTGTTCTACATGGACAAGACCATGATGGTGTTCGGCGACGCCAAGAAGGTGGTCGAAGACATGGGCAAGGCGATCGAGTAAGCACGCCGGAAGCACCAGATACCGGCATCCGCCCGTATCCGCCGCCACGAAGAGCGCGACACTGTCGCGCTTTTTTCCATCTCGCCGGGGTCCGGTTGCGCGCAAGCGCGAGCGCGCTATACTGGTTTCCGGTCACCGGCCATGGCACGCGCCGGTCATCCAAAACGGGCCAGGTGTAGTCCAGCGCGGTGGGCCGCTCCGAACCGATCCGTCCGCTGGCATTGCCGCGCCGGATCTCCAGCCGCGCCAAACCACCCGCCCGAAGTGTCTGCCGACACCGGAGCCGAACGCAACATGACATTCAACCCCCAGGACAGGAATCTGTCGGTCTTCCATCACCCGATCCTCACGGTGCTCGTCGACGACAGTAAATCGTTCATCGACAGCCTGGCGTTCCAGATGGATCCGTCGCGCCCGGTGGTGACATTCACCGACCCCCGGGAAGCCCTGCAATGGATCCGCGAGACCTACACCACACGCTCGACCGGCTTCCTGCCCGTGCGGGTCACGCACGACGACCTGACCTTCCTGACCGAGCGGCGCACCGTGCAGCTCGATATCGACCGCATCTACCGGCAAATCCACGACTACAACCGCTTTGTGCAGCCGGGCGTGATCGTGGTCGATTATTCGATGCCGCAGATGAACGGGCTGGAGTTCTGCCAGGCCCTGCAGGACCTGCCGTGCAAGACCATCCTGCTGACCGGCACCGCCGACGAAGGCATTGCCGTGCAGGGCTTCAACCATGGGCTGATCGACCGCTACGTGAAGAAGCACGACAGCAACATGGTCGAGCGGCTGGACCAGGAGATCGACGCACTCCAGCAGCAGTATTTCGCCACCCTGTCGCGCACGCTGCGCGACCTGCTGACGCGCCACTCGTTTTCCTTCCTGTCGGACCCGGCGATCTGCGAGCGGGTGCGCCAGGTCACCGCGCGTTACGGCTTTGTCGAGTACTACCTCTACCCCAACCCGGCTGGCATCCTGATGCTGACGGCGCAGGGCCAGGCCACGCTGATGGTGATCGAGACACGCGCCGGCCTGATCAACCAGGTGGAATCCGCGGAAGCTTACGATGCGCCGGCGGCCCTGATCGAGGGACTGCGCGAGGGCCGCATCGTGCCTTTCTTCTGGCCAGGCAACGGCATGTACACGCCGGCCTGCATCGACTGGGAGCAATATTGCCTGCCGGCCGAGCGCTGCGAAGGGCGTGAGGATTATTTCTACGCGCTGTTCGACCTGCCGCGCCATTTGCTGCAGGAGCCGGTGGTCAGCTTCCAGGGCTTCCTGGACGATTTTGCCCGCCACCCCGAGCGGGTCACCGGGCGCGCGGCGCGCTAAGCCACAACGCGCAGGAGAGCGAGCCTCTCCTGCGCGCACCGCATCAGGCTGAAGGCTGCGCGGGGGCGTTGCGGTTGCCGCCTCGCACCATGTCGAAACGGAACAGCCGGCACTCGATATTGCCGTTGTACAGCGGCGTGCGGCGCGACTCCTTGAGCCGCAAGCGGCGCGGCAGCGTCAGGTCGCCAGTGAATACCCATGCCTGCCAGCCCGCGAAATGCTGCTTGAGCGTGGTGGCAAAGGCGCTGGCGAACTGATTGGCGGCCTCGTCATCGATCTCGTCGACCGGTGCTTCGTCCATCGGCCGCCGGCGTTCTCCCCGCACGGCAATCCGCTCGCCATACGGCGGGTTCATCAACATCAGGCCGGGTGCCGCGAACGGCGGCTGCGCGAAGCGCGCATCCACCTGCTTCAACCGCACTTCGCCGGGCAAGCCCGCGCGTTCCCAGTTGGCTTGCGACATCGACAGCAGGTCGGTGGAAATATCGCTGCCGGCGAGTTCCAGGGGCTCGGATGCGACGCGCTTGCGCGCGGCCTCCTCGTCATCCCGCGCAGCCGCCTTCAGCGCATTCCACGTCTTGATGTCGGCGCCCTTCAGGCGCTCGAAGCCGAAGCTGCGGTTCGCGCCGGGAGCCAAGCCAAGGGCCACCTGGGCCGCCTCCACCAGGAAGGTGCCGCTGCCGCACATCGGATCGTAGAACGGGCGTTCGGTCTGGCCTGGCACCCATCCGGCCAGGCGCAGGATGCCAGCGGCCAGGTTTTCCTTCAGCGGCGCCTCACCCTTCTCCAGGCGCCAGCCCCGCTTGAACAGCGGATCGCCCGAGGTGTCGAGGTAGAGCGTGCAATCGTGCTCGGTCAGGTGGGCATAAATGCGCACATCCGGATTCACGGTGTCGACGCTGGGCCGCTCGCCCGAGCGCTCGCGCATGGCGTCGCAAACGCCGTCCTTGATACGCAGGGCGATAAAGTTCAGGCTCTGCAGCGGCGAGCGATGCGACGTGACATCCACCCGCAGCGTCTCATCCGGCGTGAACCAATGATCCCAGCGCTGGGCGCGCACCAGGTCATAGATATCGTCTTCGCGACGGTAGCCGCGGTTGGCGACCCGCATCAGCACCCGGCTGGCAATGCGCGAGTGCAGGTTGACTGCGTAGGCCGCGGCCATCTCGCCCGAGAAAGTGACGCCACCGGGCATTTCGCGATGGACCTGGATGGGGGCGAGCCTGGCCAGGCCGGGCCGGGCTGCGATCTCGTGCAACTCTTCGGCAAGTGCGCTCTCGAGGCCGCGCGGGCAGGAGGCAAAAAAGGCTTGGGACATGGCTTGGGAATTCCTGCAAACAAAAACGTCCGCCGTAGCGGACGGGGTCGGATAGCGCGCAGTGTACCGCGCTCCGGGGCTTCAGCCCGCCGCGAGGGCGCGATCGAGGAAGTCCAGGCGGTCCTGGCCCCAGAAAGGCTGGCCGTCATAGACGTACCACGGCGCGCCGAACGCGCCGACGGAAACCGCGTCCTGGGTGTGCTGCGTATAGGCGGCCTGGACAGCCTGCGCGTCGCTCGCCTTGAGCAGCGCCGCGCCTTCCAGGCCGATGCTGTCGGCCAGCTGCGCCAGCGTGGCGGCGTCAGCGATATTGCGTTGCTCGGCCCACAGGGCGCGGCCAATGGCGCCGATCAGCTCCATCGCGCGGGCGGTGCCATGGGCCAGCTGCACGGCGATGACCAGCTTGCTGGCGGCGTCGCCGGAGACCGGGAAAAAGGTCGGCTGCGGGTTCAGCGGCAGGCCAAGAAACTCGCTCCAGCGGGCCAGCTCGACCAGGCGGTAAGCCTGGCGCTGCGGCGGACGCTGCGCCAGCGGCAAGCCACCCGAAACAGAGAACACGCGGCCCAGGTCGCAGGGCTTGAGATTGACTTGCACGCCATGCTTTGCCGCAATCGCGGTGAAGCGTTCGTGGCCAAGGTAGACGAAAGGCGATTGCGGGGTGAGATAGTAGTCGACCTGCTTGCTCATCATGTCCTCTGGACGGAGTGGGGCGAGACAACCGCGCGGTGAATGCGGCGATGCTGCGTGAAACGAATGAAATACGATACGAGAAAAAACCCAAACCCGGCGGCCCACGCAGGCAATGCGCGCGGCCGCCGGCCAACGCGCGTCAGAACGGCTTGACCACCACCAGGATCACCACCGCCAGCAGCACCAGCACCGGCAACTCGTTGAACCAGCGATAGAAGGTGTGCGATCGCGTATTGCGCCCGCCCTCGAACTTCTTGAGCAGCACGCCGCAGCCATGGTGATAGCCGATCAGCACCAGCACCAGCGCCAGCTTGGCATGCATCCAGCCCTGCCCCGGACCGCGCCCGATCCCGTAGCCGATATACAGCCACAGCCCGAACACCAGCGCCGGCACCGCCAGCATGGTCATGAAGCGGTAGAGCTTGCGCGCCATCAGCAGCAGGCGCTGCATGCTCGCCGGCTCGCGCTCCATGGCGAGGTTGACGAAGATGCGAGGCAGGTAGAACAGGCCAGCGAACCAGGAAACAACGAAAACGATGTGCAGCGCTTTAACCCAGAGCATCTGGCCTTCTTTCTGGTTGGGTTCCCATGGGGACGCATGGGAACGGTGAAACGGTGGGGATGCGCAACGGGAAGCGGCACGCTATGCGTGCCGCCAGCCCACTCAGGTACGGATCTCGCCGTGGCCGAACACCACGTACTTCAGCGAGGTCAGGCCTTCCAGGCCGACCGGGCCGCGCGCGTGCAGCTTGTCGTTGGAGATGCCGATCTCGGCGCCCAGGCCGTACTCGAAGCCATCGGCAAAGCGCGTCGACGCATTGATCATCACGCTGGCCGAGTCCACCTCGCGCAGGAAGCGCATGCCGGTGGTGTAGTTCTCGGTGATGATGGAATCGGTATGCGCCGAGCCGTAGGTATTGATGTGCTCGATGGCCTCGTCCAGCCCGGCCACGGTGCGGATCGCCAGCACCGGCGCCAGGTACTCGAGCCGCCAGTCTTCTTCGGTGGCGTCGACCAGGCCGGTGAAACCGGCGGCTTCCAGCGTGGCGCGGGTGGCGGCGCACACGCGCAGCTCAACGCCCTTTTCCTGGTAGATGCGGCACAGCGGCGGCAGCGCCGCGGCGGCGACATCGCGCGCGACCAGCAGCGTTTCCATGGTGTTGCAGGGCGCGTAGCGCTGGGTCTTGGCGTTGTCGGCAACGCGCACTGCCTTGTCCAGGTCCGCGTCGACATCGATATAGACGTGGCAGATGCCATCCAGGTGCTTGATCATGGGCACCCGCGCTTCCGCCATCAGGCGCGCGATCAGGCTCTTGCCGCCGCGCGGCACGATCACGTCAACGTATTCGGTCATGGTGATGAGTCGGCCAACCGCGGCGCGGTCGGTGGTCGAGATCACCTGCACCGCTTCGGGCGGCAGGCCGGCGGCGGCCAGGCCCTCGGCCACCAGGGCGGCCAGCGCGGTATTGGAATCGATCGCCTCGGAGCCGCCGCGCAGGATGGTGGCGTTGCCCGATTTCAGGCATAGCGCGGCTGCGTCGATGGTCACGTTGGGACGCGACTCGTAGATGATGCCGATGACACCCAGCGGCACCCGCATCTGGCCCACCTGGATGCCGGTGGGACGGAATTTCATGTTGCTGATCTCGCCGATCGGGTCCGCCAGCGCGGCGATCTGTTCCAGGCCGGCGGCCATGGTGTCGATGGCCTTGTCCGAGAGCGTCAGGCGGTCGATGAAAGCGGCGTCCTGGCCGTTGGCGCGGGCACGCTCCACGTCGCCGGCGTTCACGGCCTTGAGGTGCGCGGCGTCGCGGCGGATGGCGGCGGCGATGGTCAGCAGCGCGCGGTTCTTGTCCGCGGTGGAGGCGCGCGCCATGGCGCGGGAGGCGGCGCGGGCCTGCTGGCCGACGCGGTCCATGTACTGCTTGAGATCGAGCTCGTTCATATTCCTGGCCAGGCGACCCGGCCCTCAATGCTTGGTTTAGCTTGTCTTTTTTGTCGGCGACGGCTGGCTCTGCGGGTCACTGGCAGTGATCTCCAATGACCGCGCCAGGCCTGCGGGCTACCGGGCGATGGTCAGCGCCAGCTGCAGCAGGCCATCCCAGGGCTCGGCCGGCATGCCTTCGGCGCGCAGGCCCTTGACCTGCCGGTCCAGCTTGGCGGCCATGCCCAGCGCGGCTTCCAGCTGCGCCAGCGAGAGGCGCTGCGCGGCCTGCGGCACCAGCTTTTCGCGCGGGCCCCAGATACGCAGTTCACGTGTCAGGACACCAATCTGCTTGCCTGCCGCCAGCCCTTGCCGGACCTTGGATAATACGCGAATTTCCTCGGTCAGCGCCCACAGCACCAGCACCGTGGCCTCGCCCTCCCCGCGCAGCCCTTCGAGCATGCGCACCAGGCGCGGCACGTCGCCGCCGAGCATGGCTTCGGAGAGCTTGAAGACGTCGTAGCGGGCCACGTTGAGCACCGCATCGTGCACCTGTTCGAAGGTCAGCGGACCAGCGGGATACAGCAGCCCGAGCTTCTGGATTTCCTGGTGAGCGGCCAGCAGGTTGCCTTCGACCTTGTCGGCGATGAACTGCAGCGCGCGCCGCCCCGGTTCACCGGGCTCGACCCGCTGCTGCTGCAGCGCCAGCCGCTCGCCGACCCAGGCCGGCAGCCGGGTGCGGTCGACGGAATCAACCTTGATCGACACGCCGGCGGCGTCCAGCGCCTGGAACCAGGCCGACTTGGCCGTGGCGAAGTCCAGCCGCGGCAGCGTGATGAACATGACCACGTCCGGCGAAGGCTGGGCAGCCACCGCGCGCAGCGCCTCGCCGCCGTCCTTGCCGGGCTTGCCGGAGGGAATCCGCAGCTCGACGATCTTGCGGTCGCCGAACAGCGACATCGATTGCTGCGCCTGGACCACGTGGCCCCAGTTGAAGCCGCGCTCGGAGGACAGCACCTCGCGCTCCGTGAAGCCGGCCTCGCGCGCAGCCTGGCGCAGGCGGTCGACCGCCTCGAGCACCAGCAGGTGCTCATCGCCATGCACCACGTAGAGCGGAGCCAGGCCGCGTCCCTTGGCCTGGCGCAGGTGCGCTTCGAGTCCATCGAGCTTGAGCTGCATGCCGTGCGCTTCTTTCCTCTGTCCTTGCCGTATTGGGCGTATCTGGCCGGCGCTTCCCGCGCCGCTCAGATGGCCTTGACCGCGCTCAGCCGGCGAATCAGCTGCTGCACGATGTCGCGCTGCATGTCGCGATAGAGCTGCTGCTCTTCGTAATCCTTGGCCAGCGTGTTGGCTTCGTTGTAGGTCAGGTCGCGTGTTAGCACCAGTTGCGACGGCGCGATCAGCTCCTGGCCGCCGGCGTCACGCAGGCGGAAGGTGAAGCGCTGCGTCAGGCGGTATTCGCGCACCACGCCGGTGGTGGTGATCGACAGCACTGTCTTGGTACGCGTGTCCTGCAGCACATCGAGCAGGGCATCCGCCTCTTTCGGGTCGGTCACGATCTGCGTGTCCGACCCGTTGCGGATGGCGCGGCGCAAATCGGAGCCCATCAGCGTATTGGGCGGAATGCTCACGTACAGCCGCTTGAATGCGAAGTCCGCGTTGCCGCGCATGTGAAACCCGCAGCCGCCCAGCAGGCCGGCCAGCAGCAGCGTGGCCAGGACCTTGCGGCGGCCCTGCAGCGGTCGATCCAGCTTCTGTCCATCCATGTGGGCAGCTCCCTTGTTGGCTTCTCTGGCGCTGGTTACAGCGCCACGTTAAAGAACCACATTGACGAGGCGGCCCGGGACCACCACGATCTTCTTCGGCGCGGCGCCGTCAGCGAACTTGGCAACGATCTCGCTGGCGGCAGCCATGGCCTCGATGGCGGCGCGGTCGGCGTCGGCCGGCACCTTCAGGCTGCCGCGCACCTTGCCGTTGATCTGCAGCACGAGGTCCAGCTCGCTTTGCACCAGCGCGGATTCGTCCACCTGCGGCCAGGCTGCGTCGAGCAAATCGCCGTACTGCGTGGCGTAGCCGAGCTCTTGCCACAGCCCGTGGGTGACGTGCGGCACCACCGGATACAGCACGCGCAGCAGGATGCCCAGGCCCTCGCGGCGCGCGGCGGGCGTGGCCTGCTTGGCGTCTTCCAGCGCGTTGAGCATCTTCATGGTGGCGGACACCACGGTGTTGTACTGGATGCGCTGATAGTCGTAGTTGGCCTGCTTGAGCACGCTGTGGATCTCACGGCGCAGCGCTGCGTCGGCGTCGCCGGACGGCACGGCATTGCCCGCCGCCGCAATCGCCTCGGCGTTGGCATAGCCGTAGTTCCACACCCGGCGCAGGAAGCGGGACGCGCCCTCCACGCCCGAGCCGCTCCACTCGAGCTGCTGCTCGGGCGGCGCGGCGAACATCACGAACAGGCGCGCGGTGTCGGCGCCGTACTGGTCAATCAGGGCCTGCGGGTCAATGCCGTTGTTCTTGGACTTCGACATCTTCTCCACGCCGCCGATCACCACCGGCTGACCATCCGCCTTGAGCACGGCGCCCAGCGGGCGGCCGCGCTCATCGGTGCTGACTTCGACTTCGGCCGGGTTGAACCAGGTCTTCTTGCCCGCCGCGTCCTCGCGGTAGTAGGTATCGTTGAGCACCATGCCCTGCGTGAGCAGGTTGGAGAACGGCTCGTTGAACGTGACCAGGCCCATGTCGCGCATGACCTTGGTCCAGAAGCGGGCGTACAGCAGGTGAAGGATCGCGTGCTCGATGCCGCCGATGTACTGGTCCATCGGCATCCAGTAGTCGTTGCGCGCATCGACCATGGTGGCCGCATCCGGGCAGGTATAGCGCATGTAATACCAGCACGAATCGATGAAGGTATCCATGGTGTCGGTCTCGCGGCGCGCCGGCTTGCCGCACGACGGGCAGGTGCACGCGAGGAAACGCGGATCCTTGGCCAGCGGGTTGCCGGTGCCATCCGGCACCAGGTCTTCCGGCAGCACCACCGGCAAGTCCTGCTCCGGCACCGGCACCACGCCGCAGTCATCGCAATGGATCAGCGGGATCGGCGTGCCCCAGTAGCGCTGGCGCGAGATGCCCCAGTCGCGCAGGCGCCAGGTGATCTTCTTCTCGCCCAGGCCCTTGGCACCGAGATCGGCTGCGATGGCTTGCACCGCGGCCTTGTAGTCCAGGCCGTCGTATTTGCCGCTATGGATGCAGGTGCCGTGCTCCTTGTCGCCATACCACTCCTGCCAGGCTTCGGTGGAGAACGGCTGGCCCTTTTTGGCGTCAACCACGTCGACCACTTGCTTGATCGGCAGGCCGTACTTGTTGGCAAAGGCAAAGTCGCGCTCGTCGTGCGCGGGCACGCCCATCACAGCGCCGTCGCCGTAGCTCATCAGCACGTAGTTGCCAACCCACACCTCGACCTGCTCGCCGGTAAGGGGGTGCGCCACCTTCAGGCCGGTGGGCATGCCCTTCTTTTCCATGGTCGCCATATCGGCTTCCATCACCGAGCCGTGCTTGCACTCGTTGATGAAGGCGGCCAGTTCAGGATTGGTCGCGGCGGCATGGGTGGCCAGCGGGTGCTCGGCGGCGACCGCGCAGAAGGTCACGCCCATGATGGTGTCGGCGCGCGTGGTGAACACATAGAGCTTGCCGTCGCCGATCAGCTTGCCGTCATCACCGGCGATGGCATGCGGGAACGCGAAGCGCACGCCCACGCTCTTGCCGATCCAGTTCTGCTGCATGATCTTGACGCGCTCGGGCCAGCCCAGGCCGTCCAGGTCGCCGAGCAGCTCCTCGGCGTAGTCGGTGATGCGCAGGTAGTACATCGGGATCTCGCGCTTTTCAACCAGCGCGCCCGAGCGCCAGCCGCGCCCGTCGATGACCTGCTCGTTGGCCAGCACGGTCTGGTCGACCGGATCCCAGTTCACCGTGCCGGTCTTGCGGTAGGCGATGCCCTTTTCCAGCATCTTGAGGAACAGCCACTGGTTCCAGCGGTAGTAGTCCGGGCTGCAGGTGGCGACTTCGCGCGACCAGTCGATGGCCAGGCCCATCGACTGCATCTGCCGCTTCATTTCAGCGATGTTGTTGTAGGTCCAGGCCGCCGGCGCCACGCCATTGTTGAGCGCGGCGTTTTCCGCCGGCATGCCGAACGCGTCCCAGCCCATCGGCATCAGCACGTTGTGCCCGTTCATGCGCAGATGGCGCGCCATCATGTCGTTGATGGTGTAGTTGCGCACGTGGCCCATATGCAGCTTGCCCGACGGGTAAGGCAGCATCGAGCAGGCATAGAACTTCGGCTTCTCGCTGCCGTCGGCCAGCTTCGCCTCTTCCGATACGCGATAGGCATCGATGGCTTGCCAGTGTTGCTGGGCGGCTTGTTCAACGGCTGAGGGAAGGTATTTGTCTTGCATGTTCAGGACAACGGCGCGGTGCGTCGGCGTGCGAAAAGCGTGGAAAAGATAAGCGGCGGGCAAGCCTTGCGGCGCCCGCCTGCGCTGGAACGGCGAAAGTGCCGATTATAACCGTCGGCACTTGCGGCGCAGGGCGTGCCGCAGGCCTTACTTCAGGCCAAGCACGTCCTGCATGTCGAACAGCCCGGTGGGCTTGTCGGCGAGGAAGCGCGCCGCGCGTAGCGCACCCTCGGCATACGACTGGCGGCTGGACGACTTGTGCGTGATCTCGATGCGCTCGCCGGTGCCGGCGAACATCACGGTGTGGTCGCCCACGATATCGCCGCCGCGCACGGTGGCAAAGCCAATGGAATTGGGGTCGCGCGGGCCGGTGTGGCCTTCGCGGGCAAACACGCCGCAGGTCTTCAGATCGCGGCCCAATGCCTTGGCCACCACCTCGCCCATCGCCAGCGCGGTGCCCGACGGGGCATCCACCTTATGGCGGTGGTGCGCTTCGATGACTTCGATGTCGTAGCCGGAAGACAGCAGCTTGGCGGCGACTTCCAGCAGCTTGAACGTGGCATTGACGCCCACGCTCATATTGGCGGAGAACACCACGCCAATGTGCTTGGCAGCTTCGGCGATGGCGCCGCGGCCGGCGTCGTCAAACCCGGTGGTGCCGGTGACGACCTTGACGCCCAGGCGCCTTGCCGCTGCCAGGTGCACGAGCGTGCCCTCGGGCCGGGTAAAGTCGATCAGGCAGTCAGCGCCAGCGAGGGCAGCGTCGATATCCGAGGTGATCGCCACGCCCGTGGCGCGGCCCAGCAGCAGCCCGGCATCCTGGCCCAGCGCCGGAGCACCCGGCACATCCAGTGCGCCCGACAGGGTGACGCCTTCGGTGGCGAGTACGTGTTCAATCAACATACGGCCCATGCGGCCGGAGGCACCTGCGATGGCGATATTCATGGCGTGTCAGCAGTCAAAATACAAGCCGGCCGCGTAACGCGGCCGGCATTCGGGCCTGAAGGCTCAGTTGGTCGGGCTGGCCGGGCCACCGGCCGCAGCGGACGAGGCGGCGGCAGCCGGAGCTGCCACCGCGGGCGCCGCGGCGGGAGCTGCGTCCGGGGCTGCGGCCGGGGCTGCAGCCGCTTCCGAAGCCGCGGCAACGGTTTCCGCCGGTGCCTTGGGCGTCGGTACCTTGCCCGCCTGCATGGCCTTCATGCCGTCGATTTCGGCAATGAGCTCGTATTCGGACGGCAGCTCGTCGCCACCGAACTTGACCAGCTTGTCGCCATCGAAGAACACGGTATAGCGGCGCTGCTGCACCACCGGCGTATTGCCGCGGCGGAACGAGAACACGTAGTCCCAGCGATTGCCGTGGAACACATCGGCCAGCAGCGGCGTGCCAAGCAGGAACTTGACCTGCTCGCGCGTCATGCCTTCACGCAATTGGGCGGCGGCTTCACGCGAGACAAAGTTGCCTTGCACGATGTTGATACGGTACGGCGTGATCGCGTTGGCGACCTTGCGCGACGTATTGTCATAGGTGGAGCACGCAGCCGTCAGCAGGGTAGCTGCGGCCAGCACAGTAGTAACCAGCGTCGGACGCATGGCGGACGAACGAAATGAACGCATGTATCTCGCTTCTAGAAGGGAGAGAAAAGTGCCGATTCAGGCCCTCACAGCACTTACCGTGAGGCGGCAGCGGCGATGGATCATCGCGAGCGCAGCCTAGGGCAGGTGACCGAGCCCCGGGCAACCGCCGGGGCGACTTTTGCCGCCAAAACCCTTATGATTCAACTATCCAGACATTGTACTCTAGGGAGTCACGCCCATGCCGAGTCCGGCGGACCTCAAAAATATCGGTCTCAAAGCGACCGTACCGCGTCTGAAGATCCTCGAGATCTTCCAGACCAGCGAGCAGCGCCACCTCAGCGCGGAAGATGTTTACCGCATCCTGCTCAACGAACAGATGGATATCGGCCTTGCAACCGTCTATCGCGTGCTGACCCAGTTCGAGCAGGCGGGACTGCTGTCGCGCAACAACTTCGAATCCGGCAAAGCCATTTTCGAGCTGAATGAAGGCAAGCATCACGACCACCTGGTCTGCATCGATTGCGGCCGTGTGGAGGAATTCTACGACTCCGAGATCGAGCGTCGCCAGCAAAGCATCGCAACCGAGCGCGGCTTCGCGCTGCAAGAACACGCATTGTCGCTCTATGGCAGCTGCACCAAGCACGAGTGCCCCCACCGGCCCAAGCGCTAGACCTGCAGCGGGCCTGCCGCGCGAACATAAAAAAACCGGCGCCAGCGCCGGTTTTTTTATTTCAAGCCTGCTTCACGATTCCGTATGATCCTGCTCGGCAACGATGTGCAGGCCGCGCGCAACCGCCGGCACGCCGACGAATTCGCCCACGACCTGGCGGAACAGCCCGCGTGCCCACACCAGCATCGGGTGCGTGTTGCGGCTGCGGTGCCAGAACATATTCAGGCCCAGCGTGGTGTTGAGTTCTGCCGGCAAGGGGAAGGCCTTGAGGCCGTAGGTCTCGCAAGCCATGTCCTTGGTCAGCGCATTGACCGTGAAAATCATGTCCGTCTGCGCGGCCAGCTCCGACTGCGCGCGCCAGGAATGCACCGTCAGCGTGGCATTGCGCTTTAGCCCGCGCTGCTGCAACGCGTAGTCCAGCGGGATCAGCGACGGTGCCGGACGGCCATTGCCGCCGGAATGCGCCATGAAGATGTGGCCGCAGTCGAGATACTGCTCGAGCGTGCAGGTGCCCTTGAGCACCGGATGGTTTTTACGCGCGCAAACCCAGAGGTTGAGCGAAGTCACCATCTCTTCCACGATTTCGGGATGCCGGGTCGGGAATGGCGAGAACGCCAGGTCCAGCTCGTTGCCACGCATGGCGGCCACATCCGACTCCCAGGAATGGGATTCGACCAGCTTGATATGCAACTCCGGCGCCAGTTGCTTGATGCGCAGGATAAAGCGGTTGAAGACCGTATCGCCCAGCTCGGCGGCAAAGCCGATGTTGAGGGTGCCGGTGGCGGTAGCGGGGTCGAAATTATCGGCGTCGCCCTCGTTGATCGAGGACCACAGGTCCAGCATGTCGCGAATCTTCGGCCCGAGTTCCAAGGCTCGCGGCGTCGGCGTCAGGCCGTGCGGCACGCGGATGAAGAGGGGATCGTCGAAAATCTCGCGAAGACGGCCCAGCGAATGCGAAACCGCAGGTGCGGTCATATGCATTTTTTCCGCGACGTAGGTCGCGTTTCGCTTGCTGAGCAGCTCGGTAAAAATCACGAGCAGCTTGGTATCCACATTCACCATGATCTCACCCAGGTTGGATTGGGAATTGGGAATGACCGTATCGTCACTTGCATTGGCTGCACATCGGTGTTTCCAGCACTTTCACAGTGTAAGAGCAAAGTGGGGAACGGAACAGGAATTCCGCGCCAGCCCTTGCACCGTGCCGGCCTTCGTCCTTTTGCCAGGATCCTGGCAAAAGGACCCGCCTGGGTTTTCCGATAGCTGGAGTTGCAAGCAGACGACAAGGCGGCATCCCAAGGAATGCCGCCTTGTTCCGTGCGCAAACCAACCTATCCCGGCAAACTTACTTGGCGACCACGCGCGCCATTTCCAGCACCTTGTTGGAATAGCCCCACTCGTTGTCGTACCAGCTCACGATCTTGACGAAGGTCGAGTCCAGTGCGATGCCGGCTTCCGCATCGAAGATCGAGGTGCGTGCATCGCCGCGGAAATCCGTGGCAACCACCTTGTCTTCGGTGTAGCCCAGCACGCCCTTGAGCGCGCCCTGGCTCTGTGCCTTCATTTCGGCGCAGATCTCGGCGTAGGTGGCACCCTTTTCCAGCTCGACGGTCAGGTCGACCACCGACACGTCGGAGGTCGGCACGCGGAACGACATGCCGGTCAGCTTCTTGTTCAGCTCGGGAATCACCACGCCCACAGCCTTGGCAGCGCCAGTGCTCGACGGGATGATGTTTTCCAGGATACCGCGGCCACCGCGCCAGTCCTTGTTGGACGGGCCATCGACGGTCTTTTGCGTGGCGGTGGTGGCGTGCACGGTGGTCATCAGGCCGCGCTTGATGCCCCACTTGTCGTTCAGCACCTTGGCGACCGGCGCCAGGCAGTTGGTGGTGCAGCTGGCGTTGGAGATGATCGCCTCGCCCTTGTACGTGCCATGGTTCACGCCGTACACGAACATCGGGGTGTCATCCTTGGACGGTGCCGACATGATCACCTTCTTGGCGCCCGCGTCGATGTGCTTCTGCGCGCCTTCCTTGGTCAGGAAGATGCCGGTGGATTCGATCACCACGTCGGCGCCGATCTCGCCCCACTTCAGCTCGGACGGATCCTTGACAGCGGTCAGGCGGATTTTCTTGCCATTGACGATCAGGGTGTTGCCGTCGACGGACACTTCGCCGTCAAAGCGGCCGTGCACCGAGTCGTACTTCAGCATGTAAGCCAGGTAGTCGGGTTCGAGCAGGTCGTTGATGCCGACGACTTCGATTTCCTTGAAGTTGGCTGCGGCCGCGCGGAACACCATGCGCCCGATGCGGCCGAAGCCGTTGATGCCGATCTTGATGGTCATGTTTATCTCCTGAGTAGGCTAACGATCGATGGATGCGGGAAAGCGTCTGCCGGCCCGCGCGGCCGAGTCGACCGCTGCGCGGGCCCGCGAATACCTGTTACTGACCGAGCGTGTCGCGCACGGTGCGCACGACGTTCTCGACCGTGAAGCCGAAGTGCTTGAACAATACGCCAGCGGGAGCCGATTCGCCGAAGGTGTCAATGCCCACCACGGCCTGGACCTGGTACTTCCACCAGAAGTCCGTCACGCCTGCCTCGACCGCCACGCGCGGCACGCCGGCCGGCAGCACCGATGCCTTGTAGGCGGCGTCCTGCTTGTCGAACACCGTGGTTGCCGGCACCGAGACCACGCGCACGTGCACGCCATCGGTGGCCAGTTGGTCGGCGGCGCCCACGGCCAGGCCGACTTCCGAGCCGGTGGCGATGATCACGGCATCCGGACGGCCGGTCTTGGGATTGTTGCCATCGCGCAGCACATAGCCGCCCCGCGCGATATTGGCGCGGGTGGTGTCGTCACGCTTCTGGAACGGCAGGTTCTGGCGGCTGAAAATCAGGCAGCTCGGGCCGTTCTCGCGGCGCACAGCCTGGGCCCAGGCCACCGCGGTTTCGGTCGTGTCGGCGGTACGCCACACGTCCATGTTGGGGATCAGGCGCAGGCTGGCGACGTGTTCGATCGACTGGTGGGTCGGGCCGTCTTCGCCCAGGCCGATGGAGTCGTGGGTGAACACGAACAGCGTGCGGATCTTCATCAGCGCAGCCATGCGCAGGGCATTGCGGCTGTAGTCGGAGAAGGTCAGGAAGGTGCCGCCGTAGGGGATGTAGCCACCATGCAGCGTGATGCCGTTCATGATGGCGCTCATGCCGAACTCGCGCACGCCGTAGTTGATGTGGTTGCCCCAGGCGTCGCCGCGCACGGCCTTGCTGCCGGACCAGTTGGTCAGGTTGGAGCCGGTCAGGTCGGCCGAGCCACCCAGGAATTCCGGCAGCACCGGCGCGAGCGCCTCGATGGTGTTCTGGCTGGCCTTGCGGGTAGCGATGGTTTCCGCCTTTTCCTCGCACTTGGCCAGGAAAGCGTCCACGGCAGCGTCAAACGCGCCGGGCAGCTCGCCACGCATGCGGCGCTGGAATTCGCCGGCTTCGTACGGGAAGCGCTCTGCATAAGCCTCGAACAGCGCGTTCCAGGCCTTCTCCAGCGAACCGCCGCGGGCCTTGGCATCCCATGCCGTATAGACTTCGGCCGGGAGCTCGAACGGGGCATGTGCCCAGCCCAGCGCCTCGCGCGTGGCCAGGATTTCGGCGCCGCCAAGCGGCGCACCATGCACATCGTGGCCGCCTTCCTTGTTGGGCGCGCCCTTGCCGATCAGGGTACGGCAGCAGATCAGGGTCGGACGGTCGCTGTGCTTGGCTTCAGCGATGGCGGCATCGACGGCGGCGGCGTCATGGCCGTCCACCGCACGGATCACATTCCAGCCGTAGGCTTCGAAACGCTTCGGGGTGTCGTCGGCGAACCAGTGCACCACGTCGCCGTCGATCGAGATGCCGTTGTCGTCCCAGAGCGCGACCAGCTTGTTCAGCTTGAGCGTGCCGGCCAGCGAGCAGGCCTCGTGGCTGATGCCTTCCATCAGGCAGCCGTCGCCCAGGAACACATAGGTGTGGTGGTTGACGATGTCGAAGCCCGGGCGGTTGAATTCCTCGCCCAGCAGGCGTTCAGCCAGCGCCATGCCGACAGCGTTGGTCAGGCCTTGGCCCAGCGGGCCGGTGGTGGTTTCCACGCCCGGGGTGATGCCATATTCCGGGTGGCCTGCCGTCTTGCTGTGCATCTGGCGGAAGTTCTTCAGTTCGGCCAAGGGCAGGTCGTAGCCGGTCAGGTGCAGCAGTGCGTAAAGCAGCATCGAGCCGTGGCCGTTGGACAGCACGAAGCGGTCGCGGTCAGCCCACTTGGGGTTGCTCGGGTTATGCTTCAGATGACGGCCCCACAGCGCAACCGCGATATCCGCCATGCCCATCGGCATGCCGGGGTGGCCTGAATTGGCCTGCTGGACGGCGTCCATGGCCAGGACGCGGATGGCGTTGGCCATGAGTTGGACGGGCTGCGAAGCGTGCGGACTGGCGGCGGGATGAGCGAGGTGAGACATGCGGCGGGAACCTGGCGGCGGGAAAAGCGCAATTTTACCAGATCAAAGGGGGGCGTTAGGCCACCCGGCGGCCCCGCTTGGCGGCCATCTGCAATGGACCGAATGGCTTTCCCCAGGCGTTGGCACCACCTTGGGCCAGATTCGGCTGCTCGCGGCAATGCGCTCGCCGTACCAGCAAATCGAGATTGGCGAGCATCCCCGCTTTGGCCGGATCTTCCGCCTCGATGGCCGCATCATGAGCGCGGAAGCGGATGCCTTCATCCAGCATGAGCTGATGGTGCATCCCATGGCCGTGGCCCATGGCGCGGCACGCTCCGCGCTGGTGGTGGGTGGCGGCGACGGCGGCTCGGCGCATGAATTGCTGCGCCTGCCCTTCATGCGCGAGGTGGTGGTGGCCGAACTCGACCCCGATGTCGTGACGCTGGCCCGGGCCTGGCTGGACGGCATCCACCAGGGCGCCTTCGAGGATCCACGCGTGCACCTCGCCATTGGCGACGCGCTGGGCTTGATGGAAGCCTTTGGCCGCGCGGGGCGGCAGTTCGACCTGATCGTCTTCGATTTGACCGAGGCCGACGACGGCAGCCCGGCGGCGGCGCTCTTCTCCAACCACGGCCTGCAAACTGCCCGGCGCTGCCTGGCGCCCGGCGGCGCGCTGTCCCTGCACCTTGGCCCGCCGGAACACCGCCCCGATTCGGTCCGCGTGCTCGCCGCGCGCTTGCGGCAGTGCTTTGCGCAAGTCCACCCCATCACCACCTTCATCCCCGTCTACGGCGCGCAATGGGCCATCGCGCTGGCCAGCGACACCCTCGACGTGCGCGGCGCCGATGCCGCGCAGCTCGACGAGCGGCTGCGCGCCTGGAAGCTCGAGCGCAAGCTGCGCTGCTACCACGGCGCGCTCCATCCGGCCTTGTTCGCCCTTCCCCTGCACCTGCAGGCGCTTTTCGACAGCGCCTGCGCACCCGCGTAAGATGCTCGTTCGCACCGCGAGTCTTGCCGTCCAGGCAAGCCCCGCGCGGCTTCCCGTAACCAGGAGACGATCATGACAAGACCGGCCAACACCCCCTGGCTCACCCCCTACCTGACGGTGGGCAACGGGCGCAGCGCGCTCGACTTCTACCACCGCGCCTTCGGTTTCAGCGCGGGGAACGTGGTCGACGAAAACGGTGTGCCGACCCACGCCGAGATGCACTACCAGGGCGAGCTCGTCGTGATGTTCGCGCCCGAAGGCGCCTGGGGCAGCACCGCGCGCGCGCCCCGCTCGCTCGGCGTCGAATGCCCGCAGACGTTCTACGTCTACTGCGACGATGTCGATGCCATGCACGCGCGCGCCGTCGCCGCCGGCGCGGTCAGCCTGATGGCGCCCGCCGACCAGTTCTGGGGCGACCGCTACTGCATGGTCGAGGATCCCGATGGCTACCGCTGGGGCTTCGGCAAGCCGGTGGACAAAGCCGCCGGCAAGAACGAGGACGGATCCGCCTGATGCCACCTCGCTTTTTCATTGATGCCGCGTTGGCCGCCGAGACCGACATGCCGTTGCCTGAAGCCGTGGTGCGCCATGTCCAGGTGCTGCGGCTCAACCCCGGCGACGACATCACCCTGTTCGACGGGCGCGGCGGCAGCCATGCGGCTACCCTGGTCGAAATCGGCAAGCGCCATGCGCTGGCGCGGATCGGCAGCCATGATCCGTTCGAGGCCGAGCCGCCATTCCGCGTCACGCTGGCGCAGGGGCTGGCTGGTGGCGACAAGATGGACTGGCTGATCGAGAAATCCGTCGAGCTTGGCGTTGCCGCCATCCAGCCGCTGCAGGCGGCCCGCTCGGTGGTCCGGCTCTCGGGAGAACGGGCGCAGAAACGCCAGGCGCACTGGCAGGCGCTGGTCGAGGCCGCATGCGAGCAATGTGGGCGCAATCGCTTGCCGGAGGTCGCGCCGGTCGCTAACGTGGAATCCTGGCTGGGCCTGCAGGCAAAGCCCGCAGCGACCCAGGATGGGGCACGGCTGCTGGTATCGCCGCGGGCCTCGCAGTCGCTGGTATCGTTTGCCATCGAGCAGCGCAATGTGTTGCTGGACCGCGGCGTGACGCTGCTGATCGGGCCCGAGGGCGGGCTGGCGCCGGACGAGGAAGCGGCGGCGCTGCGCGCCGGTTTCACGGGCGTGTCACTCGGGCCGCGCATCTTGCGTACAGAAACAGCCGGGCTTGCTTGCCTGGCCACGCTCAACGCGGTACTGGGCGGATTTTGACGGCACCCGGGCCATCCCGGCCCGGCGCCACACTCACCGGAAGGAGTCGACCATGGGACTACTCGATAGCGTGCTGGGCGGAGTGCTCGGGCAGCGCGGCAGCGGCGAAGCGGGCGCTGGCGGCGGCCTGAACCCCAAGATGATGATGGCGCTGGGGCTGCTGGCCATGCTGGCCATGCGCCATAAGGGCGGGGACAGCAGCGGCGGCGCCGCGCAGGATCCGGCCTCGGCAGGTGCGGGGGGCCTCGGCGGCCTTGGCGGACTGCTCGGCGGGCTGATGGGCGGCGGCGCGGCCGGTGGCGCACCAGGCGGCCTCGATCTGGGCGGATTGCTCGGCGGGCTGCTGGGCGGCCAGGCCGGCGACGCGCCCGCGCTGGGCGCGGCGGCCGGCGGCATCGGCGCCTTGCAGCAGGTCCTGGCCCAGGCGGGCCTGGGCGAACAGGTCAACTCGTGGATCGGCACCGGCGCCAACCAGGCGGTCTCGCCGTCCGCGCTGGCCAGCGCACTGGGTGGCACCGGCGCGCTGGAGAGCCTGGCCGAAAAGACGGGCCTGTCCCAGGACGATGTCGCAGCCCATCTCAGCGAAGGACTGCCGGAGCTGATCGACAAGCTGACGCCGCAAGGCCAGGTACCGCCGGCGGCGTAACCCCGCGCCCTGCCGGCAAAGCAAAAGGCCCGCTGCTAGCGGGCCTTTTTTATCTTGCTGTCTTCGCTACAGGCGGCTGGCGCTCAGGCGAAGGAGTAGAACACGCGGAACTGCACCTTGCGCTCGGCCCAGAACTCGGCCGCATCACGGAACACATCGAGCAAAACCTCGCGCCCTTCCTTGTCGAACTTCTGCGCAATCGGCAGGCCTTCGAGCACGATCACAAAACCGGGCTGCGGGCCAGCCTTGTAAATCAGGTCGGTCAGGCAATCGGCCAACGCATCGAAATTCTTGCCGAAATGCTTGGGAAAGAGGAAGTTGGTGGCGATGGTTTCCAGCACTTCCGCCTTGCTCTGGCAGTGTGCGCAGTTCGCATACAGGAAATGCTGGCCCAGCTCCGCCGCGGCCTGAGCGAGTTCGGGCACGCGAAACGCGCGGATCGACTGGACGATGTTTGGACGCACCGTCTTGAACAGGGTCATGGCTCCCTCTTGGCTGCCGTCAGTGCCGGCTGCGGGAACGGGTGCGAGCGGCGGTTGTTGCGAGAGCTCGTTGCGGGGCATCGTCAACACGTTGTCGTAAAGATTCTGGGCCTGGGTCTGGGCCCGCTGCCAGCCATCTCCGGCGCCGCGCTCTTCGCGGGCGGCAAGGGCGTCGCCCAGTCCGAAAATGTCAGTCATCATTTGGCTATCCGTTTGAAACTGTTGTAGTGGTCGTCCGTGTAGTAACAGTCGTTGGTGGCGCGTTGATCACCGCCACATACGATCCGTCGTGCTCCTCGATTTCGGCTGTTTGTCTTCACCGTGTATTCGCGGTAGTAATTGCGCGACCTTTGCGGCAGGGCGCGCTCGTAGTTGCCGAACCTCGAGCCATCCTTGGCGTAGGGAAACGGGCCGCCCGCTTCGATCCTCTCCAACGTGGACTGTGCCTCGTTGGGCAACTGTTGTACTGCGATGGTTCCCGTGCCGTCATCGGCCGCCTGGCGTGCCAGCACCGGCTGCGCCAGCGCGCACGACAACGCCACGCCTGCCAGCACCCGGCTTGCCACTCGCGCCAGACCGGCGACTGAAATCCATTGTGATGCGCGCTGCGTCAAAGGAATCTGGGAACCCACGTTGCTTGTCTTGATTTGAGGACACCAACCAAACGATCCCGGCGCCGCTGCGCGGTTGCCGCGCCACCTAAACTGCCCATTTTGCCTGCGCCCCGGACGGCCTGTGCGTAAATCGACAGCTTCGTCGCGCGCGTAACGAGCGCGTACTTCAAAGGCATAAGGTTACGCCCATGCTAATAAATAATCAATCCCCGCCCCTGGGCAGAGTGGAAAACCTCAATTGTTTCAACATGTTAAGAAAATGTGTGCACACACTGACGGGGTGCTGGCGGCAGTAAAAAGACAATAAAAAAGCCGGGCAAGCCCGGCTTTTCAAGACTGACGGCGGTTTAGCGCTTGGCTGCCGCGTCCACCACCACCAGCGACGTCATATTGACGATACGCCGCACCGTGGCCGAAGGCGTCAGGATGTGGACAGGCGCCTTGACGCCGAGCAGGATCGGCCCGATCGCCACATTGTTGCCCGCTGCGACCTTGAGCAGGTTGTAAGCGATGTTGGCGGCGTCGATGTTCGGGCACACCAGCAGGTTGGCCTCGCCCTTGAGGGTGCCGTCCGGCACCAGCGTGTCGCGCAGCTTCGGATCCAGCGCGCAATCGCCATGCATCTCGCCATCCACCTCGAGATCCGGGGCGCGCTCGCGCAGGATCGCCAGGGTTTCGCGCATCTTCTGCGCCGAAGGCGCTTCGGATGTGCCGAAGTTGGAGTGCGACACCAGCGCCACCTTGGGGACGATGCCGAAGCGCTTGAGCTCTTCGGCGGCCATCAGGGTGATCTCTGCCAGCTGGCCAGCGGTCGGGTCAACGTTGACGTGGGTGTCGACCAGGAAGATCTGCCGGCCCGGCAGGACCAGCCCGTTCATCGCCGCATACACCTCGTTGGTGCCACCCAGGATCTGGTCGATATAGCGCAGGTGCGCGGCAGTCGTGCTGACCGTGCCGCAGATCATGCCATCGGCCTCGCCCTGCTTGACCAGCATCGCGCCGATCAGCGTGGTGCGGCGACGCATTTCCAGCTTGGCGTACTGCTGGGTGATGCCCTGGCGAGCCATCATCTTGAAGTACGCCTCGGAGTAGTCACGGAAGCGTGCGTCGTGTTCCGGGTTGACCACGGTGAAGTCGATGCCGCCGCGCAGGCGCAGGCCAAAGCGCTCGATGCGGTGGGCGATGACGGCCGGGCGGCCGACCAGGATCGGGTTAGCCAGCTTTTCATCGACGATCACCTGCACCGCGCGCAGCACACGCTCTTCCTCGCCCTCGGCGAAGACGATGCGCTTCTTCTCCATGTCGACCTGGCGGGCAGCCGCGTAGATCGGCTTCATCAGGGTGCCGGAGTGGTACACGAACTGCTGCAGCTGCAGGCGGTACGCGTCCATGTCCTTGATGGGGCGCGCGGCCACGCCGGACTTCATGGCGGCCTCGGCCACCGCCGGCGCGATCTTGACGATCAGGCGCGGATCGAACGGCTTGGGAATCAGGTACTCGGGGCCAAAGGACAGGTCCTGGATGCCATAGGCGGTGGCGACGATGTCGCTCTGCTCCTGGCGGGCCAGTTCCGCAATCGCATGCGCCGCGGCGACTTCCATCTCACGCGTGATGGTGGTGGCGCCGCAGTCCAGCGCGCCGCGGAAGATGAAGGGGAAGCACAGGACGTTGTTGACCTGGTTCGGGTAGTCGGTACGGCCGGTGGCGATCACCGCGTCCGGACGGACTTCCTTGACCAGCTCCGGCAGAATTTCCGGGTTAGGGTTGGCCAGGGCCAGCACCAGCGGCTTGTCGGCCATGCGCTGGACCATGTCCTGCTTGAGCACGCCGGCAGCGGACAGGCCCAGGAAAATATCGGCGCCATCGATCACTTCTGCCAGCTTGCGCTTATCGGTCTTTTGCGCAAAGCGGGCCTTTTCCGGGTCCATCAGCTCGGCACGGCCTTCATAGACCACGCCAGCCAGGTCGGTCACCCAGATGTTCTCGATCTTCATGCCGAGGTCGAGCAGCAGGTCCAGGCAAGCCAGCGCCGCAGCGCCCGCGCCGGAGGCCACCAGCTTGACCTTGCTGATATCTTTGCCGACCACGGTCAGGCCATTGACCACGGCCGCGCCGACCACGATGGCGGTGCCATGCTGGTCATCGTGGAAGACGGGAATCTTCATGCGCTCGCGCAGCTTGCGCTCAACGTAGAAGCACTCGGGTGCCTTGATGTCTTCCAGGTTGATACCGCCGAAGGTGGGCTCGAGCGCGGCGATGATCTGCACCAGCTTCTCGGGGTCCTTCTCATCGAGTTCGATGTCGAACACGTCGATGCCGGCGAATTTCTTGAACAAGCCTGCCTTGCCTTCCATCACCGGCTTGGAAGCCGCCGGGCCGATATCACCCAGGCCCAGCACCGCGGTGCCGTTGGTAATCACGCCGACCAGGTTGCCGCGCGCGGTGTAGCGGAATGCATTGAGCGGATCGGCGACGATTTCCTCGCAGGCGTAGGCCACGCCCGGCGAGTACGCAAGGGCCAGGTCACGCTGGTTGGATAGCGGCTTGGTCGGCGTAACGGAGATCTTGCCCGGGGTCGGAAACTCGTGATATTCCAGGGCAGCTTTGCGCAGCGCCTCACGCTGCTGCTGCTTCAGGTCGTCTTGGGGCGTGGGCTGCTGGGGACTGGTCATCGGCGCATCTTCCGGTCGGTGGAGCCGTTAATCACGTATGGGACACGAAATGGCGGGTCGGCTCCACGTACCCGCAGTCTCTTCCTTTGGAACCTGACATTTTATATTGTGAAATATTATTTCACAATAAGCGTTTTGCGCGAGGCACCTTTGCGTTTCGGTACAATATGCCGCATGCCGCCAGCGCTGAACAGCAGGGCGAAACCCGCAGCGGCCGCGACCCGGCGAGGTTTCCCTGACCCATCGCAGAATCTCCGCCGCCCCGATCCCCTTCATGCCCGATTCCTCCAGCGCCCAGCTCTCCGAGTTCGACCTGATCCGCCGTTTCTTTACCCGGCCTGCACAAAAGGCGGTACTGGGCGTGGGCGACGATTGCGCACTGATTGAAGGGCGCCCCGGCCACCACCTTGCCATCAGCACCGACATGCTGGTCAGCGGACGGCACTTCTTTCCGGACGTGGCGCCGCGCTCACTTGGCCACAAGGCGCTGGCGGTCAACCTGTCCGACCTGGCTGCCATGGGCGCTGAGCCGCGCGCCTTCACACTAGCGCTGGCGCTGCCCGATGCGCAAGCCGCATGGCTGTCCGAACTGGCCGCCGGCATGCTGGAACTGGCAGACGCCCACGGCTGCGAGCTGATCGGCGGGGACACCACGCGCGGCCCTCTGACGCTGAGCCTGACGGTGTTCGGCGACGTACCTGTGCATAAGGCGCTGCGACGCGATGCCGCACGCCCTGGCGACGATATCTGGGTCTCCGGCACGCTTGGCGATGCCCGCCTGGCGCTGGGCGACTTCCGTGGCGAATGGCTGCTGCCCGAACCGGACTTCAGCCAGGTGCGCCCGCGCATGGACACGCCAACGCCACGCATCGCGCTGGGCATGGCGCTTCGCGGCGTGGCCCATGCGGCACTCGATATTTCCGACGGCCTGGTCGGCGACCTCGGCCATATCCTGGAGCGCTCCCAGGTCGGCGCCCTGCTCGATGTCGACGCCCTGCCCCGCTCGACGGTGCTGGCCAGCCAGCCGGAGGTGCGCCAGCTGGAATGCACCCTGGCCGGCGGCGACGACTACGAACTCTGCTTTACCGCTCCCGTGGGCGAGCGCGACCACATTGCCGCCATCGGCACGCGGCTCGGGCTGGCGCTGACGCGTGTCGGCACGATCACGCCCGAGGCTGGCCTGCGCCTGGTTGACCGCGACGGCAATCCGAGCGCTTACAAAGGCACCAGCTTCGACCACTTCGCTTCCCCCTGACAAGCCTGCGGCCGCCGTGTCATCATGCAGCCATGCGGGGCGCCAGACCCTGCCCGGACACACCGTCCGGCACAAATCCACCCGAAACAGACGAGCCAATCCCTGATGTCCGCCTACCCGCCCGGGCCTACCGCGCACGATCCCGCCCTGACCCTGGAAGCCGGCCAGGCCGCCAAGGTCACGCGCCCTACGGCGCGTTTCATGCTCTCGCACCCTGCTCACCTGATTGCGCTGGGCTTCGGCTCGGGGCTATCGCCAGTCGGGCCGGGCACGGTCGGCACGCTGTACGCGTGGCTGTCCTACCTGGTGATCTCGATGTGGGTGCGGCCGGAAACCTGGCTGTGGCTGATCGTCGGCGGCTTCGTGCTGGGGCTCTGGGCCTGCGCCCGCACCGCGCGCGACATGGGCGTGTTTGACCACGGCAGCATGGTCTGGGACGAGATCGTGGCGTTCTGGCTGGTCATGGCCTTCGTCATGCCGACCGGCTTCTGGGGCCAGCTTGCTGCGTTCCTGTGGTTCCGCCTGTTCGATATCGTCAAGCCGGCGCCCATCGGGCATCTCGACCGGACGCTCAAGGGGCCCGGCCTGCGCGGCGGCTTCGGCGTGATGTTCGACGACATCATGGCCGCCTTCTACACGCTGCTGGTGTTCGCCCTGTGGCGTTCGCTGTGATCGACCAGTCCCTCCAACCTATCTACTGAATCCGCCATCATGCCCGTCAGCCGCTTGCTCGACCAACTCGCCGTCCAGGTCGGAATCTCCCTGAACGAGAAGTCGCTGTTGCTCGCCACCGCGGAATCCTGCACGGGCGGCCTGGTGGCCGCTGCCATTACCGATGTATCGGGTTCGTCAGGGTGGTTCGAGCGGGGCTTCGTCACGTACTCGAACGAGGCCAAGTCGACCATGCTGGGCGTGCCGGCCAAGCTGATTCGCGATCATGGCGCGGTCAGCGAGGAAGTGGCGCGCGCCATGGCCGAAGGCGCCCTGCTCAACAGCCGCGCCCAGGTGGCGTTGTCGATCACCGGCGTGGCCGGGCCGACCGGCGGCACGCCGGAAAAGCCCGTGGGCATGGTGTGCTTCGGCTGGAGCAACCGCATCACCACCAATGTGGAAACGCAGCGCTTTCGCGGCGACCGGCAGCAGATCCGCCGCCAGGCTGCGGAATACGCGATTCGCGGCCTGCTCGAGCTGGTCCGCAACGAAGCCTGAGGGCTCAGGCACGCGCGTCGCCGGCAAGGCGCCGGCGACGCGGCGGTTCAGCCCTGGCGGAAGCGGTTGATGGTTTCGCGCGTCTGCAGCGCAACGTTGCGCGCGGCGGCAGCGAAATCCTTCTCGCGGCTGGCATAGAGGATGGCGCGCGACGAATTGATCATCATGCCGGTGCCAGCACCGGTGCGCCCGGCCCGGACGGTGGCCTCGATGTCGCCGCCCTGGGCGCCGATGCCGGGGATCAGCAGCGGCATGTCGCCCACGATCTCGCGCACCTTGGCAATCTCCGCGGGGAAGGTCGCCCCCACCACCAGCGCCATCTGTCCATTGGTATTCCAGCGCGTGGCGGCCGCCTCGGCCACCACCTGGTACACCGGCTTGCCATCCACCGGCAGGAACTGCACGTCGGAGCCGCCCGGGTTGGATGTGCGGCACAGCACGATCACGCCGCGATCCGGATAGGCCAGGTACGGCTCCAGCGAGTCCAGGCCCATGTAGGGATTGACCGTGACTGCGTCCGCCCGGTAACGCTCGAAGGCTTCGATGGCGTACTGCTGCGCGGTCGAACCGATGTCGCCGCGCTTGGCGTCCAGGATCACGGGAATCCCGGGGTGGGCGTCATGGATATAGGCGATCAGCTGCTCGAGCTGGTCTTCGGCGCGCTGCGCCGCAAAATAGGCGATCTGCGGCTTGAAAGCGCAGACCAGGTCGGCGGTGGCGTCGACGATCTCGCGGCAAAAGGAGAAGATCGCGCCGCCCGTGCCCGTCATGGACAGGGGCAGCTTGCCCGGGTCGGGGTCTAGCCCGACGCAGAGGAGGGAATCGTTGCGCTGCCAGGCTGCAGCCAGCTGCTCGGTGAAGGTCATGGGATGCTCGCTAATCTGGGTCGGCCGCGTCGGCTGCGCGCCGGGCTTGTCAAGCCGGGTCGGCGCTCCCCCGCGGCAACAGTCGTTCCCGCGATTTTACCCGCTGCGTGCTCTTTTCTGCCGTTCTTCCTCGATACAAGGAGCGGCGCCGTACACAGCGGCCGGCCGGGGGCTGGGCACGCAGATGATGAAATGCGGCCAGATGGATGTTCGCCGCCATGGCCTCGGTGCTGCCCGCGCCGCTATTGCGGCGCGGGCGCCAAAGCGCGCGGGCGGCATAACAACGCACTGCGCGCCGGCGCCTCGCCTTCACCCACATTTCACTTAACAAGCCCCCCTTCGTTGGGCTACACTCGCGGCCATCATAATCCCGGAGAAACTACGTGGGCAGTAGCATCGGGTGTTCGTGTTGCCGCAGCCAGATTGCGATCGCACCGAATGCCATGTCACTGCGGGCTGCGTAACGACGACCGCCGGAGCCGGCTTTATTCCGCTCCACCGCCTCGTCGGACTCGCCCGCAGCACATACTGCGGGTGAGTGTTCTTCCGTGTCCCTGACGGCCGCCGCCGCGCGCGCCGCTTAGTCCCGGACTAATCCCTCCCCCGGCTTGCCAGCCATGAACGGCAAACGCCATCGCCTTGCGCGCCCTTCAAGCGCACAGCGCGATCACGCTTGCCAGCGGCCCCGAGCTTCGCCGTTTTCGCGCGAAGCATGGGCTCGCCCCATGGCCGGCGAGCCAAGCCTGCGCGTTTCTTCGCCAAACGCAACAAGGAAGCCCTGGGATGATCAACCTGTTCGTCCTGCAGAAAGGCCGGCTCGCACAGGAGCAGGTCGACGATCGCAATGAACTTCTGCAGCACAAGCCGATCTGGATCGATGTCATCAGCCCCGATGACGAGGAACTCGCCTGGATCAAGGAAGCCTACGGCGTAGCCTTGCCGGAGCTGGAAGACCTGGGCGACCTGGAAGCCTCGGCCCGCTACTTCGAAGGCGAGGACGAGAACATCCATATCCGCACCGACTTCCTGCTCGATGAGGAAGACATCTCGCGCAACGTGCGCGTGGCGTTCGTGCTCACGCGCGACGTGCTGTTCTCCATTCACGACGAAGACCTGCCGGTGTTCCGGCTGGTGCGGTTGCGCGCCCGCATGCGCCCGGGCTCGGTGCGCAACGCCAAGGACGTGCTGATGGACCTGTACGCCACCGATGCGGAATATTCGGCGGACTCCATCGAGGAAGTCTACGAGCGGCTGGAGGAAGCCAGCAAGCGCGTGCTGGCGGAAAACGTGACCGATGCCGCGGCGGCCGACGTGCTGGAAACCATCGCCCGCGAAGAAGACTTGAACGGCCGCATCCGCCGCAACGTGATGGACACGCGCCGCGCGGTCTCCTTCCTGATGCGCAGCCAGCTGCTGTCGGCCGAGCAGCAGGACGAAGCCCGCCAGATCCTGCGCGACATCGACTCCATCGAGAACCACACCGCGTTCCTGTTCGACAAGATCAACTTCCTGATGGACGCCACGGTCGGTTTCATCAACATCAACCAGAACAAGATCATCAAGCTGTTCTCGGTGGTCTCGGTGGCGCTGATGCCACCCACGCTGATCGCCAGCATCTACGGCATGAACTTCAAGTTCATGCCGGAGCTGGACTGGGCCGCGGGTTATCCTTGGGCCATCGGGCTGATGGCCGTATCGGCCGCGATCCCGCTGGTGTACTTCAAGCGCAAGGGCTGGCTAAGCTGAATAGCGTCTGCTGAACGACGCTGCCCCGGACTCAGTCGGGCAGCGTGGCCGCGCCCATGCGGCGCGCAATGATGTTGGCCTTGACCTTGAAGTTCACGCGCACATTGGCGCAGTACTCCTTCTTGTCGAAGCACTTCGGCGCCGGCAGCGCCGCGGCCAGGCGTGCTGCCTGGCCCACACTCAGCTTGGCGGCGCTGGTCTTGAAGTAATGCTGGGCCGCGGCCTCCACGCCGAACACGCCCTCGCCCCACTCCACCGAATTCAAATAGATCTCGTAGATGCGCTGCTTGTCGAGCCAGAACTCGAGCATCCAGGTAATGGCCAGCTCCTGGCCTTTGCGCAGGTAGTGCTGCTCGGACGAAAGGAAGAGGTTCTTGGCCAGTTGCTGCGTGATGGTGGAGCCGCCACGCACGATATGCCCGCGCTTCTTGTTGCGCTCCCAGGCATCGAGCATGGAATCGAGCTCGTAGCCGGGATGGTTGACGAAATCGGCGTCCTCGCTGGCGATCACCGCGCGCTTGAGGTTGCGGGAGATATCGTCATAGCCGACCCAGCGGCGGTCCACCTGGCAGCTCCAGAATTTGAAGCCGCACAGACGCCACTGCTCGGCGCGCATGAACGCCGTGGATGACGGGTTCACGGTTTGCCAGGCAGCGATCTGCAGGAAGAAATACACCTGCATGGCCAGCACGCCGGCGATCAGCGTGCCAAGCAGGTAGGCGAGCCAGCGCAGCGGGTTGAGGCCGCCGCCCCTGCGGCCTTGAGCCGCCCCGGGACGGGCGGTGTGCTTGCGCTCAGCCATGTTCGAGCCAGCCGGCCGGCGCTTTAGCGCGCGGCTTCGGCCTGCAGCGCCGCGCGCAGCGTTGCCAGCACGGGCGCGGTGGCGGGCCGCACCCCTCGCCAGTTGTAGAAGGCCTCGGCGGCCTGCTCGACCAGCATGCCCAGCCCGTCGCTGGTGCGCGCGCCGCATTGGGCGGCGAACTTCAGGAATACGGTGGGCTCCGCGCCGTACATCATGTCGTAGGCGAGCACGTCCTTGCCCAGCAGTTCCGCCGGCACCGGCGGCAACTCGCCCTGCAGGCTGCTGCTGGTGGCGTTGATGACCACGTCGCAGGCGTCTTCATCGGTCAAACCCGCCAGTGCGTCAAAACCACCGCCCCACAGCTCCACGCCGTACTCGTCCGCTTGCTGGGCCACGTTTTCCAGGATATCGCTGGCGCGCTGGGGCGTGCGGTTAGCCACCACGATGCGGTCCGGCCGGCAGGCGATCAGCGGCAGCATGGCGCCCATGGCGGCGCCGCCCGCGCCCAGCAGCAGGATGCGCTTGCCTTCGAGCAAGGTATCGAGGTTGACCTCGATGTCGCGCGTGAGGCCGACACCGTCGGTGTTGTCGCCGTGGATCACGCCGTCCTCGATCCACATGGTATTGACCGCGCCCGCGCTCTCGGCGCGCGGCGTCAGGCGCTCGGCGAGGTCGTAGGCTTCGAGCTTGAACGGCACGGTCACGTTCAGGCCGTGGCCGCCGCCGTCGAAGAAGGCGCGCACGGTGGCAACGAACCCATCGAGCGGCGCCAGCAGGCGTTCGTACTCGACGGCCTCGCCGGTCTGCTGCGCAAATGCGGCATGGATGGCGGGCGAACGGCTGTGTGCGATGGGGTTGCCGATCACGACGTAACGGTCGGCGGGAGTCTGGGATTGCATAGTGTCAGGTGATGGCGTCATCGGGACTGCAGGCGAGTTTCCAGCCCACTGCGCGAAAACTTGAATGTAGAGATCACTTCGAGAATATCCTGGCGCGCCTGCATCTGCGCCGTGAACCCGCCGAACGGCGCCGCCGCCCGCACGATGGCAACCGCCTGGCGGTCCAGCACGGGATCGCCCGAGCTCTTGACCACGTCGATGGCATCGATGTTGTAGCCATCGCGGTTATAGCCAAGCCGGCCCTGCCGGTTGACGTTGATCACCAGGATCAGTTGCCCGTAGATCGGCTTGCCATTGCGCTGGGGGAAATCGGTGGTGCCGCGCGCTTCGATCTTCTGGCGCAGGCGATCGTAGTACTGCGCGTACTCCACTTCCTGCGCGCTGGTGGCAGTGAGCTGGTAGCGCTTTGGCCGCTTGGCGTATTGCTCGAGGTTGCGGCCGATCTCGGCTTCGAGCTTGGCCATCTCGTCGAGCGAGGTGCGTTCGTCCTGACCGCGCAGCGGGTTTTCCACGCGCTGCTGGCCTGGCTTGAGCGGCTGGCTGTGCACGGACGGCGCGGCTTCGCGCGACTGCGTCATCAGGCGCTGCTGCTCCTGCTCCATCTGCTCCACGCGGCGCTGCATCTGGCGCACCAGATCGCCGTCCTTGGTGACGGTCTGTGCCGGCAGCGGCGTGGTGGCGCGCTGCTGGTCGTGCTCGCCACCGCCGTCGAGGTTGGCCTGGGCCAGCACGGTGGGATTCTGCGGGCGCTGCGCCGATTTGGAATTGACCAGCACCACATCGAGCGCGGCATCGGTGCGCTTGATCTCGAACGCCTCCGGCGCCACTACGCGCACGGTCAGCAGCAAGGCATGGGCCAGCAACGAGACGACCAGCGCCTTGGCCATCGTGCTGCTGGCGTTCCACCACTGGCGGGGAGAAAAAGCGGCTTTCACGATGGGCGGGACGTTGGCTGGGAAGCGTCGATCGGGCGAGACTGGGGCCGGGGTCCGTGGGACCCCGGGGTCAGACTGCGATTGTAAGGGAGCGCCTCGTTTTTTCCGAGGAACTCAGCCTGCGCCGCCGGTGCCGGTGTCGCGTGTGTCCGACGCAGCGCCTTCGCTTGTGGCAGCTGCAGCACTCGCTGCTTCGTCGTCGCCGGCTTCCCCAGCCGCAGCGTCAGCCTCACCTTCGGTTGCCCCTTCAGTTGCCCCTTCAACCGCACCCTCGGCAGCGGCTTCGGCAGCCTCCTCGGCCGCGGCTTCAGCGGCGGCTTGCGCCGATACTTCGCCAGCTTCGTCGTCCCGCTCCATCTCCTCCTGTGGCAGCTCGCCTTCGCCGGCAAACACCTCCAGGACGCGGCATGACACTTCCAGCGAGATCTCGTCGATCGCGCCGATCTCCAGCAGCACCTGTGTGCCGCGCGATGCCTGCATCAACTCCGGCACACGCGTGACCAGCGGGATCTCGGCAAAGCGCACCGCGCCTTCCTTGAGCACCGAGCCCATCAGGCGCTCGCGCTTTTCCTGCTGCAGCCAGCGCAGGCACCAGTAGCGCTCCATGGTCGACTGGTGGTCGGCATACGCGGCGTAGGTACCTTCGAAATCCGCGACCGCGGCCAGCAGGTCCGAATCCTTGGGCTTGAACGGCGCCACCAGCTTGGCCGTGATGCCATGCTGGGCGACTGCCAGGATCTGCCATTGGTTGACCAGGTCGACATAGCGGCGCAGCGGCGAGGTGCTCCACGCATATTGCGCCACGCCCAGCCCCTCGTGGGGCGCCGGGTAGGTCTGCATGCGGGTGCGGTTCATGCCCCAGGCCTTCTGCGTGCGGTAGATACCCGGCACACCGTTGTCGGCAAGCAGCTTGCCCCACGTGCTGTTGGCCAGGATCATGAGCTCGGCCACGATCTTGTCGAGCGGGGAGCCGCGGCGACGCTGCTCGATGCGCACGCGTTCGCCGCCGTCTTCCAGCAGGTCGATGTAGAAGCTGTAGTCGGCGCGGTTGTGCGACTCGGGACGCAGCCCGCTGGCCAGACGCGCCTTCTGGCGTTCGTCGTGCAGCCAGCCGGAGAAATGGAACAGCTGGGTCAGCGCATCGCGGAACGGGTAGTCGCCGGTGCCAGCGGCCAGCGCGGCCTCGGTCACCACATCCTCAAGCAGGTTGTGGCGCAGGTTGGCCGCGATCTTGACCAGCTCGGCGCGGGTCTCGCTGCTGACAATCATCTGCAGGGCCGGGTCGTAGACCACGTACAGCGACAGGGCCGGGCACTCGCGCCCTTCCTGCAGCGTGTAGCGCTCCACCACCGAATCCGGCAGCATGGTGATCTTGTCGCCGGGGAAATAGACTGTCGACAGGCGATGGCGCGCTACAGCATCGAGCGGCTCGCCACGGCGGATGCCCAGGCCGGGCGCCGCGATATGGATGCCCACGCGGATCTTGCCGCCGTCCAGCGGCGTGACCGATAGCGCATCGTCGATCTCGGTGGTGGTGACGTCATCGATGGAGAACGCCTCCACATCCGCGCGCGGCAGGTCGCCGACGGGTTCGGGCACGGCCACGTCGGGAAAGCCGGTGCCCTTGGGGAAGCATTCGGAGAGGAACTTGGCCTCATGCAGCGCGCGCGGGCTGGCAATGCCGCCCACCGCCACCATCAGCCGCATCGGCGACATGCCTAGCGCGGTGCAAGCGGCGTCCATCGCCTTGTATTCGAGGCTGTTCTTGTCGGGCTTGAACAGCAGTTGCAGTGCCTTGCCGCGAAACGCATCGGGCAGCGTCAGGGCCTTGAGCTGGTTTTCGTACTCGGCCTGCACCAGGGCTTGCTGCTTCTTGCGCTCGAGCGCGGCGAGCGCAGCCTTCAACTGGTCTTCCGGCGCGCGCTGGTAGCGCCCGCGGCCCTTGCGGCGGAAATAGACCGGATTGCCGTGCAGCGTCTGCGCCAGCGCAGCTTGCTGCACCACGCTCGCACCCGCGCCGTAGTACTCGGCCGCCAGGTCGACAAAGCCGAACTCGTCCTCCGACGCGCATTCCCACAGGAATTCCAGGTCAACCTCGCCGACCAGGTCGGCGGTCTGGCGCAACAGCTCGATCGCCGACGGCTGCGCGAACTGCAGCAATACGTCGCGCGACTTGACCTTGGTGCGCTTGCCCGCGGGCAGCTCCACCTGGTACGACTCGCCCTGCTGGGTCAGCACGGTGCCGGCGCGAATCTCGCCGCCTTCTTCGAACAGCAACTGCATGGATCGGTACTTTCAGAAATGCCGGGAACCGCACTTGGCAAACCAAGCACCCTGGCGCTTTGTGACGCCTGCGGGAACGGCCCGGTGAGAGAAATGGTGCAAGGCCGCCTTCAGGCAAGACGGCAACCGGACCTGAGATGATACCGCACCGCGCCGGCTGCAAGCCCGGCGCAGGGCGGGCTATTACAGCGACATGCCGCCGCTGGCCTCGATCGCCACGCCATTCACGTAGCTGGCATCGTCGCTGGCGAGGAAGGTGTAGATGCTGGCGATTTCGGCCGGCTCGGCCAGACGACGCAGCCAGCAGGACGATTTCATGCCGTCCAGCACCTTCTCCGGCACGGTCTGCAGGATCTCGGTGGCGACGAAACCCGGGCACACCGCGTTGACGCGCACGCCCTTGGGGCCCAGTTCGCGCGCCCACGTCTTGGTGAAGCCGATCACGCCGAACTTGCTCGCCGCATAGTTGGTCTGGCCGAAGTTGCCGTACAGGCCAACCACGCTGGACGCATTGAGAATCACGCCTTTGCCCTGCTCGGTCATGATGTCGGCCACGGCCTGGGCGCAGTTGAAGACACCCTTGAGATTGACATCGATCACCGCGTCGAACTGGGCTTCGGTCATCTTGGTCAGGCGCGCATCCTTGGTGATGCCTGCGTTATTGACGAGGATGTCGACGCGGCCGTGCTTGGCCAGCGTAGCCGCCACCATGGCATCGACCTCGTCGCGGCGCGTCACATCGACCTTGTAGGCGCTCACGGTGGCGCCTGAAGCGGCGAGCGTCTCGGCGGCGGCGTGCACGCGCTCCTCCTGCACGTCGCAAAGCACCACCAGCGCACCTTCCGCGGCAAAGCGCTGCGCGGTGGCAAAACCGATCCCGGCGGCAGCGCCGGTGATGATGGCAACACGTCCCTGCAATTTCATGATGGTCGTCTCTTCTTCTTGGTCGCGATTATCGATTGGGGGAAAACTCTTGCTCTGGATGGCTACCTGGCGGCTTCTGGCTGGAACCGCTCAGTTCCGGCGCCGGCCGCGCCAGCAGGTCGGGCAGGAATACCTCGGTCACCAGCATGACGCCGTCGCCACGCCGGAAGGCCGAGCGCCGCGCGGGCAACACCGATGACGCAGCGAGCTCCCGCATGGCCGGCACGGCTAGTTCCAGCCGGCGCCGCAGCGGGTGATGCGCAAGCAGGCGCGCGAAGGCAAACGGCTCGCGCCGCACGCGGGGATCGACGAACAGCGCGCCGCCCAGCGGGCGCTCGCCCAGGCCGCGCAGGAACGGCCAGTCGCGCCGGGCATGGTCGGGCTTCACCACGGTATGGGCAAAGATGGCCGGCGCCCCGTCACAGATCAGCAGCACCTCGCGCGCCAGCGCGCGGCGGCGGGCAGGCAGCCCCAGCGCCTGCCATTCATCGGCAAGGGCGAGTTCCATGCGCTGCGCCAGGCGGCGCACCCGGAAAGCGTCCGACGCTGCCACCAGCCGGGCGGTGAGCGAGCCATCACCGGTCACCCAGCGGCGCAGGTTGGCGCTGATGGCGGGATCTTCGGGTAGATGGGCGTGCCAACCACTGCGGCGCAGATGCGCCCCGTTCATGCCGCGCTCATGCCCGTGGCTCCAGGTCGATGGGGGCGATGGCGTCGCCCTGGCTGATCTGGCCATCGGGTCCATAGCCGCAGAAAGCGAGGACTTCGTCGACGTAGTCAGCAAATTCGCTGATACCGTGGTCGCTGCCCTCGATGACGCGCGTGTACGCGCCGGGGAAGGCCGCCAGCATCTCGCGGTAGTCCAGCACCTCGTCGCCGGTCGCCGCCATCAGGAAATAGCGCTCCGGCCGGGTGATGGGATCGACCCGCAGCGCCAGCAGCTCATCCAGATGGTGGCGCTCCACCCGCACCGAGCCGCCACCGTGCCAGAGCGGCTGGTCGCCCAGGTGACGCTCCAGGTCGGTCCAGGGATGCACCGCAGGGTTGAGCAGCACCGCGCGGCAGCCGTGGCGCTCGGCCAGCCAGCGCGCATAGAAGCCACCCAGCGACGAGCCGATGATGGTGAGCGGCTGCGCGCCACCGGCTTGCGAGGCCGCGATGGCCGCTTCGGCCTGGGCGATGGCCTGGGCCGGCGACACATTCAGCACCGGGCAAGCGTAGTAGCGTCCCACGCCCCATTCACGCATGCGCTCCTGGACCAGGCGCGCCTTGAAGGACTGTGGAGACGAGCGGAAACCGTGCAGGTATAGCAGCATGCCAGGCCCCGCTCAGGCGCAAGCGCCTGCGGCAAAGGCGTCCAGCAGCTTCTGGTGGACGCCGCCGAAGCCGCCGTTGCTCATGACCAGCACATGGTCGCCCGGGCGCGCGGCGGCTCGCACCGCGCGGACCAGTTCGGGAAGGTCGCTGAAGGCAGCCGCGCGCTCGCCCAGCGGCGCCAGCGATTCGGCCAGGTCCCAGCCCAGGGCGTCCTTGCCGCTGGCCGCGCCATACCCGAACACCAGGTCGGCCGTCTCGAGGCTGGCCGGGAGCTGCGCCTTCATCACGCCCAGCTTCATGGTGTTGGAGCGCGGCTCCAGGACCGCCAGGATGCGCGCCGCGCCAACCCGCTTGCGCAGGCCGTCGAGCGTGGTCTGGATCGCCGTGGGATGGTGGGCAAAGTCGTCATAGACCGTGATGCCATCAACCACGCCACGCACTTCCATGCGGCGCTTCACATTCGCGAAGCGCGACAAGGAATCGATGGCCTGCGCCGCTGGCACGCCCACATGGCGGGCAGCCGCAATCGCAGCCAGCGCATTCATCCGGTTGTGCATGCCTTGCAAGGCCCAGCTGAGCCGGCCTTGCAGCACGTCGCCGAACCAGACGTCGAAACTGTCCTGGGTCGTGCTGTCGCCGGTGGCATCGCCTTCAGCGGGCTCGCCCGCACGCCAGTCGCCGATGCCAAATTGCTCGGTCTCGCTCCAGCAGCCCCGCTCCAGCACGCGCGCCAGGCTTTCCTCAAAGCCGTTGACGATCAGCCGGCCCTGCTCCGGCACGGTGCGCACCAGATGATGGAACTGGGTCTCGATGGCGGCAAGATCGGGGAAGATGTCGGCGTGATCGTATTCCAGGTTGTTCAGGATGGCGGTGCGCGGACGGTAGTGGACAAACTTGCTGCGCTTGTCGAAGAACGCCGTATCGTACTCATCGGCCTCGATCACGAAGAAGTCGGACTCGGTCACCCGCGCCGACACGCCAAAGTTCTGCGGCACGCCGCCCACCAGGAAGCCCGGCTGGTAGCCGGCATCTTCCAGAATCCAGGCCAGCATGGAGGTGGTGGTGGTCTTGCCATGGGTGCCCGCCACCGCCAGCGTCCATTTGCCGCGCAGCACATGCTCCCCGAGCCACTGCGGGCCGGAGACATAAGGCAGGTTGCGGTTGAGAATGGCCTCCATCAGCGGATTGCCGCGCGACACCACATTGCCGATGACGAACAGGTCCGGCTCCAGCGCCAGCTGGCCGGGATCGAAGCCCTCGATCAGTTCAATGCCCTGCGCCTCGAGCTGCGTGCTCATCGGCGGGTAGACATTGGCATCGCATCCGGTGACGCGGTGGCCAGCCTGCTTGGCAAGCACGGCTAGGCCGCCCATGAATGTGCCGCAGATACCGAGGATGTGAATATGCATGGGATTTAGGATTGGGCAGGCCAGGGCGGCCGGGCCGGGTTGCTTCTGGATGGAGAGAATTGTACCTGAGGGGGTGACGGCGAAGCCGTGCGGGAAAGGCCCGCGGCCGGGCACGGCAGAATTCCAGGCCGGCGCGTTCGCCCAAGGAATCTCCCCGCAACCGGCCACTCTAAAAAGCAAAACCTGACCCTAGCGCGCAGGCCTCTATCCCTCCGGTATCATCCCCCCATGCCCCGCCGCCCCAC
>NZ_LZZU01000065.1:0-238422 GCF_014170355.1 Cupriavidus sp. UME77
AACCAATCGCGAACCAACCGCGCCATCCGACTCCATGTGGTGCTGTCCTTCTGGCTGCGGCGCCGCAGCGCGCGCCACCAGAGCTTTGCAATTAGGAATCGGAATGCACGTATGGCGTGCGTGTTGGTCGGCACAGCATGGTAGTTGAGGAAGCCTTGCACCACCCGCCTTAGCCATTTCCCCTGCTCCGAGATCGACTGGTGCCATCTGCGTCTCAACTCCTCCCTGATTTCCCGTAGCTTGGCCTGCATCCGGTCGCGCCGGGTGTGCCGCCTAAGCATGAACTTGCCATCTTTGGCTCGTCCACTGATGTGGGTGAATCCGAGGAAGTTGAAGGTCTCGGGCTTGCCCAGTCCCCGCTTGGCTCGATTTGCGGCTGCGAAGCGGCCGAACTCGATCAAACGGGTTTTCTCCGGGTGAAGCCTGAGCGCAAATTGCTCCAGCCGTTGCTGCATGGCACGCCTGAAGCGTTTGGCATCATCGGCCTTGTCGAAGCCGACGACGATGTCGTCGGCATATCGAACGATCACGACGTTCCCCTGCGCATGGCGCTTGCGCCATTGGTTCGCCCAGAGGTCGAAGACGTAGTGCAGGTAGATATTGGCCAGCAAGGGCGAGATGACTGCACCCTGCGGCGTACCTTCCTCGGTGGCCGTAACCACCCCATCTTCCATCGCGCCAGCTTTCAGCCATTTGCCGATCAGGCGTAACACGCGCCGGTCGCCGATGCGATGCTCCAGAAACCGCAGTAGCCAGTCATGGCTGACGGTATCGAAGAATCGACTGATGTCGGCGTCCAGTATCCAGTTCACATAAGTTCGCGCTATCCCGGTGGCCAGTGCATCCAGCGCATCGTGTTGACTGCGCCGTGGCCTGAAGCCATACGAGAACCCAAGGAAGTCCGTCTCATAGACCGCGTTGAGCACTTCCACCACTGCACGCTGGACAATCTTGTCTTCCAGCGCTGCAATGCCCAGAGGGCGCAGCTTTCCATCCGCCTTGGGTATGTACTGCCGGCGGCTGGGCTGTGCCCGATAGGCTTGGCGGTGCAAGCGCCCGTGCAGGTCGCTCAGGTTTTCCTCTAGATCCTGCTCGTAGTCGCTCCATGTCACCCCATCGACCCCGGCCGCCGCCTTCCGTTTAAGCCAGAAGAACGACGTCTGTAGCAACTCAAGATCAATCAGGTGGAACAGTGCTGTGAACCGTTCCTTCTTCCTTTGCCTTGCGGCTTCCCGCACACGGACTAATCTCTGGGACACGCTGATCCGGCTCAGCGTCCGGGACGTGTGTAACCAATCCGTGTTCCCCTTGGCCTTCCCCCTTGGCTCCACCGACTCCGCCTCCGGTTGCCCGGACTTGTTCGCCAGCTTCGTCGCTACTATGGGGAAGTCCGACTTCTCTCGTCCGTACATCATCGGCTGAGTCGTCCGGGCGCTCGCGCAAGCGCGCCCGTCCGTGTTGCCTTCCGCAAACAGTAGTGCGTCGGCACCCGGGACTGGATAAATTTTTCGCGGCTCAATGGCTGGCCTATACGCACCCCTGTCAACGCTTCGCTGCGCGCCTCGCGGCGCACAACGCATGACTCGGGGACAGCGTGATTCGCTAAATCTTCTGCTGTCAGGGACTTTCACCCTTTACTCCTTGCCGGTTAGCCGGCGCACACTGTATGTTTATACAGTACCACGGATGCGCGCAAGGGTGAAGCGGTGGGGACGTCGAGCGATGGAAATTGATAATAGTCAGCGGCGCCGTGCTGCATCGGTGGCATGAGAATATGCTGCCATCGCAATGACCTCCCGCCATGATGACGATCGCTCGCCTGCTCTGCTTCCCGCTGATTGCCTTGCTCGCCGTCAATGCAAGCGCCGCCGCTCCCGACGAAGCATCCCTGGGCAGGGCCGAGGGCTATCCACCGGCTCGCAGCCTGAAGCAAGCCTACACGGAGCCCTATCTCGTCGGTTCGTTCAGCGCGATGGACAGCTTCAATCCATCCTGTGCGCTCGCTCCGGCAGACGATCCGCTTGCGCTGAAGAAGGCCGCCACCGAGACGCCGTTCAGTTACCGCTTTCGTGGCAGCAAGCTGACACTGGACGACTACATGCAGCGACAGCGCGCCACCGGGCTTCTGGTCGTGAAGGACGGCGAGATTGTCGCGGAGCGCTACAACTACATGCGCGGCGCCGACATGCGGATGCTCTCCAACTCGATGGCCAAGACGATTACCGCGCTGGCCATCGTCAAGGCGCAGGAAGAGGGCTTCATCCGCTCGCTTGATGACCCTGCCGAGACCTACGCGCCCCAACTCAAGGACACGCTGTACGGACAGACCCGAATCGTGAATCTGATGCGCATGTCCTCGGGCGCCCGGTTTATCGAGGACTACTCGGAGCACGACGACCGGGTCCGGTTCAACGATGCCGTGCGCCGGGTTGGCGTTGCTCAGGCCGCCCGGCTGATCACGGCGCGCAGCGATCCCGAAGGGCAGCGCTTCAACTATGCCGGGGCTCAGACTCAAATCCTGGGGCTGGTGTTGCGCGGCGCCACGCGCCGCACGCTCTGTGATTACGTCGATGAGAAGCTATGGAAGCCGATCGGCGCCCAAGCGCAGGCGACCTGGCTGGTGAATCCGGCCGACCAGGACGTGTTCGCGCAAGGCGCCTTCAATGCCACGCTGCACGACTACGCCCGCCTGGGCCTGATGATGGCAGCCGACGGACTGGTGAGAGGCACCGCCGTGGTATCACGTGACCACCTGCTCGCGATGACGGACGCAACACGGCAACCCGAAGCATTTCGGCCGGGGCAAATGCAGTACCACGGCAGCACCTACTACGGTTATGGCCTGCAGACCTGGATCCTGCCCAGCAGTCACCGCCGCTTTGCCCTTCTGGGTGTCTACGGGCAGGCCATCTTCGTCGATCCCGCATTGAACCTGGTGGTGGTGCATACCGCTGTCGGCAAGGATGCCGCGGGCGACGCGAGCGGCGCCCACCTTGGCGCGGAACGCGACGCGCTGCTGCGTGGCATCGTATCGGCCTATGGCGACTGGTAGAAACGTGGATTGCCCCGGGTGTGCGCCTTGGGTCGATCGTCGTCGCGGACCCGGTCAATTCGGCGGGCGCCCCGGATCGTTGGCGAGGCCGGCCTCAGGAGGCAGACGGCCTGGCGGGCATATCAACCCAATCAACCCAATCGACCCGCTATTGCCAGTTGCCAGTTGCCAGTTGCCAGTTGCCAGTCTCCAGTCTCCAGTCAATGCAGCAGGGCATCCTCAAAAGCCATCTGCTCTGCCGCATCAAACAGCGCCCCAAGGCTCGCCGCCCCCGCTGCCGCCATCCCGTCATCGCTGCCCGCGCGCCGCACGGCGTCCAGGCTGCGCCGCATCCCGGCTACCGCCGCGCCCGGCAGCAACGTGGTCAGGCTAACCCGGCGAACCCCCAGTTCGCGCAGCCGCTCCAGCGCAACATTCGCGGCCGACGGGCTTGGCGCCAGCCCGGTCCCGGCGCTCAGCGTCACCGGGATATCCAGCGCGCGCACCAGCCGGGCGATATCGTCCTCGGTGCGCGGTGCAATGGGCAGCAGCATATCGGCGCCCGCCGCCTGGTACGCCCTTGCCCGGAGGATGACCTGCTCGGTGGTTTCGCAGGCAAATGCGTCCGTGCGGGCAATGATCATGAAGTTGCTGTCGCGCCTGGCGCGCTGCGCGGCGTCGATCTTGGCGAGCATCTCGCCAAGCGGCACCACCTCCTTGGCCGCCGCCGAGCCCCAGCGCCTTGGCACCACCTGGTCCTCGATGTTCAGGCCGGCCGCGCCAGCTTCCTCGAACAGTTCCACGGCGTAATGGACACCGCGCGGGTTGCCATAGCCGGCGTCCGCATCTGCGGTGATGGGAATGGATGAGGCGCGGGTCAGCCGCCGGCAGTGCTCCACGCATTCCGTCAGCGTGAGCAGGCCGATGTCCGGCACGCCCAGCAGGCTGTACGACAGCATGGCGCCGCTGATGCAGGCGCTCTGGTAGCCCGCCTGCTCCACCAGCCGCAGGCTGAAGATATCGTGGACGGCAGGCGCCACGACGAACGATTCCCGTTGCAGCAGGGTGCGCAGGGATGCGGTCTTTTGAACCGGGGCAATGCGTGGCATGGACTTAGGATCGCGAGGATGGTTGGAACGTCATGGGGCTTGTCACTCCTTGGGCATGCCGTCGGCCAGCTTGCGCATCATGGGCTTGCGCGCGGCGATTTCCCGGGCCCACTCGTCTCCCGGCAGGTAGGCCAGCACCGGCGCATCGTTGCCGGCCTTCTTCAGGTACTCCGGATCCTTGAGGGTCGCCCGGATGGCCGCGCGCAGCTTCTCCACGATGGCTGGCGGCACGCCCGCGGGCACCGCGATCCCCCGCTCGGCCGGCATCACATCGTCAAAGCCTTGCTCCCGGGCCGTGGGCACATCGGGCAGCGAAGCGGCGCGCTTCTCCCCCATCTGCGCGATGATCTTCAGCGGCACGGCCTCCTTGCTCGCATCCTGCAGCTCGCCCGTGGTGACCGCCGCAAGATCGATATGCCCGCCAAACAAAGCCGTCTTGGATTGCGCCGTCCCGTTATAGGGGATGTCGGTGACCTTGACGCCCGCCACGTTCTGCAATTGCAGTAGCGCCAGGTGCCCGTTCGTCCCGACCCCGTTGTGACCGAAAGACAGCGACGCCGGCTTCTTCTTCAACGCCGCCACCACGTCCTTCAGGTTGTTGTACGGGCTATCCTTGCGCGTGACCAGGATGGTCGGGTCGCTCAGCACCCGGGCGACCAGCCGCAGCGCGGCCGGATCGAAGCTGGTCTTCCGGTACAGCGGCGAAAACGCCATGGCCGGCAGGTTGACCACGCCAACGGTGTAGCCGTCCGGCGCCGAGCGCATCAGGTTGAGGTTGGCGATCTCGCCAGCGGCGCCGGGCTTGTTCTGCACCACCAGGCTGGCGTTTGCGCCAAGGTAGCGCTGGATGAACGGCGCCATCGTGCGCGCCATGGTATCGGTGCCGCCACCGGCGGCAAACCCGACATAGACCTGGATGGGATGATCGCTGGGCCATTCCGCCCTGGCCGGCGTCGCCGCCACGCCCGTTGCGAACAGAAGCAACGCGCCCAGCGTGTGGATTGCGTGATGCGCCTTGCATGCCTTGAGCCCGTGCCGCATGATCTTTCCCTCTCCCAGCCGATATTGACAATGGCCAGACGATACGTACCTCCCGCGCGGGAAGAAAGCGACAAATCCTCACGTCCCCCGGTGAGATTCTGGAATGACCGCACGCGAGCCGGGCAGCGAACGCATCGCCGGGCCAAGGCATCGCCATGACACTCAAGCAGCTGGAAGCGTTCTACTGGGCCGCAAAACTCGGCAGTTTTTCCGTCGCCGCCGCGCGGCTGCATGTCACGCAGTCATCGCTGTCAAAGCGCATCGCCGAGCTGGAAGACGATCTGGGAAAGGCCTTGTTCGACCGTACCGGGCAACGCTCGGTGATCACCGACGCGGGCGAGCGCCTGCTTGAGCATGCCGCCCAGATCCTCGACATCGAAAGCCGCATCCGCTCGGACCTGGACATGGCAAGCGCGCTGCGCGGGAGCTGCCGCTTCGGCATCAGCGAGCTGGTGGCGTCCACCTGGTTTCCGAGCCTGGTCGCGCGGGTGCGCGAACTGCACCCGAACCTGGTGCTGGAGCCACAGGTGGACCTGACGCGCAACCTGGAACGCAAGCTGGAGCGCGGCGAGCTGGATTTCGCGATCATTCCCGGCCCCTGCGCTTCGCCCAACCTGTCGCAGGAGAAGGTCGGCGAGCTGGCGTACAAATGGATGGCGGCGCCGCAGCGGCTGGCTGGCGGCACGGTCCTCACGCCCCGGCACTTCACCGAGCATCCGGTGATCATGCTTAGCGCGGAAGCGGGCCTGACGCAGGCCTTCGAGAAATGGGCGGCGGCGCAGAAGCTGGAGATTCCCAGGGCGCTGGTTTGCAACAGCCTGTCGGCCCTGATTGCCATGGTGATGGCGGGCGTGGGGATCAGCCTGTTCCCGCAGTCCTACGTGGAGCCGTTTGTGCGTGCCGGCAAGCTGGCGGAGCTGACGAGCACGCCGGCGCCGCACAACCTGTCCTACTATTTCCAGTGGCGCACGGGGGACACGCGTGCCGTGGTCCGGTCGCTGAAGGCAATCACGATGGACGAGGCGGATTTCTCCGTGAGCTCGCCGTTGTGGCCGGAGGCTGGGAAGGCAAGAAGGCAAGGGCCGGGCGCACGGCAAAAATAACGCAATCGCTGGCGACAGAGGCGCGCCAGCCAGGCGCGTGCGCCCCGCCCTCCCCGCCTCAGTCCAGCGGCCGTCCGGGCCGGAACCCGTCCCGCAGTTCCCGCTTGAGCACCTTCCCGATCGCACTGCGCGGCAGCACATCCACCAGTTCCAGCACGGCAAGCCGCTGCGTCTTGCCAACCTGCTCGTTGGTCCAGGCCATCAAGGCATCACCAGACACCGTGGCACCATCGCGCCGAACCACAAAGGCCACCGGCGTTTCGCCCCAGCGCTGCGAGGGCACGCCAACCACCGCGCAATCCAGCACCTCCGGATGCTGCTGCAGGATCCCTTCGAGATCGCTGGGATAGATGTTGAATCCGCCGCTGATGATCATGTCCTTCTTGCGGTCCATCAGCGTGAGGAAGCCGTCTTCGTCGAAGCGGCCAACGTCCCCGGTGCGGATAAAGAGCTTGCCGGTGGCGTCGCGCCATTCGGCCGCGGTCGTCTTCTCCGGCTGCTTGTGGTAGCCGGCCATGATGGCGTTGGAATGGCCGACGACTTCGCCGATCTCGCCCACCGGCACTTCATTGCCGTCGTCGTCGATCAGGCGGATGTCATGGCCCTCCATGGGCTTGCCCACGGTGTGAAGCTTGTTGGGGAACTCGTGCGCGGCCAGCACGCAGCTGCCGCCGCCTTCGGTCATGCCGTAGTACTCCACCAGGCCGCCGGGCCAGCGCTTGAGGATATCGGCCTTGAGCGCGGCGGAAAGCGGCGCGCTGGTGGAGAACTTCATCCGGTACGACGACAGGTCGTAGTCACCGAAGTCCGCGCGCGCCATCAGGCGCTGGTATTGCACCGGCACCAGCATGCTGTGCGTGACGCGGTGCTGCGCGGCCAGTTGCAGATAGCGCTGCGCGTCGAACTTGGGCATCAGCACGGCGGTGCCGCCTAGCGCCAGGGTGGGGATGAAGCTCACCAGCGTGGTGTTGGAGTACAGCGGCGTGGAGATCAGCGTGACGGCGTCGGGGCCGTAGCCGCCGGATTCCTGGACACGGCGGATCTGGTTCCAGCGCAGGGCGTGGGCGTGCACGATGCCCTTGGGCGTGCCGGTCGTGCCCGAGGAGTAGATGATGTTGAACACCTGATGCGGCGCGATGGCATGCGCTTGCGGGCGGCTGCCGTGCGGGGCCAGCCAGGCTTCGAACGCGAGCCCGGCGGGGGCGTCGGCCAGCCCGATAAGGCGGGCCTGGATACGATCCTTCACCGGCTCGATCTCGCGCAGGACGTCCGCGTCGACAAAGAACACCCGGGCGTCGGAGTCTTCGACCATGCCGGCCAGGCTTGCCGGCGTGGAGGACGGGGCGAGCGGCACCAGGGCAACGCCGGCGCGCAGGCCGCCGATCAGGATGGCGGCGTATTCGATGGACGCTGCCGCGCAGATGGCAAGCGAGGCGCCGGGCTCCAGGCCGTCGCGTTGCAAAGCGGTGGCGACGCGGTCGGCCAGTGCGTCGAACTCGGCATAGGTAAGCGAGCCCCGGCTGTCGACGACCGCGACATGCCCGGGCCGCTCTGCGGCGTGCAGGCGGACGCAGTCCGCGAGGTTGCCGATCGGCTGCGTCAGAAATTCTGTGATGCCCATAGGAAGGTCCTGTCTCCATTTGGCGTCGCGATCAACAGGTCCGGGGGACCGCCTTCGCGCGCGAATTTATCGTCTTGAACGTCCAGGGCAGCGGCGTTCATCCCGTGGGCCTGCCGGTATTTCCGCAGGCCGGGGTAGATTTTCGCATGGACACGGCAAGGCTGCCCCACACCGGTGGGACAGCCCGCACTAACAGGTAACCACGAGGTAACTACGAGGTAACTACGCAGGTCATTTCAGCGCGCAACCTGGCTCAAAGCGGCCCGCCATCCCCGATCCAGTAGGGGTTGCGGCCATAGTACTCATGCAGCGTGGTGCCCCATTGAGGATCCGCCATGGCCGGCCAGCTGTCCTTGTCGAAACCCGGGGCATCCTTGATGCGTTGCGCGGTCACGCCGATGCGGAAGCACTTTTCGTCGGTGTCCAGGGTGAGCGCGCCCCAGGGAATGGCGTGCAGCGTGTCGCCCATGCCGAGGAAGCCCCCGCTGGTAAGCACCGCGTACGCAATGCGGCCACCGCGCACGTCGAGCATGATCTCAGAGATCTTGCCGACATGTTCGCCGTCCGAGGAATAGACCTTGTCGCCCTCGAGCGTCGATGCGCCCATGACATCGGGGCCCGGGCCATCGCCCACACCGCGGCCGACAATGGCCGCGCCCCTGCTGCCGGCAGGCATGCCGGGATTGAGTTGTCCCATGTTCGTCTCCTGAAAAAGGGTGGTGCCAGAGAGCGCGCAACGAACATGCCAGGCCGTTGGGGCAGGCGGCGCCGCGGCATGGGCTTCGGGATCACGGGAAGAATTACAAAAGCCGGTAACTTTCTTTCCTTTCCGACCCGTGCCGACCCGCCCTGTTGCCGCAACGAGCGTGCGTTGCCACATGGCACGAAAGCTGCGCCTGGACCCTGCCCCCAAACACTCTTCAGGAGAACCCACATGGAAACCGTTGGCAATGGACAATCGTCGGCGCAGGACGAGGCCTCGCGTATCGCCGGCAAGGTTGGCACGGCTACCTCGAACGTGCTGGATGCCACCAGATCCGCCGGCCGGCAGATCGGCGCTGTCGCGCGGGACGAAGCTTCCGGCCTCAAGCGCGAGCTGGACGACCTGATCGCCCGCCTGCCGTCCCTGTCGGCCACCGCGATGGAAGAGGCCAAACAGGACTTCCTGCACAAGATGGCCACGACCAAGGAGGCGGCCAAAGGCATCTCGGACAACGTGCGCCAGCAGATCACGCAGCGCGCGGAGGACACCGCGGCTTATGTCAAGGCGCAGCCGCTGCGGTCCATGGGCATGGCGGTTGGCGTTGGCATCATCCTGGGCCTGCTGATGTCACGCAGCGCTGGCCGAGATCGAGACTGAAGCGCACCAAGGGCGGACCAAGGCGCGCACCGGCTTCCTGGCGAGGCCGGGCAGCCCTGTGCCGCCGCAGCACCCCTGTTTGTGAGCCAATTTGTAAGCCACTTGCTGACGCCGGATTCCTCGTCCGCCGATGCGCATTTACCGTCTTTCCGACTTCGCCCCGGCCCGCTCCCTCCTAGCATGGAATCAAGGGCCCAGCCCCGAGCGCGGCTAACGGCCAGCGGCCAGCGGCTAACGGCTAACGGCTAACGGAACCGGGAGAACGGAAATGCGATCAGACACCACCAACCTGCATGCGATCGTGGCCAAATGGATTGGCCCTGCCGAAGGCCGGCCGGTGCGCGTTGCGCGCTTCGGCAGGATGTGTACCGGCCGGGTGCCTTATGTCGGCGTGGAACGCGAGGCCGACATGCTGTTTTTCTTCCGCCACGGCGACGGCTCGTGGTGCGTGTTTCCGCCGGCTAGCCAGGGGACGGCGGCGCGCAGCGCCTGACGCCTGACCGCCTCCAGTTACCTCCCTTATGTCATCCACGCGTCATCCACGCGTCATTCACGCAGACGGCTCATAGTCCACCTGGTGGCGTGCAATGCGCAAGTCACCCAGTTCCTCCTTCACCCGCAGGTGCTCCGGGTGGGTAGCGTACCCCTCCAGCGCCGATTGCGATTCGAACTCGGAGTACAGGACCACGTCGCAGGCGTAGTTGACCTTGCTAGAGTCCACGCCGACTTCCAGGTGGCGCATTCCGGGGATCCGGCCGCGAAGCCCTTCGAACGCAAGCTTGAGCCGCGCCACGGCGTCTTGCTTGTCGACTTCGGTTTCTCCGCGCAGGTTCCACATCACGATGTGTTTGACGATGGACACGATTTCTCCCTTTGCCGATCTTGGCGGATCTTGGCTGATTTTCCTGATGTTCCCGATGTTCTTCACGTCAAGCCAACGCGCGGCCAACGTCAGGCCGGCGGGAAACCGACCTTCTGCGGCCACAGGTTGCTAAAGCCATGCACGGTCGACTGCCCATAGACCCCAGCCTGCGTGAAGGGCTCCCCGGCCAGCCACGCCTTGGCCTCGGCAAGCGACGGAAAATCGATCACCAGCAGGCTGCCGGCCATGGTGGTGCCGTCCTCGGCCAGCAGCGGGCCCGCAAAGGCGATGCTGTCGGCCTTGGCGCCGAGATAGACCTTGTGCGCCGGGCGCACGCGGGCGCGCAGTTCGCCCGTGCCGGGCTTGTCGAGAAGATGGAATACGAACAGCATGAGGCCTACCTCCGGGACGGCGCCGGCGCTGCCGGTGCCGGGTTGAGAATGAAATCGAAATCCAGCGTGTAAAACGGCGTGGCCGATGGCGTGCCATCCGGGGCGGTGCCGGCCTCGTGCCGCACCCAGTCCCCGATGAGGGAGCTGCGCACGCCGAAGACCGCGTCGGAATCCAGGTACTCGCCGCCCTCCCGGAACACATGGGTGATGAGCGTCTCAAACCCCGGCGCCGAGATCATGAAGTGCAGGTGCGCCGGACGCCACGGATGGCGGCCCATGGCATCGAGCATGCGGCCCACCGGGCCATCATGCGGAATCGGGTAGCACTCGGCGACGATCGACTTGAAGTGAAAGCCGCCGCGCTCGTCGGCTGTCAGCGTGCCGCGGCCCTGGTGGCCATCGAGCCCCGCCTGCTGCACATCGTAGAAGCCTTCCGAATCCGCCTGCCAGACTTCCAGCCGCGCGTTCGGCACCACCTCGCCCGTCACGCTCTTGACCTTGCCACTGACGTAGCACGGCTCGCCGGTCATGCCGTTGGCTACGTCGGCGCCCAGTTCGTACTCTGGCGCGTCGTCCACGTAGAACGGCCCGAACACCGTGGCCTCGGTGCAGCCGCGCGGCTTCTTGTGGTTCTGCGCGGTGACCAGCGTGGACAGGCCAAGCGTGTCGGACAGCAGGATGAACTCCTGCCGGCTGCCGGTGCAAGTGTGGCCGACTTCGGTCAGGAACTTGATGCCTTCGGCCCATTCCGCCTCGGTGAGATGCACCTCGCGGGCAAAGGCGTGGAGATGCTGGACCAGGCTGGTCATGATCTCCTTCATCCGCCCGTTGGGCATGTCGGCATGCCGCGCCAGCACGGCCTGGGTGATGGTCTCTTCGTCTAGGTTGCGCATGATGCGTGTTCCCTTGTGGTCGTTCTTGCGGACGTTCTTGTGGACGTTCTTGTGGTCGTTATTGTGGTCGTTCTTGCGGACATCAGGATCAGGCCTTGGCGGCATCTTCCCAACGCGGGCAGGCACGCTTGCTCACCGGGATGTCGATCGACTGGTAGTTGGTCTTGTCCACCACCGTGGCCGGCAGCACGATGCTCTGCGTGACCGGCATGCCGCGCAGCTTGCGGATGGCGGCGGTCATGCCCAGGCAACCCTGGGCAAATCCATTGTAGTCACCCGTGGCAAGCATGGTGCCGGCCTTGATCGCGTCGATGGCCTCCTGCGTGCCGTTGATGCCGGACACCAGCGCCTTGCGGTTGGCGCCCTGCAGCGCCTCGATGGCGCCGATGGCCATGGCGTCGTTGGTGGCAAAGATGCCGTCGATCTGCGGGTACGACTGCATCAGGTTCTCCATCACCTGCAGGGCCTGCAGGCGCTGGTAGTTGGCCGGCTGCGAGGCCACCAGCTTGATGCCGGGGAAGGCCTTGAGCGCGTCGTGCATGCCTTTGACGCGGTCGATATTGGTCAGCGAGCCCTTGATGCCTTCCAGCAGCACCACATTGCCCTTGCCGCCCATGGCCTTGAACAGGTGCGTGGCGGTCTTCAGCCCCAGGTCGTAGTCGCTGGCGCCGATGAAGGAGACGAAATTGCCCACGTCGCTCTTGTCGGTCACGTTGACCACCGGGATGTTGGCCGCGTTGATCTTCTTCACGCCAGGGCCCATGGCCTTGTAGTCCACCGGGACGAAGACGATGGCGTCGGCCTTCTTGACGATCACGTCCTCGATCTGGCTCATCTGCTCCGGGATGCTGTCCGGCTTGGTGGGGATGTAGTGGGTGACGCGCGCGTTCATGCTCTTGGCCGCCGCATCCGCGCCCTGGCGCACGACCTGGAAGAATGGGTTGGTCTGGTTCTTGGTGAACACCGCGATGCGCTCGCCGTCCGCGTGGGCCGGCGCGGCCAGGATGCCGAGGGCCAGCAAGCCGGCCAGTTGCTTCAGGTTACGTACGTTCATGTTGTCTCCTTTGTCTTGAATGAAAAGCTTGCGAGCTTGTTTGACGACGTCGAGCTAAGACCTCACGCCCAGCCGCTTGCGCGACAGCGTATCCAGGAATACCGCCAGCACCACGATCACGCCCGTCACCAGCGGTTGCCAGTTGGCGCTGACGGTGAGCAGGTTCATGCCGTTGAGCACCAGCGTGAGGATGATGGCGCCGACCAGCGTGCCGGATACCCGGCCCACGCCGCCGAACAGCGAGGTGCCGCCGATCAGCACCGCGGCGATGGCGGGCAGCGTCAGCGCCTCGCCGATGTCGCCCTCGGCCGAGTTGAGCCGCGCCAGGAACACCAGGCTGGCGATGCCGGCCATGGCGCCGCTCACCAGGTACACCAGCACCAGCCGCCGCTTGACCGGCACGCCGGAGAGCCGGGCCGCGACGGGATTGGCGCCGAGGGCGTAGATCTCCTGGCCATAGGTGGTCTTCTGCGACATGGCGGTGCCCGCCACCAGGAACGCCAGCATCAGGTACACCGGAATGGGCACGCCCCACAGGTAGCCGCTGCCGATCGCCCGGAACGCCGGCGGGAAGCCGTGGATGGTCTCGCCCGCCATGAACCAGTAGGTGACGCCGTGCAGCACCCACAACATGCCGTAGGTGGCAATGAATGGCGGGATGCGCAGCATGGCCACCAGCAGGCCGTTGGCCAGCCCGATCAGCGCGCCGGTGCCCAGCCCTGCAACCACGCCGAGCAGGGTGGAGCCGGTGGCCTTCATCACGGTGGCCGCCACGCAGGCCGACATGGCCACGTTGGCGCCCACCGACAAGTCCAGCCCGCCGGTCAGGATCACCAGCGTCACGCCAGACGCCAGCAGGAACAGCAGGCTGGCCTGGCGCAGCACGTTAAGGATGTTGCCCAGCGTCAGGAACGCGTCGGACGCCACCGCCAGCAGCAGGCACAGCAGGCCCAGCGCAAACAGCCGGTAGGCAAACGAGCGGGCATCCGCCGAAAGTGGCGGGAACAGAGTCGCCGTGTTCATGCTTTCCCCTTGAACGATTCGATCAGCAGCACCACCAGCACCAGCAGCCCGATGGCCGCCACCTGCACCGACGACTGCACGCCCACCAGGTTGAGCCCGTTGCGCAGCACCCCCACCGCCAGCACCCCTAGCACAGTGCCGGGCAGCCAGCCGTTGCCGCGGTCGAAGGTGGTGCCGCCCACCGCCACCGCGGCGATGGCATCGAACTCCAGCCCGATGGCCGCCGTGGGGTGCCCGGCATTCATGCGCGCCGTGAGCAGCAGCGCGGCCACGCCGGCCATCAGCCCGCCCAGCGCATAAACAGCGATCAGATAGACATTGATGCGCACGCCGGAGAACTTGAGCGCCTCGCGGTTGCCGCCCAGCGCGAACACATAGGCGCCAAAGCGGGTGTGGTAGAGCAGCCAGTGGAACAGCCCGTAGAACCCCACCGCGATCCAGATCGGGAGCGGCACGCCCAGCAGTTGCCCGGCGTAGATCAGCGGAATCGTGTCGCCGATACCGGTCACGCTCTGGCCATCGGTGGCCACCAGCGCCAGCCCCTGCGCGACGCCCAGCGTGCCGAGCGTGGCCACGAACGGCGGGATCTCCAGCCACGACACCAGCGCACCATTGAGCAGGCCGAACGCCAGCCCGGTAAGCAGCGCCGCGCCCAAGGCCAGGGGCAGCGATTGCGTGGCCACCATCACCATCGCCAGCACCACGCCGCACAGCGTCAGCACGGCCCCCATGGACAGGTCAAGCCCTTCGGTCATGATGATCAGCGTCATCGGCAAGGCGATCAGCAGCAAGATCGTGGATTGCGCGCCGATGTTCAGCAGGTTCTCCACGCTCAGGAAGCCCGAGCCCGTCGCGCTGAAGCCCAGCGAAAGCAGCAGCAGCACCCAGACCGATCCGGGCACCTTGCCGGTGGACAGGCCGAGCGGCCGCGGTAGTGCGTTGGTATCAAGCATCGTTCATCCCCAGTTGCAGAATGCGTTCTTCGGTCATCTCGCCATGGGCGACTTCGCCGGCGATGCGCCCGCCGCGCATGACATAGGTGCGGTCGCAGACATTGATGATCTCCGGCAGTTCGGAGCTGATCAGCAGCACACCGGCGCCCTGCTTCACCAGGCTGTCGATCAGCGCAAAGATCTCGGCCTTGGCGCCGACGTCGATGCCGCGCGTGGGCTCGTCGAAGATAAACAGCTTCGCTTCGGCGACCAGCCATTTGCCGATCACGATCTTTTGCTGGTTGCCGCCGGAGAGGAACTGCGCCAGCTGGTTGCCGTCGGGCGTGGCTATGCGCAGCCGCGCGATCTCGCGCTCGGCCAGCGCCTCGGCCTTGTCTGCGCGATACCAGCGCGCGGGAAAGGCGCGCCGCAAGCCGGCCAGCAGCAGGTTGTCGCGCACCGTGCGGATCAGCGCCAGCCCCTCCGACTTACGGCTTTCCGGAATCAGCGCGGCACCCAGCTCACGGGCGCGGTCCGGGCCGCCGGCCAGACGCTTGCCAAAGATGTGGATTTCGCCCTGCTGGATCGGGTCCGCGCCAAACACGGCGCGCGCCACCTCGCTGCGGCCCGAGCCCACCAGCCCGGCCAGGCCCACGATCTCGCCGGCGCGCACCTGCAGGTTGATATCCGCGATGCCGGTGTCCGCGCTGACGTTGCGCACGTCCAGCGCCACTTCGCCCAGTTGCGCGCTGCGCTCGCGGCTGTAGCTCATGTCGACCTTGCGCCCGACCATGCGCGCCACCAGTTCGTCCGGGGTGGCGTCGCCGGGCAGGCAGGCGCCTACCTTGCGGCCGTCGCGCAAGATGGTGATGCGGTCGCCCAGCGCAAAGACCTCCGCCATGCGGTGCGAGATATAGATCATCGACACCCCATCGGCCTTGAGCCGCGCGATCACGGCGAACAGCTTCTCGGTCTCGCGCTCGGATAGCGCCGCGGTGGGCTCATCCAGCACCAGGATGCGCGCGTTCTGCGACAGCGCCTTGGCGATCTCCACCATCTGCTGCTGGGCCACGCCCAGCGCATGCACCGGCGTGCGCGTGCTCACCTCCATGCCCAGGATATCCAGGATGCGGCGCGCTTCGGCGTGCATCCTGGCGGCATCGACGGAGCCGGGAATGCGCCCGCGCGGCTCGCGGCCCAGGAAGATGTTCTGCGCGATGTCCAGGTAAGGCACCAGCGAGAACTCCTGGAAGATCACCGCGATACCAAGGCGCATCGTGTCGGCCGGGCTGGCGATCGCCACCGGGCTGCCGTCGTGATAGAACTCGCCGGCATCGGCCACGTAGACGCCGCACAGCACCTTCATCAGCGACGACTTGCCGGCGCCGTTCTCGCCCAGCAGCATATGCACCTCGCCGGGGTAGATGGCGAACGACACATCGTCCAGCGCCTTCACGCCGGGGAAGTGCTTGCAGATGCCGCGCATCTCGAACAGCGGCGTGATTTCGGTGATTGCGTTCATGATGCGAGCCTGAAGATCTTGCCGGCGCCGATGCCGATGCCGATGCCGTGCGGGGCGGGTTGTCGATGCATGTGGTCTCCTTCTTATCGTTGGTATCGTTGGTATCGTTGGTGGCTTCCTGGCGCTGGTGGCACGTTGATGACGGCAAAGGCAACTGCATTTTCACCGCCCCTGCGGGGCGGCGACCTACTTTCTTGTCTTGCCAAGAAAGTAGGCAAAGAAGGCGCGCCGGATGGGGCGACACCCCAGGGCGCCCCATACGGCCTGGGTGAACCTCCACGGCTCGCTTCGCATCGCCGTGGGTGTTTCCCGCCCCTTCGGGCGGGAAACACGGCTACCACAGTGGTTGATCTTGCCGCTGGTTGGCTCCCCTCTCCCACTTGTGGGCGCCGGGGGAGAGGGCGGGCGGTCACTCGAAGTGACCGTGTTTGCCGCTGCCACCGCCCTTCCTTTTGCCTGCGCGACATCGCTTGCGCTCACTGCCCCGCCGCCAGGCGTTCGCCCGACGCGCGCAGCGCTTCAAGCTTGCCCGGCAGCCCGTCCACCAGCAGCCGGCCGTGGCGCTTGCGCGCCTTGCCTGCCACGAACACGCTGTCGATATTGGCCAGGCTGGCCTGCATCACGATGGCGCTCACCGGGTCGTGCAGCGGCATCATGTTGAGCTTGCGGGCGTCGATCATCACCAGGTCGGCCTGCTTGCCCACGGCCAGCGAGCCGATGCGGTCTTGCATGCCGAGCATCCGCGCGCCGGCCAGCGTGATCCAGTCCAGCGCATCGCGGCAGCTCACCGCGTGCGCGGGAGCGATCTCGCCGTGCTGCTGGCGGTACCCGGCATGGTCCAGCGCGCGCTGGATGCCCAGCGCCATGCGCGCGGCGATGAACATCTCGCCGGACAAACCCGATTCCAGGTCCACGCCGAGCGACGGCGCGGCGCCCAGGCGCGTCAGCCGGCCCGTGATGGGGAAGCCATGGCCCTGCGTCAGTTCGTTCTCCGGCGTGACGGAGAAGCTCATGCCCAGCCCGACGAAGCGCGCCAGCTGCGCGTCGGTGAGGTTGTTGCCGTGCACGATGTTGATATGGGGGCCAAGCAGCCCGGCCTGCTCCAGCCGCTCCCACCCCTGCGGCGTGCGGGCGCTGCCGCCGCCCTGGTGCATGCTGGCCAGCAGGCCAAATTCCCGTGCCAGCGCAAAATCGTGCAGCGCCACTTCCAGCGTCGAGTAATGCGGGCCGAGGATGGCCAGGCCGAGGCTGAGCAGGGATGAGCCTTGCAGCCGCCTGGACAGGCGTTCCACCTCGCCGCGCGGGTGCGGCATTTCCCAGAACGGCAGCGCGCCGGGCTTGGGGTCTGGCTTGGGTGAGCCGTGCAGGAACGCGGCGCGGATGCCGGCATGCTCCAGCGCGTCCAGCGCGGCATCGCTGTGCGCCGGCGTGGGATTGTTGTGGCACCAGTCCACCAGCGTGGTGGTACCGCAATCGAGCTGGTTCCAGGCGCCGACGAGCGTGGCGATGCCGATGTCATCGGGCGTGAAGCGCGTGGCCAGCCCGGCATGCATCTGCCGGAAATACTCGGTCAGCGTCCAGCCCGAGGCAACGCCGCGCAGCGCGGTCTGCCAGGTGTGCATATGCGCGTTGACAAAGCCTGGGGCGACGATGAAGCCGCGCGCGTCGATCAGCTCGGCGCCGTGCGCTTCGAGATGCGGTGCGATGGCGGCGATGCGCTCGCCGTCGATCAGCAGATCGCCGGTGAACTCGCCGAGGGCGGGTTCCATGGTGACCAGAGTGGCCCCGCGTACCAGGATCATGGGTGTGTCTCCGTTGCCTGGCGGCGCTGCCTGTGGCCGGCGCGCCGCTCTGGGTTTTGCAGGCATCCTGTCCTGCCTGACAGGCGCTGGAACAAACTCTATACTGCCGGCAAATGGAAAAAAACGACGGATAAGGAAATCTTCTTTCCGCCAGGCGAGAGAATCAAAACGGCTCGCGCGGCGGACCAAGGGACACACGGGGAGACAAGGCATGGACCGTTGGACCGAATTCGAACTCTTCGTCCAGATCGCGGAGCTGGGCAGCATCAGCAAGGCCGCCGAGCGCCTGGACATTTCCAACGCGGCGGCAAGCCGCTACCTCACCTCGCTGGAGCAGCGGCTATCGGCGCGGCTGATCGAGCGCAACACGCGCCGTCTTTACCTGACCGATGTGGGGCACGAGTTTTTCCGGCGCTGCAAGGGCGTGCTGACGGAAATGAAGGAGGCGGAAGCCGCGGTCAACGCCAATGTGCTGGAGCCGGGCGGCACGCTGACGGTCACCGCATCGCTGTCGTTTTCCATGAAGCACCTCGCGCCGCTGCTGCCGGATTTCACCAGCCTCTATCCCAAGGTGGACGTGAACATCCTTGCGGCCAACCGCTACTACGACATCATGGACAGTGGCATCGACCTGGCCATCCGCACGCGGGAGTTCGAGCCGGACTCCGGCCTGACCGTGCGCCGGCTGGCCGAGACGCGCCGCATCCTGGCCGCCTCGCCACGCTACCTGGACCGCATGGGCACGCCGCGCAACGTCGACGACCTGCTGCGCCACCACATGCTGATCTACTCGTACGCCAACCGGCCGCACGAGCTGGCCTTTACCCGCAATGCAGAGGAGAAAACGATCACGGTGCGCAGCAAGCTGGAGTCCAACGACGGCCAGGTGATCCGCGCGGCCGCGCTGGAAGGCCTGGGCATCCTGGTGCAGCCCAAGTACATCGTCTACGACGATATCGTGGCGGGCCGGCTGATCCCGGTGCTGGACGACTGGGACCTGCCCCGGCTCACCATCAACATCGCCTTCCAGAGCCGGCGCTACCTGGCCGCCAAGGTGCGCCTGTTCATCGACTACCTGGTGGCGCACTTCGAGCGCATGGACTACGAGCGCAAGTGGACGTCGTGACGGTGCGCTTAAGCGCCCTGCCTAGCCATTGACGCTGGGCAGCCCGGCGGCGAGCCGCGTGGACTTGATCACCGCGGCGTAATCGTCGCCGGCCATGCCCTGCGCGGCGGCGCCCTGCAGCATCTGGCCCAGCAGCGCGGTGAGCGACAGCGGCACGCGCAGGTCGGCGCCCGCATCCAGGATCAGTCCCACGTCCTTGAGCATCTGGTCCACGGTGAAGGTGGGCGTGTAGTCGTTCTCGACCAGCTGCGCCGACTTGGCCTTGACGATGGGCGCGGCCACCGCGCTGGCGGTGATGACAGACCACATGTCCTGCCACTTGAGGCCACCCTTGGCGCCGAGTGCCAGCGCTTCGGCCAGCATGCCGGAGGTCAGGCCGATCATCAGGTTCACCACCAGCTTCATCAGGCGCGCTTGCTCGGCTTCGCCCAGGTAGAACTGGGCCGGCCCGAGCGCGGCCAGCAGCGGCTTTGCCGCCGCATAGGCGGCCGCCGGGCCGGATACCAGCGAGGTCAGCTGCGCCGCCTCGGCCATCTTGTTGTTGCCGGATACCGTCACGCGCAGGTACGGGATGTTGCGCTGCGCCAGCACGGCGGCCACGCGAGCGGACGCTTGCGGCGACACCGTGCTGGTATCGATATACAGCGTGCCCGGCGCGGCCAGCTCAGCCACTTGCGCGCCCACGGCCTCGAAGGCCGCATCGTGCGGCAGCGAGCTGAACACAACGTTCTTGCCGGCGGTTGCCTGCGCGAGCGAGCCGGCCGTCTTCAACCCGGCCTGGCGCGCGGCTTCCAGCACGGCGGGTGACAGGTCGAAGCCTTCGACCGCGTGCCCGGCCGCGGCCAGGTGACGCCCCATGGGCAAGCCCATCTTGCCAATTCCGATAAAGCCGATCTGCATTGTTTGTCTCCGGTGCGCTATGCGCTATGCGTTGTGCGTCGTGTGTGGTGTGTTTGCTGGCCCGCTCAGTCCGGGCGCACGCCTTCAAAGGCGGCCTGCAGCAATTCGCGAATCGGCGCGCGCTCGATCGGGCGCGGATTCCAGTACGGGTTGGCCAAGGCGATATCCGCGGCGCGGTCCAGGTCCTCGGCCTTCATGCCGATATCGCGCAGCGCCGTGGCCGCGCCATGGCGGGCGGCCAGGTCGTAAAGCGCGGCGGCGGCGGAGATGCCCTCCCCGCCCATGGCCCGGCGGATCCGCGCCATGGCATCGGGCGCGGCCAAGGCGTTATAGGCCATGGCGTGCGGCAGCACCGCCGTGTGCGTCTCGGCATGGGGCAGGTTGAAACTGCCGCCCAGCGTATGGCACAGCTTGTGGTGCAGCGCCATGCCGACGCTGCCCAGCACCGTGCCGCACAGCCATGCACCGTAGAGGCAATCGGCGCGGGCATCCAGGTCGGTGGGCGCAGCGAACACGCGGGGAATGCCGCGGGCCAGCGCCCGGATGCCCTCCTCGGCCATCAGCGACGTCACCGGGTTGGCATCCTCGGCGTACAGCCCCTCGGCGGCGTGGGCGATGGCGTTCAGGCCGCTGGTCACGCTCAAGGCCACCGGCAGGCCCACGGTCAGCACGGGATCGTAGATCACGGTGCGCGGCAGCACGCGCGGGTCGCGGCCGGTTTTCTTCAGGCCGGCGTCGGTGAGGCCATAGATCGGCGTCATCTCGGACCCGGCGTAGGTGGTGGGAATCGCCAGGATCGGCAGGCCGGAGGTCAGCGCGATGGCTTTGCCCAGCCCGGTGGTCGACCCGCCGCCAAGGGCGATCATGCAATCCGCGCCCACTTCCTGCGCGTGCGCAATCGCCGCGCGGGCGGATTCCACCGGCACGTGCATCACGGCGCCAGGATAGATGCCGGCGGACAACGGCCCGAGCGCGTCGGACAGCCGCGTTGCGTCTTCGGCCTGGTTGGGCGTGCACAGCACCAGCGCCCGCCTGGCGCCCAGCCGCTCCAGTTCCGGCCCCACCTGGCTCAGGGTGCCCGCGCCAAACAGCACGCGCGTGGGCTGGGCCACGTATAAAAATGACGTTGGCATGGCTTTGTCTTCCTCCGCAAGGATCAGGTTCTATGCCCGCTTGTCGTGTGTCTTGCCCGGCGCTTGTGGCCTTGCGCAGCCATGAACCACAGCCAGCGGACGCGCCAATGGACGTTAGCCTTCCGCCGGGCGGAAAGAAATGCCGGGATGGGAAAACACTCTTGACGCAGGCGGAAGAATTCACGCCTTTTACTAACGGATGTCGCGCGGCGCCGGATTCGGTGCTAGCTTCCGGGCTGGACTAGCGCACTTTTCGATTCTGTCCTGCCAGCGCGGTCCCTTCTGCCATTCCACCCTTGCGCAAAGCGAATACCGTGAAACTTCGAACCGCCACGCTCGCCGTCTCCGCCATACTCGCCGTGGTGCTCGTGGCCCTTGCCGCGGCGCTGGCCGCCGGCGGCCCGACCCGGCCAAAGCCGATGCTGAGCATCAGCGATCCGTTCAAGGACGTGGATTTCTCCGCGCTGCCGGCCCCCGCCCATTACGCGGCACGCGACGGCGCGCAACTCACCTACCGCCGCTATCCCCCCGCCAGCGGTCTGCCCAGCCGGGGCAGCGTGGTCTTGGTGCACGGCTCCTCGGCCAACAGCCAGAGCATGCATCCGCTTGCACAAAACTTCGCGCAGGCCGGCTTCACGGCCTATGCCCTGGATATGCGCGGCCACGGGGCCTCCGGCCCGCGTGGCGATATTGCCTACATCGGGCAGCTCGATGACGACCTGGAAGACTTTGTGAGCACCGTCCAGCCCGCCGGCCCGAAGACGCTGGTGGGATTTTCATCGGGCGGCGGCTTTGCGCTGCGCGTGGCCGGCGGCGCGCGCCAGGCCCTGTTTGACAACTACCTGTTCATGGCGCCCTATACGAACCGCCGCGCGCCCACGTTCCGCCCCGACGCCGGCGGCTGGGTCTCGGTCGGCGTGCCGCGCGTGATCGCGCTCACGCTGCTGAACCGGATCGGCATCACCGCCTTCAACCACTTGCCCGTACTGGCCTTTGCCATCAACGACGCACCGCGCGCCGAACTGACGCCGACCTATTCCTATGCGCTGGCGACGAATTTCCAGCCCGATGAGGACTACCAGCGCGATATTCGCGAGATCCACAAGCCGGCAGCGGTATTGGCCGGGCAGGACGATGAAGTGTTTGTCGCCGCCAGGTTTGCACAAGTGTTCGCCGACGCGGGCCGCCCGGATATTCCGGTAACGCTGGTGCCCGGCACCGGCCACATCATGCTCACGGTGTCACCGGCCGCCCGCGCGGCAGCGGTGCAGGCCGTGGAGCGGCTGGATGGCTTGGCCGGGAAATGACTGGCATGGCAGCGCCGGGCTGCGATGGATGCCATCGCTCGCGCTGCGCCGTGAGCGCACGGCTCTCGCTCACTTGAGTTGATAGGGAATCCGCACACCAGGCTCGCTGATCGAGAAGTCCTTGGTATTGCGTGTGACCAGCAGCATGGAATGCGCTTGCGCTGACGCCCAGATTATCGCGTCAGGCAGCTTGATGCGTGCGGTTTTCCGGATCTGGACTGCGCGGGAGGAAACCGCATCATCGACGGCAATCAGCCGGAACCCATTGAGCCAAGCGCGCAATGTCTGCTCTTCTTCAGCTGTTGCGCCGGCCATCACCGCCATCCAGGTGATGACACTGATCGCCCTTGACTCGTAGCGGCGCATCTCGATCATGGCCTCTTCGATTCCGTTCAAGTGGTCGATCAGGATGTTGGTGTCGAAGAGCGCGTTCACCACTCCTCCCGCAGCTTTTCCTGATACGCAAGGCCATCCACCTCGCGGTGCTTCCAAAGCCCGAAGGTGTCAGAGGCCAGGCCAGGCTTGCGCTGCGCTATGTACGCTTGAATTGCCTCGCGAATGACTACCGCCCGAGGGCGCTTTTCTGCCTCGACAATGGCTGCCAGCTCCTGGAGCTGGTCTTCCGCAAGGTCGACCAGGATGCGACTCATGATGAACCCACAAATGATATGTGATATACGCATCGTATATCATTCGATTTAAAACAACAAGGCACCAGCACGGCGGACCGGACCGGAACACGGTGGCGCTGGAAACCGGGCTGGCGCGCAGGGCTTTGCGACCGGCAACGCATCTGCTCCGGCCCGAACAGGCCCCGTCTGCTCCTGTTCGGCGCGCGCAAGGGGCGCTAGCCTCATGGCTACCCACAAGCCCCTCGCCGGCGGGGCGAACTCCCCCTCCCCGCACGGCACACCTGGAAGTGCTTCATGTATGTGTATGACACCGTCGACCAGCAACTGGTCGACCAGCGCGTTGCGCAGTTCAGCGGCCAGACCGAACGGTTTCTCAACGGCCAGCTCACCGAGGACGAGTTCCGCGTGCTGCGGCTGCAGAACGGCCTCTACATCCAGCGGCATGCGCCCATGCTGCGCGTGGCGATCCCCTACGGCATGCTGGTGTCGCGGCAACTGCGCAAGCTGGCCGAGATAGCGCGCCGCTTTGACCGCGGCTACGGGCACTTCAGCACGCGGCAGAACATGCAGTTCAACTGGCCACGCCTGGAGGACGCGCCCGCTATCCTGGCGGAGCTGGCGACCGTGCAGATGCATGCCATCCAGACCAGCGGCAATTGCATCCGCAACACCACCACCGACCACTTCGCCGGGCTGGCGCCGGATGAGATCGTGAACCCCCTGGTGTGGTGCGAGATCATCCGCCAGTGGTCGATGCTGCATCCCGAGTTTGCCTTCCTGCCGCGCAAGTTCAAGATCGCGGTGAGCGGCGCCACCACGGACCGCGCAGCGGTGGGCGTGCACGATATCGGCCTGCAGGCCGTGGAGCGCGATGGCGAGCTTGGCTTTCGCGTGTGGGTGGGCGGCGGCATGGGCCGCACGCCCATGGTCGGCAAGCTGATCAATGCCTTCGTGCACTGGTCCGATTTGCTCACCTACCTGCAGGCCACGCTGCGCGTCTACAACCTGCACGGCCGGCGCGACAACAAGTACAAGGCGCGCATCAAGATCCTGGTCAAGGACCTGACGCCGGGCGTGTTCGCGCAACAGGTGGACGAGCAATGGCAGCGGATCCGCGGCGGCCCGGACACGGTCAGCGCGGACTTCGTGGCCGGCGTGGCGGGCCGCTTCACCATGCCGGACCATGATCCCGCGGCGGCGCACGAGGCCGGCCCGGATCCCGAACTGGCGGCGGCGCATCCGCGCTTTGCCCGCTGGCTGCGCAGCAATGTGCATGCGCATCGCGTTCCCGGCTACGCCGCCGTGACCGTCTCGCTGAAGGCCACCGGCATGCCGCCCGGCGACATCACCGCCGACCAGATGGATGCGGTGGCGGACCTGGCGGAGCGCTTCGGCTTTGGCGAGCTGCGGGTCTCGCACGAGCAGAACCTGATCCTGGCCGACGTGCGCCGGAGCGCGCTGTTTGCGCTCTGGCAGGCGCTGGACGCGCTGAACCTGGCCACCGCCAATATCGGCCTGCTCACCAATATCATTGCCTGCCCCGGCGGGGATTTCTGCTCGCTGGCCAACGCGGTGTCGATTCCGCTGGCCGAGGCCATCCAGCGCCGCTTCGACGACCTGGACTACCTGTTCGAGATCGGCGAGCTGGACCTGAACATCTCCGGCTGCATCAACTCCTGCGGGCACCACCACGTGGGCCACATCGGCATCCTTGGCGTGGACAAGGCCGGCGAGGAGTGGTACCAGGTGACCATCGGCGGGCGCCAGAACGGCGCGGCCGGCCACTCGCTGCTGGATCAGCACAAGGGCGGCGGCGCGGCGATCGGCCGCATCATCGGCCCGTCGTTCGCGCGCGATGAAATCCCGGATGTGGTGGCGCTGCTGATCGATACCTACCTGTCCCAGCGCGACAGCGAGGCGGAGCGGTTTATCGACGTGGTGGAGCGGGTTGGCCCGGAACCCTTCAAGCAGGCGGTCTACCAGGACCCGAGGATCGTCGCGCGGCGGCAGCAGGCGGAGCAAGCCCGTGCCTGATCACCAATCAATGCCACCGCTGAACAATGTGATTCGCAACGGCCAGCTTGAAGCGGACATCTGGCGCGCCTTCGTGCCAGACCAGAACGCGCCGGTTCCTGCATCGGCATCGGCAGCACACGCACTGCCGCCGGACGAAAACGGCTGGCTGGTCACCCTTGCCACATGGCGGGCAGCACGCGATGCCCTGCGCCTGCGCCGCCACCCGGTGGCCGTGTACCTGGGCCCGGATGCGGACCCTGAAGACCTGCTCGAGGCGGGCGCCGCCACCATCGATGCCACCGGCATCGCGCACCTGGCGATCGACTTCCCGGTCTATACGGACGGGCGCGGCTATTCGCTGGCGCAGCTGCTGCGCACGCAATATGGCTGGGGCGGCGAGCTGCGCGCGGTGGGCGACGTGATGATCGATACCGTGCACTACATGGCGCGCTGCGGCTTCGATGCCTTCGCCGTCAAGCCGAGCCACGACCCGCAGGCCGCGCTGGCGGCGCTAGGGACGTTCACGGTGCACTACCAGAAAACGTACCCGGCGGCGGCGGCGCCGGCTATTTCGGCAACCAGCCGTCCAGCAGTGCGTTGACTGGCTCGTGGGCCTCGTACTGGACCCAGTGGCCCGCGCTGGCAATGACGCGGCCTTCGCGGCGCGGGTTGTCCTGGGTCATTGCCGCGATGGCCGGGACAGGATCCGCCGTGACGTCGTGCTCGCCCCAGGCCAGCAGCACCTCGCCGCCGAAGCGGTCCAGCGCGCCGCGCAGGTCGCCGGAGCGGGAGATGTTCTTGCTGCGAAAGCGCGTGAGGCGGCATGACTCGGTGTGCGCGTACATGGCCATGGCATCGATCTTGGCCGGGTCGGCCAGCATGAACGCCTCCAGGTTGTAGCGCATGGCCACCGCCAAGGCCTCGGCGTCCCCGGCCTTGCGCCAGTCCAGCAGCGCGCGCTGCTGGCGGCGGATGCCGCCATGGCCGCCTGAGCCCATCAGTGCCAGCCGGCGCACGGTGCCGAGCGATGCGGCCACATTGGCCGCCACCAGCCCGCCAAAGGAGAAGCCGGCCAGGCTGAGCGCCTTGCCGCAGCCAGGCAACTGCCTGATGCCCCTGACAAGCGTGCCGGTCATCACCGAGAGATCGCTGGCGATATCGTCCGACTCGCCAAACCCCGGCATGTCCGGCGCCCACACCGTGCGGTGCGCGGCCAGCGCCTCGATATTGCGCACCCAGTGCAGCCAGCTTCCATGCCCGCCGTGCAGCAGGACCACGGGTTGCCCCTCGCCAAAGCGGCGCCAGACGATGCGGCAGCCATCGGCATCGGTGACGATCCGTTCGGATTGTTGCAACAGGGCGGCCGCCTGCGCTTCGGGTTGGGCTGAAGCGACAGGCGTTTTGAGGTTGATCCGGGTCATTGGCATAGGTGCGCGCCGTCTGGCCGCCGGGCGCGGCTATCTGCCTCGGCGCACCTGGGGATGCCGGACGCGCGAAAGACGGTTCCGACCCAGGATCATAGCGAATTCCGGGGGGTCCGTCCCTGGCCTCAGCTGCGTGCAAGGACCGCGTCACCGCTGGCCGGCGCGCGCGCCAGCTTCGGGATATGCCCCTTGACCGCAAGCAGCGCCACCAGCACGGCGGCCATCGCCGCGCCGAGCATGCCGAGGTAGGACGACGCGCCGCCCGCGGTGATCACCGCCGCGCCCGCGAAAGCGCTGAGGATGGCCCCGAGGCGGCCAAAGGCCAGCGCCGATGCCGTGCCGGTGGCCCGCACTGCCGTGGGGTACACGAAGGCACACAGCGCGTACATGGTCGACTGCACCGCATTGACGAACATGCCGTGCACGCCCAGGCCAACGATCAGCAACCCCGTACTGTGGCGAACATCCACGCCTTGCAGCAACAGCGCGCTAGCCGCCCCGCCGGCGCAACAGATCGCCAGCGGCCAGCGCGAGCCGAAACGCGCGATGGCAACCGCGCAGCACAGCGCGCCGATGACACCGCCGAGGTTGTAGGCGGTCAGGCCGGAACCCGCGACCGCCACGTCCAGCCCCTCCGACGCCAGCATGGTCGGCAGCCAACTAAAGGCGCTGTAGACGGCCAGCAGGCACATGAAGAATGCGCACCAGATCGCCAGCGTGTCGCGCGCCTGCCCGGGCGCGAACAGCGCGCCGAAGCCCTTGCGGCTTTCCGCGCCGCGCTCGGCCAGGTCGGTGAAGACGGCGTCAGCCGGCAGCGGCCTGGACATGCGGCCGAGCAGCCGGCGCAGTTCGTCCCACCGGTGCGCTCGGCGCACCAGGAAGCGTGGCGACTCGGGCAGGACCAGCATCAGCAGCACGCCCAGTCCCAGCGGCAGGGCGCCGCCGATAAAGAACAAGCCGCGCCAGCCATAGGCCGGCAGGACCACGCTGGCAAACAGGCCGGCCAGCATGCCGCCCAGCGGCACGCAGACGATCGTGGCCGTCACCGCCAGCGTGCGGCTGCGTGCCGGGGTGAACTCGGCCGTCATGGTGGTGGAGCTTGGCAAAGCGCCGCCGATGCCAAGCCCGGCGATCAGGCGCAGCATGGCGATCGTCGTCGTGTCCGGGGCGAAGCCGATGGCGCAGGTGGCCGCGCCGAACAGGAAGACGCTGCCGATCACGGCCCACCGGCGCCCGAAGCGGTCCGCCAACAGGCCCGCGCACGCGCTGCCGATGCCCATGCCCACCAGCCCGGCCGCCACCGCGGGCGCGAAGGCGCTGCGGGTGATGCCCCACTCCTTGATCAGCACGGGGATCGCGAAGCCGATCAACTGGCCATCGAAGCCGTCCATCACGATGGACAGCGCCGCCAGCATCACGACGATCTTCTGCATGGTCGTGTAGGGGCCGTCATCGAGCACGCTGCCCACGTCGACGGGCGTGCCGGCTTGCCGCAGGTTCGCGCTCATGCTTGCGCTCCATGGCGATGCGCGCCGGGCGCTTGCACCGCGCCGGCCGGGATCATGGCCAGACGGCGCTTGCGCCGCGCGGTTGAAATGCGGCCCGCGGCAATGGCGCGGAACAGATACGTATTCATGCGTGTCTCCTGTCGATGGGCGCTTTGGCCGGGGCCAGCGCTTTTTTGTCTTGCGTCTTGCGTCTTGCGTCTTGCGTCTTGCGTCTTGCGTCTTGCGTCTTGGGGCCACGGCGTGCCGTGGCTCAGTGCTAGCGCAGCGGGCTGGCGCCCTGCCCGCCGTTTGCCGCCCGGGCTTCGATCAGCCGGACGAGTTGCAGCAGGCTCTCCGTGCACGGCACCGGCACCCCGTGGCGCCGCGCCGCGGCCACCACGGCGCCGTTGATCGCATCGATCTCGGTGCGCCGGGCGGCAACGATGTCCTGCAGCATGGAAGGCTTGTGGCCGATGTGATGGCCGATGGCGTGCAACACGTTGGCCCCGACCTTGTCCGCATCGACAGCCACGCCCTGACTCCTGGCCACGGCCAGCACCTCTGCCACCACGGACAAGGCGAGCGCCGTGCCATCCGGGATGTTGCCCAGCTGGTCCACGGTGCTGCCAGTGACCGCGCACAGGGGATTCAGCGCGGCGTTGAATGCCACCTTCTCCCAGATCGCGGCCCACACATCCGCATCGGCGCGGCAGTGCAGCCCGGCGCGCTCCAGCGCCGCTACCGTCTCTGCCACGGCGGGCCGGTCCATGCCATCGGCGCTCATCATCCGGATCCCGCCCTCGCCGTGCGAATGCACGTGCCCGGGGCCAGCCAGGTCGGCCGGCCAAGTGGTGACGCCAATCAGGAGCCGCTGCGCCGGCACGAATCCGGAAATCGCATCGACGCTGCCCAGGCCGTTCTGCAATGTCAGCACAACCGTGTCCGGCCCCAGCAGGTGGCGCACGCCCGTCATCGCGGCGCGCGTGTGCATGGATTTGGTGAAGACGATCAGCAGATCGGGGATGGCATCCGCCTGTTCCGGGCGCACCGCCCGCATGCCTTGGATCCGCCGGTCCGCCTCATCTGTCTGCAGGCGCAGGCCGAAGCGGCGGATCGCGTCGAGATGCGCGTCGTTGATATCGATCAGGGTGACGATATGGCCCGCTTGGGCAAGGCGTGCGCCAAACAGCGAGCCCATGGCCCCGGCCCCGAGAATTGCAATTCTGTTCATAGGCGTCGCCGCGATCCGGCGCTGGTTGAATGGTGTTGTCTGGGCGTGGCGGCAACCCGGCCGCCTGCGGCCTAGAACGGGTAGTGGCGCGGCGTCGTCTGCACGGTGACCCAGCGCAGGTCAGTGAACTCGGCAATGCCGGCCTGCCCGCCAAAGTGGCCAAAGCCGCTGCTCTTCACGCCGCCAAAGGGCATCTGCGCCTCGTCGTGCACCGTCGGGCCATTGATATGGCAGATGCCGGATTGAATGCGCCTGGCCACGTTCATGGCCCGCGCCACGTCGCGGCTGAATACGGCCGACGACAGCCCGTACTCGTTGTCGTTGGCGCAGGCGATGGCCTCGGCCTCGCCGCTGACGCGCACGATGGGCTTGACCGGACCGAACGACTCTTCCGCGTAGATCCGCATCCGCGGCGTGACGTGATCGAGCAGCGTGGCCGGCATCAGGGTGCTGTCCGCCTTGCCGCCGCACAACAGCGTCGCGCCCTTGGCCAAGGCATCGTCGATCAGCGAGTTGCAGCGCGCAACCGTGCTCATGTCGACCACGGAGCCCAGCACCACCGGCCCCTTGCGCGGATCGCCCAGCGGCAGCGCGCGGGCCTTGGCCGCCAATTGCGCGACAAAGGCATCGGCGATCTTGTTGTCGACGATGATGCGCTCGGTCGACATGCAGATCTGGCCGGAATTGGCAAACGCGCCAAAGGCGGCGCCGGCGACGGCGGCATCGATATCGGCATCGTCCAGCACCAGCAACGGCGCCTTGCCGCCGAGCTCGAGCACCACCGGCTTCAAATGCCTGGCACAGCTAGCGGCGATGACCTTGCCCACGCGCGTGGACCCGGTGAAGTTCACGCGCCGTATCGCCGGATGGGCGATCATGGCTTCCACCAGTTCGCCCGCATCGGCCGGCGCATTGGTGACGAAATTCACCACGCCCCTGGGCAGGCCGGCCTCCTGCATGGCTTCGATGATCAAGCCGTGCGTGGCCGGACAGATCTCCGAACCCTTCAGCACGACGGTATTGCCGCAGGCCAGCGGCAAGGCGATGGCGCGCACGGCCAGGATGACCGGGGCGTTCCAGGGCGCCATGCCGAGGACCACACCGGCCGGCTGGCGCACGCCCATGGCCAGGCTGCCCGGCACGTCCGACGGAATGACCTCGCCATGGATCTGCGTGGTCAGGCAGGCCGCTTCAAGCAGGCCGGCCGCGGCCAAGTGCACGTTGAAGCCGGCCCACATGGCGGAGGCGCCGGTCTCGGTGGCCATCGCGGCAGCAAAGGCTTCGCTGCGGGCTTCCAGCGCATGCGCGGCCTTGGTCAGCAACGCGCGGCGCTCGCTCGGGCCGATGGCGGCCCAGGCGTCGAAGGCCGCCGCGGCGGCGTCCACCGCAGACAGCGCATCGGCGACTGTCGCGGCCGGGGCAAGCGTGGCTACCTCGCCGTCCAGGGGATTGCGGCGCTCGAAGGTGGCGCCGTTGCCGGCCTGGCGTTGTTCGCCGTCGATCAGCATCGAAATCTTCTGCATTCTTGTCTCCTTTGTTTTGCTTGCCTGCGGTTTGCTTGCCTGCGGTTTGCTTGCCTGCGGCTCAGGCGACCTCGACTTCGACCAGCGTCGGTACCTGCGAGCGCAACCCATCGGCTAACGCATCGCGCAGCCTTGCAGCGTCCCGCACGCGCACGCCTTCACAGCCCATGCCTTGCGCCAGCGCCACGAAATCGATCCCTGGCAGGTCCGTGCCCTGCACCGGATCGGCCGGGGCAAAGCCAAACTCCGGCGCGAAGTCCTGCAGCGCGGCGTAGCGCGCGTTGTTGAGGATCACGAAGGTGATCGGCAGCTTGAGCTGGACCGCGCTCCAGATGGCCTGGACCGAGTACATGCTGGAGCCGTCGCCGATCAGCGCGATGACGCGTGCCCCCGGCCGCGCCAGCGCCACGCCAACGGCAGCGGGCATGCCGTAGCCCAGGCCGCCGCTATCCATGGTGTAGAAGGTGCCGCTTTGCGTGAACGGCAGGTAGCCCTGCATGACGGGACGCGCGCTGGGCGCTTCTTCCACCACGATGTCGGCGGCGTCGCGCACCTCGGCCAGGGTCTGGAGCACATAGGCGGTGGACATCAGCGGCGTCGGTTCGGCACGCGCACGCGGCTGGCGCGGAGCAGGCAGCGGGCGCGCCCTGGGCGCGGGCCGCGCCAGCAGGTCAAGCACGCCGAGCCGGATATTGCCCACCACCGATGCGCCCACCGGCGTCCAGGCGGCGATGGCGGGATCGTCGATCAGCTGATACAGCGTGGCACCCTGCGGCACGTGGGGGCCTGCGCCTTCCACATGATAGGTAAAGGCCGGCGCGCCCAGCACCAGGATCAGGTCGTGCCCGCCCAGCAGGCCGACGATCTTCTCGCGCATGGCGGGCAGAAAACCGGCGAACAGGCGATGGTCTTCCGGGAAGCCGCAGCGACCAGACATGGGCGCCACATAAACGCGCGCATTGTGCGTCTCGGCCAGGCGCACAACGTCGACCCACGCACCGGCGCGATCGACCGCGCCGCCGATGACAAAGGCAGGCCGCTCGCAGGCATCGAGCGCGGCGCCAACGCGCCCGATCGCCACCGGATCGGGCCGCACCTCGGTGCTGACGGTACGCGCGGCCACCCGTTCGGCCGGCTGGTCCCAGTCGTCCACCGGGATCGAGACCAGCACGGGGCCACGCGGCTCCTGCATCGCCACGTAATAGGCGCGTGCGATGGCCAGCGGCACATCCGCGGCGCGCGCCGGCTCGATGCTCCACTTGACGTAGGGCTTGGCCAGCTCGGTGGCCTGGGTAGACGACAGGAAGGGATCGAACGGCAGGATCGAGCGCGCCTGCTGGCCCGCCGTGACGATCATCGGCGTGCGGTTCTTGAATGCGGTGAAGATATTGCCCATGGCGTTGCCCACGCCAGCGGCCGAATGCAGGTTGACCAGCGATGCATTGCGGCTGGCCTGCGCAAAACCATCGGCCATGCCCACCACCACCGCCTCCTGCAGCCCGAGCACATAGCGGAAGTCAGCGGGGAAATCCCGGAACATCGGCAACTCGGTCGAGCCGGGATTGGCAAACACCGAAGTGATGCCAAGCTGGCGCAGCAGGTCGATCACGGCGTCGCGCACGGTGCTGGTTGCGTTGCGCGCGGCGCCCGCCACGGTTGTCGTGCTACCGGTCATGCAAATCTCTCCCGTCGATGTATTCGGTGGAACGCCTGGCCCAAGGCCAGCGCGTGCTTGGTGCGCAAAGTATGCGAGCCCACCCCTTAATTGAATATTGCCTTCTCGGGCAAAAGGCATTACTTTTGCGCATGACTTTTGATCTGCGCCAGCTCAAGGCCTTCACCACCATCGTCGCCAGCGGCAGCCTGGGCCGGGCCGCCGACGTGCTGCACGTGACCCAGCCCGCACTAAGCCGCACCATCAAGCGGCTGGAGGACGAGCTTGGCGCACCGCTGTTCGAGCGGCACACCAAGGGCATGCAGCTCACCGCGGTGGGCAGCGCCCTGCTCCCCCATGCCACGCTGCTGCAGCGCGAGGCCGAGCACGCGCGCGAAGAGATCGATGCCATGCGCGGCCTGGCCAAGGGCACCATCAAGGTGGGCGCGGTGGGCAGCATCGCCAGCTTGGTGCTGCCGCTGGCGGTTGGCCGGGTCACCAAGGCGTGGCCGAACCTGCGCGTGGAGATTACGGAGGGCGTGTGGGACCGGCTGGCGCAAAGCCTGATCCGGCATGAGATCGACCTGGCGCTCAGCATCTGCGCGCCGGACACCGACGAGATCGTGGCCATTGCCGACTGCCGGTGGGAGGACCGCAGCTACGTGGTGGCAGCGCCGGGCCACCCGCTGCGGCGCAAGCCGGCACTGACCCTGGCCGATACCCTTGAGCAGCAATGGGCCATCCCGCCCCGGGGCACCGGGCCGTTCGAGCACATGCGGCAGGTGTTTGCGGCGCAGGGGCTGGGCCTGCCGAACATCGTCGTGGAGACGCGTTCGGTGACCGCGCTGAAGAGCCTGGTCGCGCAATCCGGCTTTCTGAGCTGGATGGCCGAGCCGATGGTCGAGGCCGAGCGCAAGGCCGGCGTGATCGATATTCTGGACATTCCCGGCGGGGTCGGCACGCGTACGCTGACGGCCTTCCGGCGGCGCCAGGGCATCCTGCCCGGCCCCGCGGTCAAGCTGCTGGAAGCGCTGCGCCAGCTGACCGCGGCTTGATGGGGCCTGATGGGGCCTGATGGGGCTTGATGGGGTGTGATGAGGGTTGCCGGCATGCGTGCCGGCAACCGGCCGCCAGCTAGATCGACGCCAGGGAAATCACCTCGGCAAGGTGCCGTCTTTCGCAAGCCATCTCATCGGCCACGATCTCCGCCATCGCCGCCAGGCTGGCCTGGACGATGGCCGCGGCATCGACCTCGAAATAGCGCCGCAGCGCAGCCCGCGAATCGCTGCGCCCGAAGCCGTCGGTGCCCAGCGTCACATAGCGCCGCCCCGGCGGGACAAAGGCGCGCACCAACTCCGGCAGCGCGCGCACATAGTCGGTGGCCGCGACAATCGGGCCGCTGCCCGCCCCGAGCTGCCGCCCGAACCAGCTATCGATGGCCGGAACCTCGCCATGGCGCCACAGGCGTTCGCGCTCCACCCCTTCACGCGCCAGCTCGATGTAGCTGGTCACGCTCCAGACATCGGCGGCAATGCCATGCACCTGCTCGAGCTGGCGCGCTGCCTTCAGGACTTCGCCCATGATGGCGCCGCTGCCGAACAGCTGCACGCGGTGCTCGAACGCCGCGCCACGGCGCAGCAGGTACATGCCGCGCACCACGCCTTCGTGCGCTTCGGCCGGCAGGCTCGGATTCTCGACGCTTTCATTGGTGACGGTGACGTAGTAGAACTCGTCGGCCTGTTCGCTGACCATGCGCCGCATGCCGTGGTCGACGATGACTGCCAGCTCCCCCGCGAAGGCCGGATCGTAGGCGCGGCAGTTGGGAATGGTCGAAGCCGCCAGGTGGCTTGTGCCGTCCTGGTGCTGCAGCCCCTCGCCCCCGAGGGTGGTTCGCCCCGAAGTGGCGCCGATCAGGAACCCGCGTGCGCGCTGGTCGGCCGCGGCCCAGATCAAATCGCCCACGCGCTGGAAGCCGAACATGCTGTAGTAGATATAGAACGGCAGCATGGTGGTGCCGTGCGTGGCGTAACTGGTGGCCGCCGCGGTCCACGAGGACAGCGCGCCGGCTTCCGTGATGCCCTCCTCCAGGATCTGGCCATCCTTGACTTCCCGGTACGACAGCATTGAAGCCGAATCCTCCGGCTGGTAAAGCTGGCCGAACGGCGCGTAGATGCCGACCTGGCGGAACAGGTTCGCCATGCCGAACGTCCGCGCTTCGTCGGCGACGATCGGGACGATCCGCGGGCCCAGCACGGGATCCTTGAGCAAGGCGCCCAGGTACCGCACCAGGGCCATGGTGGAGCTCATGGCCTTGCCATCGGCATGCAGGGCGAACGCGGCGGTCTTGTCCAGCCCTGGCACGGGCAACGATTCGGCGCCGGGATGGCGCGCAGGCAGATAGCCGCCGAGGGCGGCGCGCCTGGCTTGCAGGTAGCGAATCTCGGGGCTGTCCTGCGCCGGGCGGTAGAACGCGGCCTGGGCCACCTGTTCATCGGTCAGCGGCAGCTGGAAGCGGTCCCTGAACGCGAGCAGATCAATCGGGCCGAGTTTCTTTTGCTGGTGCGTGGTCATCCGGCCTTGCGCGATGGCGCCCATGCCGTAGCCTTTCATGGTCTTGGCCAGCACCACGCAGGGGCGCCCATTGCCCCTGGCGGCTTCGGCAAATGCCGCGTAGATCTTCGCCGGATCGTGCCCGCCCCGGCGCAGGCGGTCGATCTCGTCGTTGGAGAGATGCGCCACCAGCGAGCGCAGCGCCGGCGTCTTGCTGAAGAAGTTCTCGCGGTTGAACGCGCCGTCATTGGCCGAGAGCGTCTGGAACTCGCCATCCACGGTCTGCGCGAACGCGCGGCTGATGGCGTGATCGTGGTCACGTGCCAGCAGCGCGTCCCACTCCGATCCCCACAAGCACTTGACGACATGCCATCCCGCCCCCGCGAACAAGGCCTCGAGCTCATCGACAATGCGCCCGTTGCCGCGCACCGGCCCGTCCAGGCGCTGGAGATTGCAGTTGATGACGAACGTGCAGTTATCCAGCTTTTCCCGGGCGGCCAGCGTGAGCGCGGCGATCGACTCCGGCTCGTCCATCTCGCCATCGCCGAAGAAGCCCCAGACCCTGCGCTCGCTGGTCGCTTTCAAGCCCCGGTTTTCCAGGTAGCGCATGAAACGCGCCTGGTAGATGGCGTTGAGCGGGCCGATGCCCATCGAGCCGGTGGGGAACTGCCAGAAATCCGGCATCAGGTAGGGATGCGGGTAAGAACTCAGGCCGCGAATCCCCTTGCCTTCGGCAACGATCTCTTGCCGGTAATGGCAAAGCGATGCTTCGTCCAGCCGGCCTTCCAGGAAGGCACGCGCATAGACGCCAGGCGCCGAATGGGGCTGGAAGAAAACGAGATCCCCGCCTTGCGCGGCACCGGGGCCGCGGAAGAAATGCTGGTAGCCGACCTCGAATAAATCCGCCGCCGAGGCATAGCTCGCGATGTGGCCGCCAAGCTCGCCATGCGCCTGGTTGGCGCGCACCACCATGGCGAGCGCATTCCAGCGCAGGATTGCCGACAGGCGCTGCTCCATCGCCAGGTCGCCCGGATAGGCCGGTTGCGCTTCGACCGGGATCGTGTTCAGGTACGGCGTTACCTGTGCCGGCCGCCACCGCAACCGATGCTTGCCAGCATGCGCCAGCAACGCATCCAGGATGGCGCAGGCGCGCTCCCTGCCCTGCTCCGGCCCCCAGGCCGACAACACGCCGTCGAGCGCGTCGCACCACTCCTGCAACTCCTGCGGATCCGCCTGCACAACCGGATCGCTCGCCAGGATGGAACCGAATCGGTCACGAGATGCCATCTTGATACGCTCCCGCCGGCAACCGCCCGGCTCAATTTGCCTGGATACCGGCCTTCTGGGCAATGGCCCGCATGCGCGGCAGGTCCTTGTCGATCATGGCGCTGACCTGTTCCGGCGTTGCATAGGAGGGCTCCAGGCCGTTGGCCACCAGTTTTTCCTGGATCTCGTGGTCCTTCATGGTCTGCGCCAGGGCCTTCTCCAGCCGTGACTTGACATCGGGCGGCAAGCCACGCGGGGCCGCGATCGCCACCCATGAATCCGCATCGAAGCCCGGGAAGCCGGATTCCGCGACGGTGGGCACCTCCGGCAGCAGCGTCGCGCGCCTGGCGCCCGCCACCGCGATCACCTTGATCTTGCCGCTCTTGATATGCGGCAGGGATGCCGCGATGGTGTCGACCGAGAACGGAATCTGCCCGCCGATCAGGTCGGCAATGGCCGGGGCGCTGCCCTTGTAGGGAATATGCTGGAGCTGCATGCCGGTAGCGCCCAGGATCATCTCGCCCGCGAAGTGGCCGGTGGTGCCATTGCCGAACGAGCCATAGGCGTATTTGCCCGGCGCGGCCTTCACCGCCGCCATCATCTGCTTGAGGTTGTCCACCGGGACATCGCGATTCGCCAGCAGGATCAGGGGCACGCGCGCGACCAGGCCGATGGGCTCGAAGCTCTTCACCGGATCGTAGGGCAGGCTGGCGTTGATGGCGGGGTTGACCGTGAAGGTCGAGCCGGAACTGATGAACAGCGTATAGCCGTCAGGCGCGGCCTTTGCCACGTAGCCGGCGCCAACGATGGTGCCGGCGCCCGCGCGGTTCTCGATGACCACGGGCTGGCCGAGACGCTCGCCCAGCTTCTTGCCAACCAATCGTCCCATGATGTCCACCGCCCCACCCGGCGGAAACGGCACGACCAGCACGACCGGCCTGGCGGGATATCCCTGGGGCTGCGCATGCGCGGCGCACATGGCGATGCCCAACAGCGACAGCGCCTTCACCGTCATCGAAACGCTTCGTGAAACGACGTTCATGCGCTACTCCTGTGATTGAGCGACGGGGGCAAGCGTGGAGCAAACAATGGGGGGCAAAACGAGACAGGGGCTTTGCCGAACAAGCGAGCCCTGATGCCGGCGTTGCGCCACCGGCATCAGGGGGCAACCAAGCGCGCGGGATCAGCCGTTCCGGAACAGGAAGCTATATGCGCTCAACGCCGGGGCGCCGCCCAGGTGGGCGTAGAGCACCTTGGAGCCTTCCGGAAATTCGCCGCGGCGGACCAGGTCGATCATGCCCTGCATCGATTTCCCTTCGTACACCGGGTCGGTCATCATGCCTTCGAGCTTGGCGCTCATCCGGATGGCTTCGAGCGTCTCATCGGATGGCAAGCCATACTCCGGCCCGCCGTAGCGCGTGTCGAGCACCACGTCTTCGTCGGTGATATCGCGGCCGAGGTCGACCAGATGCGCGGTATTGCGGGCAATGCGCAGGATCTGCGCCCGGGTCTGCGCCGGCTTGGCCGATGCGTCGATGCCGATCACACGGTTGGCCCGGCCATCGGCGGCGAAGCCGACCACCATGCCAGCCTGCGTGCTGCCGGTCACCGAGCAGACCACGACGTAGTCGAACTTGAAGCCTAGCTCGGCTTCCTGTGCGCGCACTTCTTCCGCAAAACCGACAAAGCCCAGGCCGCCCAGCGGATGCTCGGAACACCCCGCCGGGATGGGGTAGGGCTTGCCGCCCGCCTGGCGCACGCTCTGCATGGCCTCTTCCCAGCTCTTGCGGATCCCGATATCGAAGCCATCGCTGACCAGGCGCACGTCGGCGCCCATGATGCGAGACATCTGGATATTGCCAACGCGGTCATAGACGGCATCGGAGTAGTTCACCCAGTCCTCCTGCACCAGCACGCACTTCAGGCCGAGATGCGCCGCCACGGCAGCCACCTGGCGCGTCTGGTTGGACTGGATGCCGCCGATGGACACGAGCGTGTCGCACCCCTGGGCGAGCGCGTCCGGAATGATGTATTCGAGCTTGCGCGTCTTGTTGCCGCCAAACGCCAGGCCGCTGTTGCAGTCCTCACGCTTGGCATAGAGGTCGACCTTGCCGCCGAGATGCGCGCTCAGGCGCTTCAGCGGCTGGATGGGCGTGGGGCCGAACGTGAGCTGGTGGCGGGGAAAGCGTTTGAGATTCATGCTGGCAACTCCTGGGTTTCTTGGATGACTCGGGTGAAGAGCGGGGATCCAGGCATCAAGGCTGGCGAAGAACACTGGCATGTGGCGCCACCTTTCGTTGATGCTGCGACGGACTCAATCCTAGAAAAAAACGCACGAAACATGGTTGCAAATATCAATCCATTTATGCACTATAAAAAATTCATGGCACTTGTTTTTACTCTTTTGTTTTTTGCAAAGCATCATGGACGAAACAAAATTGCGCACCAAAACCGAGCACCCCGTGCCGCATTCCGAGGCATTGGATCGCACCGATAAAGCCATCCTGCGCGCACTCCAGCGCGACGCGTCCATCTCGAATGTGGCGCTGGCAGCCAAAGTCAGCCTGAGCCCGCCAGCCTGCCTGCGGCGCGTGGAGCGGCTCAAGGAACTCGGGCTGATTCGCGGGATCGTGGCGCTGCTGAACCCGGCCGCGCTGGACGCGGGGATGCTGGTGATGATCGGCGTGGTGCTGGACCGGTCCACGCCGGAATCCTTCTCCGAGTTCGAGAAGGCCGCCCAGCAGGTCTCCGGCTGCATGGAGTGCCACGTGGTGACGGGCGAGTTCGACTACTTCATGATGCTGCGCACCAAGGATAGCGAGAGCTTCAATCGCCTCCATGCGGAGCAACTGCTGTATCTGCCGGGAGTCCGCCAGATACGCTCGTTCATGGTGCTCAAGCAGGTGCTGTCGACGACGCAGTTTCCGATCTGAAGCTGCTGCGATGCTATCCAGCCGCCATGGCAGCCGGCCCGAGTGATTGTTATGCCACGGGCGCCATCAGGGCACGAACCTGGTCCTCAAGATCTGCGATCCGCAGCTTCATGCCGGCTTGCGCGCTGATATCGCTGACGACGCCATACCAGCGATCGATCGCGCCATTCGCATCGATATGCGGCTGGGCACGGCTCAGCATGTGGCGCCAGCTGCCGTCCGGCCACTGGATGCGGAACCGGGTCGCGAATGGCTGGCCGCTCGGGATCCAGGCAAGCCACTCTGCCCGGATGCGCAACTGGTCGTCAGGATGGACCGTGGCACGCCAGGCGTCGATGCGGTCCTGCATGGCGCACCCTGCGCTGTCGCGGAAGTTCGGGCTGATATAGCACAGCGTGCCATCGGGTTCCGCCGCCCACGCAATATGGGGGCTCAGCTCGACCGAGCAGCGGAAATGCTCCTCGCTCTCCCGCAAGGCCAGCTCGGCCCGTTTGCGCGCCGAAATGCCGATGGCAACGAGGGAGACGCCAATCACGTCCCCGATGTCATCGTTGACGCGCTGGCCGACCACCAGGTAGACCTCGCCGTTCGCCGTAATCTCGCGCTCCATCGGAGAGCGCGTCTCCACGGCAAGCACGGCATGCGCCAGCGAGCAGACCGATCTGCCGGCTTCGGACATGCAGGCCGCGCAGAGCTGGGCGCCGACAAGGGCGTCCGCCTGGGTGCCGAACATTTCCGCATAGCGCCCGTTGACATGCACGTGCCGCAAGCGCGTGTCCAGGAAGCACAGGCCGACGGGCGCGCCGACATAGAGCGCCTCAAGCTGATGCAGGCGTTGATACGGCGAACGGTCCAACGGCCGCGGCTGCGGCGCGCGCAAGCCAAGCCGCTGGATAAGCGCGGGAATCCACTCCGGTTGCAGCGCCCGTGCCCACAGCCATCCCTGGCCGATGTCGCATCCCAGCTTGCGCAGTATCGTGGCATGCTCTTCGCGCTCCACGCCTTCCGCGACAACACGCATGCCGATGCTGTGGCCCAGCCCCACGATCGCCGTCACGATCCGGCGGCACTCCTGGTCGTCGACCATGCCGCGCACAAAGCTGGCATCGATCTTGATCTCGTCGAATGGCAGGGCATGCAGGCGTGTCAGGCTGGCATAGCCGGTGCCGAAGTCGTCCAGCGCGATACCGATGCCGAGCGCCTTCAGATCGTCGATGATGGCACGCGCGAGCTCCACATCCGTCTCCATGGCGCCCTCGGTGATTTCGATCTGTATGCGCTCCAGCGGGAATCCCGTCTGCGTGACGGCGTCCGCGATCAGCGCGACGACCGCCTTGTCGCGCAACTGCACCGGAGACACGTTGAACGCCAGCACAAAGCCCTGGCCCCAACGCACGGCCTCCCCGCACGCAGTGCGCACGATATGGGACGTCAGGCGATCGATAAGCCCGCACGACTCCGCGATCGATATAAAGGTGACGGGGGAAACCGGGCCCGTTGCAGGGTCCGTCCAGCGGGCGAGCACCTCGAAGCCGACGATGGCGCCGGTTTCGAAGCAGATCAATGGCTGGAATGCCGGCCGGAGCAAGCCGCCATCGAGCGCGGCTGCCAGTCTTGCGCAGGTATCGTCCGTGTCTCCCACTTTCATCCTCTCAGATACCGCCGGAAAACCGGATCGTGTCCTATCGAACGGCGCACCCATGGATCGGGCCCGGCCAACACCTGTGCCGGGCCGTGTTCCGTCAGGTTTGTTCCCTGACCGGGCGCTTGCAAGGCGTAGCGACCTTTTCGCCACTCCCCCCACTGGATATCGGCCAGCCTGACGGCAAATTGAGGTCTTGGCTGCCAGGGCAGCCCGGGGCGTGCGTGCGGCGCATCATCCCGGCGACCCTATCTGGCGCTAGCGGGCCGCCGCCTGCGGCTCCCGGCCCACGAAGATCCGCGTTGGCAGCACAAAGCCCCGCAGCGCCAGCATCTCCAGCGGCCCCTGCCCGACCTCGGTACGCATCAGGTAGCGCACCGGATAGGTCACGTCCGCCGCAACGGGCGCCTGGGCGCTGCGCGCGGTCAGGCTGTCGGGATCTTCGGCGAAGGTCCGGCCGTGCGCATCGGCCTGGCGCTCGGCAGTGGCCTTCGGCGCGCCTGGCCCTTCCAGCGCTTCCGACGCATCCAGCGCGTCCGGCTTCGCGTGCCACGTCAACTGGTAGTTCGCGCTATCCACCGGTTCGATGTGCGCCCGCTCCAGCATCCGCACCAGACCCCAGCGGCCGCCGAACTCGTAGCTCTTGCTGGTGCCCGCGCGCTCGGTCTGCCATTGCAGCCGGGTACCCGGGTCCTGCAGGTTCTTGCCCGGCCACGTCAGCGCCTGCCACGTCTCGCGCTGGTTGTAGTAATGCAGCGTCTGCCCATCGAGCGTCAGCAGCGTGTCGGTCAGGCCCGGGGTGGGGATCGGCTTGAACTCGAAGCGGTACTGCGGCTCGCCCTGCGCCAGCAGGTGCGCCGCCATGCGCTGCAAGGTATTGATCGCGTTGAGGAAGGCCGGATCGAAGGACTGCGCCTGCCCGCCGGTGGCCGCCGGCAGCCACTGATCGCCCTGCAGCTCGAGCACGCCCGCCAGCTGCGTGCCGAGGAAGGACCCGATCAAGCCGCTGTGCGGGCGCAGGAAGCGCGCCAGCTCAGCCAGCGAGGCATCGTTGGCGGTGTCCGCAAACGGATAGCGTCCGGCAAAGGAGCGGCTCCACGTCATCGCGATGCTTTGCCGCCACGCGTCGTTCAGGCTCGCCTGCGCCGGTTGCAGCACCGTCTGCGTGGCCTGCGCGATGGGCCGCACAAACAGCGTCTCGCCCATGCCCGCCCACTGGCTGCCGAGGCTGGCCGCCATCAGTTGGGCATAGGCCTGGGTATCGGCCAGTTCCGAGCCCTTGCCCTGGAACAGCGCCTGCGCCATCTGGCGGGCCTGCGCATCGGCATCGGCGCTGTTGCCGACCTGCTGCAAGCGCAGGCGCAGTGCCGTTGCGCGGTCGAGGAACCGTTGCAGGCTCAGGTCACCGCTGGTGCCAGCGTTGGTGCCAGCGTTGGCGCTGCCAAGCTGGCCCTGCGCCACCAGCCGCAATACCGGACCAAAGGCCGCGCCCAGCGGCCCCGCCGCGTCCGGCTTTGCCACCTCGGGCCCCGCCGGCTTCTTGCCCAGCAGATCCTGCGTCTTGGCCACCAGCGTATCGGACAGCGAGTCCTTGCGAGCGCCAGCGCCACCCTGGTACTCGAGCGACTTCATCAGCGCGATGACGGGCGACTGGCGCGCGTCGGCCATCAGCTTGAGCTGCCCGATCGCGGCCGGCAGGGTCGGCGCCGGCTCCCATTGCAGGCTGTTCATGAAGTCCTGCCAATGCTCCGCGTAATCGGCGAAGTACTGCTCGGTCAGGGCCGTCTGCAGTGCTTCGGCCGAACGGCTCTCAGTCTGCAACGGCGGCTTGCCGTCGGTCAGCACCCAGTCATTGGCGATCTCCGTGCGCCTGGCGGCCTGTTCGATCGCCGAGGCCACATAGCCCTCATAGGCCTGGCGGGTGAAGACCCCGGGCACGATGGCAGTGGCGCGCACCAGCCCCCGGGGATCGGTGCCGGCGGTCAGCGCCGCCAGGGTCTGGTCCGGATACTTGCTGCCAGCGTGCTCGCCAAAGGCCTGGATCACACCCCGATAGACGGTGTCCTCCGCATTGCGCTCGCCGATCACGGCCAGCAGCGTCTGGCGGGCCCCGGCGACCAGTTCGGGCCGCGGCTCGATGCGCCCGGCCGGGTTGGCCGGGTTCGCATTCAGGTGCTCCGCATAGAACTTGAGCAAGCGCTCGGCGACGTCCTGCCGCTCGCCCGGGGTCATCCGGGCGTCGGTCGACCAATGCTGCACCAGTTGCGGGGCCAGGAACGAGGGTTCGGCACGCTCCGGGTTGGCCAGCATCAAATAGGTCTTGAGCGCCTGATGGCCGCTCAGCGCCACCCGGTTGGTCGTCTCATCCAGCACCGTGGTGCGCAGTTGCGCAAGATCCACCAGCGACGCCTCCAGATCCCGCTGCACGGGCGCGACGAGCAACTCGCGGCTGGCCTGCGCGTAGGGCTTCCACAGCGCGGCAAGGACCGCCGGATCGCGATTCAGGCCAAAGCGGGTCGCAAGCGGCGCATGATGCTGGGTACGGTACTCGTAGCGCTCGATCTGCTGCTGCAAGGCAAGGAGCGCGCGCAGGCGCGCAGCCGGGTTGGGGGCCGACTGAAAGTCATTCACGGATTGCCGGGCGGCGTGGATGTCCCGCCCGTTCAGCACGCCGGAGACCAGCATGCCCGCACTCCACAAGCCGATGGCCGTCAGGCCCACGATGGAAGCCACCGTGACCGGGTGCCAGCCAACGCGCTGCCCCGGCTGGCGGCGGGCGGCTTCGCCCAGGTAGTGCCAGAGCGGCAGGTCGATGCTGCTCTGCACGCTCGCATCGCCGGCGACAGGCCGTGGATACGGCGCAAAGACGATGCCCTCCACGGCGATGCGCCGGCGCTGCCGGATCCCCAATCCGGCGATCCAGTCGGCGAGCGCTTTGCCGCGGGTATCGAGCCGCTGGGAAAGCTCTCCCATACAGCGGTCGCGGTTGCCCGCCATCAGCTGCGCGACCACGCGCTGCGCCAGTTGGTCGCGCAGCGTGCGCAGCGCGCCATCGATGGCGTCCGCGTCCGCCTGGCGCGGCAGTTCACAACTGATGACCGGCATGGGGCCGTGGCCCACCGTTCTCGCCTCCGCCACATCCAGCAGGTAGACCGGGGCGGACCAGCGCAGCAATTCGGCGATGCGCGCCAGGCGCATTCCATGGGGATGGGCGCCGCGGCGCTGCGTCTGCAGATCCGCGGCGCTGTCCGTTGTGAGAATCACCGCGTCCACCGGACGGCGGCGGCGTAGTCGGTAGAGTTGCTTGAGCCAGTCGGCGTCCGGCCAGCCCTCCTTGTTGGCCTTGCTCCATAGCAACACCGCGTCTGGGGTGATCAGCCAGCCTTGTTCTGCCAGTTCGGGCAGGAGGCGGGCGATGGCGGCGTCGTCGCCGGTGAGCAGCAGCCAGGGCTGGCGGTAGCGCCAGCGCAGGCCGTGTCGCTGCAGCAACTCCTGGCGAAATGGCCCCAGCAGACTCGGCTCCGATCGATTCCGGTCACCGATGGCGAGGATGCTCGCCTGTGTCGTACCAGCCGTCTCCGGTTTCCGGAAATCCAACCACCTGCCCAAGGTACGCAGGGCATCCCACCAGCGGGCCAGGCGATCCAACGACACCATAATGGCCAGCACAATGGCGCCAACAGCGACCACCGATAGCCAAAATCCTTGCGCTTCGAGCGTTTTGATACCTGCGTACTCGCCCCACATCAAAATAGCACCGGCGACTACCAGTGCGAGAACCAGTATCGCGGTCAGGTCGATTTGCAGCTTCTTCATTGTTCGGGAGATACGTTCATGCCCATGCTTTGGGCCCAATCGGGATACTTGATGCCCTCACAGGGGGCCAGGCCGCCAGTCGCACGGCGTTGTTAGACATCCATGTAAGACGCGTGCTGTGACGGTATCAGTCGAGGGCTCGGATCACAGCGGCAGACACAGAGGTCATCGCTCAGTGCGGCTTGTCGCCCGTCAGGCCCCGTCATTGACAGGCGTGGCCCGGCACAAACGATCCGTCCCATCGTTTTGCAGACTGGACACCACACCGGATCGCCCTCATAAGCCTGCTCGCGATCTCCCACCTTGTCATCCCGCCTCCCGCCCTCAACAGTTCCACCAGAGGTCGTCGCATCACCTCTCGTGATGTCGTAACGTTTTGTCAAAACCAACTCCTCGTTTGCCGTCTATCGGCCTGCATCGGTACGACAACCCTTTCCAGTTCGATGCAATTTGGCAACTCCGTCATCACCTCGGACGAATACGGTAGGGTCAATCCAGCCGCTTTTCGCGCGCTACCGAGCGCACGACTGCGGAATCCACACCGCCAGGCTGACCGGCAAAGACGATCTGACTTTGGACGTCACCGGATAGCGAACCCGCGGCGCAGGCTATCGCGAGCCAGGGTGCGGCAGTGCCGGCATGCCCGACGGTCTGGTCAAGGTCTGTTGGCCGCGCAGTCAGTCCAAGATGCACGGCGGCCTCGCGCAACACACCGGCCTGCGTTGCATCGAGGCCGGTCTGCCAGCCGCCGGGAATTTCCGCGGCAGCGATATCGCCCCATTTCACAGCATGCGACAAAGCGCCGTCCGACTGGTCGAACGGACCGCGTACCGGGCGATGCAGGCTTGCCTCTGACACCACTTGTAGCCCGCCGGCCTGTTCGCCTGGCATAAGAAGAAGCGCAACTCCCGCTTCCGCCGCACCGACGGGCGGCGTCTTGCTCAGCACTGGATACAGCTGAATGGCGACAATCAATCTCGCCTCGCGCCCTTCGCCGCCAGCAAGCTGATCAAGCCAACCGTCGAGAACATCGAGGCCGGCGGGTTCAGTCTCCTCGGAGAGGCGCATATCTCGAAGCTGATGTTCTCGCCAGCACGCTTGCCAGAGCGCCACATGATCCTTGCGAAGCAATCCTCCCGACACCCATAGACAAACGCTAAGATCAACCCGCGACGGCAAGGACTGGATGCGGTTGGCAAGATCGGCAAGTAGTTCCGAATATAACCATCGTGTCACCTCGCGATGACGGCGAGCGTCTGCCTCCTTTCCACCAGGACCAAGCGGTACGCCAGGCACCACCAGCCAGCGAGCCTTTGTGGGTCCGCTGTCGCTGGCGATCGGCTTTTGGGTCTCCAGCGTGACCTTACCTGACAGTATGGTGCGCGTTGCATTTTCGCTCTGGTCCGACGAAAAACGATGGGCCGCACCGAGCAGGGCCAAGGGACGCGCCGCCAAGGCAAAGACACGCTCGTTGTACCTGCGAATCACTTCGTTGCGCATCAGAACGTCAAGTCTGTGGCCCTCATGATGGCTATACCGGCGCAGTACTATCCACGCAGGTATCCCCACCGGGAAAAGGATCAGGCTTGCCCAGAATTTCCACGTATGCGTAGGCAGATCTCTCGGCCATGACAGCAGGATCGCGATTGCGCACGCCAGCGCCATGACGAGAAACACGATCGTCCAGATCAACAGCGACGGCGGATCTCCAGGCTCCGGCTCTTCCTTCGGCAAAAGCGAGAAATCAACAGCCATGGCACCCCGCGCAGCGCGGACCGAGATTGGATTTCAATTCGTTCACTGCTCTGTTCTCCTGTTAAGTTAATGGCTTGGGGGGGATGTCAGAATCCGTTTGGACGCGGGCGCAAGGTTCGCGAGACCACGTCCCAGAACGCAACGGCTTCGCCCTCGGTCAGCGATGCCTTTTCGATAGGATCGCGTAGCACTTTGTTGTGCGAACCCGTATCCAGTTTCAAAATGACCAGGGGCGTTTGCGCACTGCCGATCCTGGAATTCGCCTCCAGCACCAGATGGTGTCCAGGCACACCGCGCGTAGTTATCGCTGCCATCAGCCATTCCTCTGCCTGCAATCCAGGCAAGTCCACCGGGCCCTTTCGAATCGTGCGGCCCTCTCTTTCCTTGAGCGCCGCGTTGATGCTGTCGCCGCGTTGCAGCAGCGTGGTTGGTTCTTGAATATCGGAATCCGTATTCATAACCACACGCACGTCGATCTTGTCATGCAGCACGAAATGGCTCCAGATTTTTTCAGTGGCACCTGCCTTGCCCGGCAGGAACCCACCAAAAAAGCACACCCCGGGTTCGGACGGAATTTCACTTTCCGGGCGGCCACGCACGCGCTTCAGCAGGTCGAATACGCGGGCGCGCAGTTCCGGAACGATGTTCTTGGGAGTGATTAGCTCGACAAGCGAGTCATTGGTTCGATCCAGGTTGGTGTAATCCCACCCCTCCGTTCTCGTCTTGATCTGAAAGCCCCGGTCCCACTTGTAAGCTTCGATGACCCGGCTGGCTGGATGAGCAAGAGCATCGCCCCGATGAATGAAATATCTTGTAGCTGCACCCGACACCTCACCGCTTGCATACAGAAACGGGTAAGCATCGGCACTCCTGGTGCCCTTCAACTCCGCTTCGCGCGAGGCGACCTCCCGCTGAAACTGATCCTCCGGCATTGCCGTCGCCTCAAGAGGAACCTGGTCTACCGTGATGTTTCCAAACACAAAGACATCGGCGGGCATGTCAATCAGGTAGCGTCCCACGCAGCGTGGGCCGAGATTGACGGTCAGTTCGTTCACGGTGTTTTTCTCCTCTTGCGTCAATGGCTTGGACGGATTGCTGGCAGTCAGGCATAGCGCGAGACATGCGATGGCCAACGTGGTTGCGCTCCTCATGCCTTGTCCGACCATAGGCGTAGAGCCATCAACTGGCAGCAGTGAAGAATCAACGACCCTATGCGAAACACCATCCGTCAGAATCCGTTTGGACGCGGGCGCAAGGTTCGCGAGATCACGTCCCAGAACGCAACGGCTTCGCCCTCGGTCAGCGATGCCGTCTTCTCAATACGATCCTGCAGTACGTTGTTGTAAGAACCCGTATCCAGTTCCAAGGTGATCAAGGGCGTTTGCGCACTGCCGATCCTGGAGTTCGCCTCCAGCGCCAGATGGTGTCCAGGTACATCTCGCGTGGTCATCCCCGCCATCAGCCATTCCTCTGCCGGCAAGCCAGGCAAGTCCACCTGCCCCTTTCGAATCGTATGGCCTTCGCTTTCCTTGAGCGCCGCGTTGATGCTGTCACCGCGTTGCAGCAGCGTGGTTTGCTCTCGAATATCGGAATTCGTCTCTAGACCGACACTCACGTCGATCTTGTCATGCAGCACGAATTGGGTCCAAAGGTTTTCCGTGGCACCAGCCTTGCCCGGCAGGAACCCACCAAAAAAGCATACCCCGGGCTCGGACGGAATCTCACTTTCCGGGCGGCCGCGCACGCGCTTCAGCAGGTCGAATACGAGGGTGCGCAGTGCAGGAACGTTGTTCTTGACGGTCATCTTCTGAACAAGCGAGTCATCGGTTTGATCCGGGTTGGTGTAATCCCACCCTTCCACTCTCATCTTGATCTGGAAGCCTCGGTCCCACTTGTAAGCTTCGATGACCCGTCCGCCCGGATCAGTATGTACTTCGCCCCGATGAATGAAATATCGCGTAGCCGCGCCCGACACCTCACCGCTTGCATACAGAAACGGGTAAGCATCGGCACTCCTGGTGCCTTTCAGCTCCGCCTCGCGCGAGGCGACCTCCCGCTGAAACTGATCCTCCGGCATCGCCGTCGCCTCAAGAGGAACCCTGTCCACCGTGATGCTTCCAAACACAAAAACATCGGCCGGCATGTCAATCAGGTAGCGTCCCACGCAGCGCTGGCCGAGATTGGCTGTCAGTTCGTTCACGGCTTTGTTCTCCTCCTGCGTCAATGGCTTGGACCGATTGCTGGCTGTCAGGCATAGCGCGAGACATGCGATGACCACCGTGGTTACCCTCCTCATGTCTTGTCCGACCATAGCCGTAGAGCCATCAACTGGCAGCAGTGAAGAATCAACGACCTTATGCGAAACACCATCCGTCAGAATCCGTTTGGACGCGGGCGCAAGGTTCGCGAGACCACGTCCCAGAACGCAACGGCTTCGCCCTCGGTCAGCGATGCCTTTTCAATAGGATCGCGTAGCACTTTGTTGTACGAGCCCGTATCCAGTTCCAAGGTGACCAAGGGCGTTTGCGCACTGCCGATCCTGGAGTTCGCCTCCAGCGCCAGGTGGTGTCCAGGCACACCTCGCGTGGTTATCCCCGCCATCAGCCATTCCTCTGCCGGCAAGCCAGGCAAGTCCACCGGCCCCTTTCGAATCGTGCGCCCCTCTCTTTCCTTGAGGGCAGCGTTAATGCTGTCACCACGTTGCAGCAGCGTGGTTTGCTCTCGAATATCGGAATCTGTCTCAAAAACGATGCGCACGTCGATCTTGTCATGCAGCACGAATTGGGTCCAAAGGTTTTCCGTGGCACCAGCCTTGCCCGGCAGGAACCCGCCAAAAAAGCACACCCCGGGTTCGGACGGAATCTCGCTTTCCGGGCGGCCACGCACGCGCTTCAGCAGGTCGAATATGCGGGCTCGCAGTTCCGGAACGATGTTCTTGGGAGTGATGAGCTCGACAAGCGAGTCATTGGTCTGATCCGGGTTGGTGTAATCCCACCCTTTTGTCTGCATCTTGATCTGGAAACCCCGATCCCACTTGTAAGCCTCGATAACTCGTCTACTTGGATCGGCAAGAACATCACCCCGATGAATGAAATATCGCGTTGCCGCGCCCGATACCTCACCGCTTGCATACAGAAACGGGTAAGCATCGGCACTCCTGGTGCCCTTCAACTCCGCCTCGCGCGAGGCGACCTCCCGCTGAAACTGATCCTCCGGCATCGCCATCACTTCAATAGGAACCCGGTCCACCGTGATGCTTCCAAACACGAAAACATCGGCCGGCATGTCAATCAGGTAACGTCCCACGCAGCGTGGGCCGAGATTGGATGTCAGTTCGCTCACGGTTTTGTTCTCCTCTTGCGTTAATGGCTTGGGCGGATTGCAGGCTGTCAGGCATAACGCGAGACATGCGATGGCCACCATGGTTGCTCTTTTCATGACTTGTAGGCCATCGAGGTCTTCGCAACACCACAGGCAATCTTGGTGATCGCCCAAAGGGCAAAGAGCTGTTGAGGCCTGTTCTTGTACGCACCTTCGTGATCGACGCCCGGATATGACACACAAGCCTTGACTCTTCGGCCTGGGGCTGCGCCGGATCGGATTGGTACCGTGCCATCTCCGTTCTCGCCGGCACCCTTCAAAATGAAGCTTGTCGCCAACGGTCTGCCGCCAGAGTGCTGGTTTACTGTCTGCTCACCCCTCCCCGGATCGTGCAAGACCTGTCCGGCCGTGAGATCGTCAACTTTGGGATACGCATCGAACAGCCGGAGAGCACTGGAGATCCTCCGCTCCCAGACCACGTCTCCCCAAGTTTTATGACTCGGATCGTCCCCGTAGAATGCATATGTGGTTGCGTGGTACTTTCTGCTGATTTTTGTCTGGAATTTTTCTACTTCGTCCCGAATCAAATCCACAAATCCGATCCAGTCCCGATCAATCGTCACCTTCTTCGGATCCAGCGGATTGATCAGCTTGTCATCGCAAAGGCCCCACCACTTGCCACGGACGGTATAGATCTCCTTGTACGGGTCAGCCTTGGGCAAGCCGACCGTATTTTTGCCGTCTTTCAGCTTGAGCCAACCCATCCCGTACTCCGGGCTGGGCAACAACTGCAGGGGCCCGGGTGATTGGGCGAACACGGCAGTCATCTCCGCGGCATTGGCGCCCAATGCGATCCCAGCCGGCATTTCCGTGCCTGCCTTCACCCGTTTATAGGCTGTAGCCGAACCCGTGGCGGGCATGACGCCGTGCACGATCCCCAGCACGCTCTTGTTGCCCCCCATCAGTTCGGAGTAGTAGCGAGAAACCAGGCCGCCCATCGAATGCGTCACGATGATCACGTAGTCGCACATATAGCCCTTGCTCCGGTAGTACGCCATGAACTCCTGGATCTTCCCGTCCAATCGCTTTGCAGACTCTGCATTCGATTGGAGCCAGTTGTAACCTACGGCATGCAAGGGGAGCTGATATTTATACGAGAGTGCTACCTCATCGTGGGTTAGTAACTCAACGCCGGGTGCATTTGCCACAAGTGTCTTCATCAGGCGCGCGCGCTCGCCCGTCTTGCACTGATCGGCGTCGTTGAGCGCGTTCTCGAGCCAGGGCAGAAACGTGCCATAGCTCATGAAGCCGACCTCACCCCACCCGCGGCGCTTCAGTTCGGCATCGTTCTGGCGCGTGCCTTGTGGGATGGTTCCATTAGCAAAGACTCGGGTCTTTTTAGGATCAAGGACCCGTTTTCGCTTGTCTGGACTTCCATTCGCCCACTTCGTCAGTACGCTCGCCGACCCATTTACAAGCCAAACGGGTTCCTCGTTGTCATCCATCAAGTTCGTGCCCATCACACCCGGCACAAAAATCACGGGTATGATCCTGTCGGGCACCATGTGACATACAGCAATGCTGTCGTCGGACGGCGACATGACGGACGAGTAATGCACCGATCCATCATCGGCTATAGCGGGTGGGATTACGCGTTCAACGGTGGCCATACGAAGTTGCTCCGGTTTGCATCTGCGTGGTTGTGGTTGTGAAGGTGCACTGCATGCCTACAGCCATTCATTCCGGATCGATGCGCAGGCGCAGTCCATCCACGAAAAGACTCTTTTGCAGCCCCGTCTTCCCTTCGGCATCGGTGGTGCCACGGATCACACTGCCGTCTTCGCGAATGATGGAGAACGCGCGATGGCTGACGGGCTGGCCATCGAAGGGCCATTTGAGCGCGTATTGCTCATCAAAGTCAGCGTGCTTCCACGTATTCATCGATTCGGCGAGCGAAGCCGGCCCCTGACGGCTGAACGCGGCCGACTTGATGGTCCGGTCCCCGCGCGTGCCGTCCTCTATGCCCGTGGACGACAGGCGAAGATAGGAGCCACCACACTTGAGCAGCAGTTCCTCCTTGGCCTCGATCACGACGCGCCCGTTTGCACTGCTGATCGTCATGTTCTTGTCCGACAGCAGGCGCATCTCATCGCCCTGGGCCCGGATCTCGACCTTGCCCTTTGCTGCAAACAGCTTGATGCCGAGCTTCTGCGCGAACACGGATACCCGTTCGCCTGCCGCAACCGTAAAGCGCTTGAGCACGCTGATGTCGGCATGACCGCCAGCGGTGGCGATCAGGTTCTGGGCGGCCGTCAGTTGCAAGTCGGAGCCCGAGGCCAGCGCCACGCCCGCTGGTGCGCTGACAAGTATCCCGGCCTTGTTTAGCGCCGTCAGCGTATCGCTGAGCAGGGCCTTCTGCCGGTTGTAGTCCGCTGCTACCGCTTGCGCCGCATTGGCAGCCGAGGCCAGCGCTTCGCTTTGCTGGAGAGCTTGCTGCAGCAGGTTCTGCGCCGCCTCCATATCGAGCTGCTTCCCACCTGCATTCGGCTGGTCATCCGCAGAAATGAACAGCCCCTTGCCACCCCGGATTGCACCCCAGGCCGAGGTACGCAACTCAAAGCCCTCACCGCGCTTCTGCCGTTTGCCAGTGGCCATATGCCCCAGGGTCAGCTGGCTTTTGCCCGAATGCTCGGTGGAGAGCTGTACGTGTTCCTCGTCCTTCCAGTCTTCAAGGTCGAATAAGTTGCCACTCTGTGTCTGGATGAGATTGCGCGACAGCAACCGGTCCTGGCTGGTGATCAGGTCCCGATGCTGGCTGTTGTGGTGGAAGTGAGCGATGTACGGCTTGTTCGGATTGCCGTCGATGAACGCGATCGCCGCCTCGGTTCCGTCCATCACCGGGAAGTGAAAGCCGGTCTGGTGGGACCCGGCGAACGGCTTGGCCAATCGCAGCGGCACGCTCTCGCAGCCCTTTGGCCATGATGTATCGAAGTCCAGGTCGAAGCGGACCGTGTAGTGGCCCGCCTGCGTCAGGTAGGCATATTTGTACTGGCCCGGCGAGGTCACGCGGGCGCTCAGCGTGCCGTGGATCCTGGGCCATTTGTCTTCAGCGAGCGGCAGCCGGAAGCGCCGGTCCGAGGGGATGGCCTTGAAGGTGTTGCGGTACGCCGCATCGCGCCCGCCGCTGTGCCTGACCTCGATGATCACCAGCCCGTTGGGCGCGTCGGGCAGCACCCGGTCCATGCGCAGGATACGCGATGCTTGCAGTTCCAGCACATTGCTTGCGCCCTCGTAGATCAGTTGCCAGGCGATCGCGGCCTCGTGGCGCAGTTGCGCCTCCCATTTGGCGCCGTCCTTGTCCAGGTGATGGCTTCCATAGACATAGGACTGGCCGTAGGTGGTCTTGTCCTTGCGGGCGATGTTCGCCTCGGCCTGGATGCGCTCCCAGGACTGCTCGGGGTTGTAGTCTGCGACGAGGACCGATTCCGGCACCGTCCGCGCATGGGACTTGAGATCGGTCACGGCCTCGACGCCGGATTCCAGCCCCGCCGTTTCGCGGTACGGCACCCGCAGCTCCGGCAGATAGATGTAGTGGTCGATGTCGTCGCCAAACACCGCCATCTCGCCGAACTTGCCCAGGAGGAAATAGCAGTAGAGGCCTTCCTGCTCCATCAGCAGCCGGATGTAGTCCCAGTCAGACATCTGGTACTGGAGGCGGAACTTGTGCTGCGGATACTTGCGGCGCGTCTTGAGGAGAAACTGATGACCCCGCAGGCCATGCCGGCGCAGGATCGCCTCGATGATCTGCGGGGCGGTCAGGTGCTGATAGACGCGGCTCGCGCGCGTGAGCCGCAGCCGCGCGACCAGCGGCTCGACCACGATCTCGTAGGCGCAGAAATCATGGGTCTGCCTGGTCTCGGAGAAACCCGTGATGCAGCCCCCGAACTTGCGCGGCGCCGTGCCGTCGCCAGGATCGATCAGGAATCCGGCATCTTTGCCGAGATAGTCGGCCCGATCGAGCGGCAACGGGTGCGTCAGCAGGATCGTCACGGTGTACGTGTCGCCCAGGCGTTCCACCGCCTCGAACGACACCACCGACAGTTCGGCGGCGCTGGCCGCGCCGGGCACCTCCAGGAAATACGCCTGGTGTGCACCACCGTAAGCGCGCCGTTGTTCAACCGGATCCGTCATGGTCTTCGCTCCGTTGTCAGCTTGATCGAACCTGACGCAGGACTCTAAACAGATTTTTTTATGACATAAATAGCATTATTACAATTGTTTAACAAAATATCACTTTTAGAGCAAATTCGTACTCGTCCTATTCATCTCAATGGACATCCATGCTATTAGCCACGGCGGCACGCCCTACGGATTGCATACGGATCGTTGCCGCGAGCATTGGGAATGCGTTGAACTGTGCGCTTGGCCCGCTGTGGGTACGGTGCTGTTGCCGCAGGCGACCGGGCGGTACCCCACATTGCCGCCGCCCTCACGATCGCCCCAACCTGCGCAATAGGGCTACACTGAAAACGAGACAACCCTCCGGAGCGCCATGATGGACGCCAATGGCCCTCAAAGCACCTTTCGTGGTCTTCCTCTGACCCCGGAACAGGATGCGGAAGTCAGGCACTACATCAAGAGGAAAAAGCAGCGCAGTGCGCCATGGGATACACCTGAGCTAGCCGCCATGCTTGCGGACATGCTGAGGCCGCCAAGCGTTGAGGACGAGGACTTCGAATCCCCCGCCGAAGAAGCCAACGCGGACGCCGAGCGCGCGGCGGCTTCTGTGGACGAGGCCATGGATCCGATCGAGGCCGGCGAGGAGCGGATGGCGGCCAGGGAATCCGAGGCGATGAAGGGCCCCAAGCATTGACTTGCAGGTGCGGCGTGCGCATTGCGGCTCCATGATCCGGGACGCGCACAAAAGAAGAGACAAAAAAGAGAAGAAAGACGAGAAGACAGCCCCCAGCGCAACGACTGGAACACAAGAATAAAGGGCATAGCATGGCGACCGTCGCGACATTCGACATCGAGTACACGCAGTTTCTCGATCCACAAGGTGAGCCGACCCAAGCGCTACCCGCATTTGCGCTCGATCCCGAGGCGCTTCTCCCGCTCTACCGGGCCATGGTGCTCACGCGCCAGTTCGACCTCAAGGCCATTGCGCTGCAGCGCACCGGCCAGATCGGCACGTTCGCCTCGGCGCTTGGCCAGGAGGCCGTCGGCGTCGGCGTTGCCAGCGCCATGCGCGCGCAAGACGTGCTCGTGCCGTCCTACCGCGATCACGCCGCGCAGTTCCAGCGCGGCGTCTCCATGACCGAGAGCCTGCTGTATTGGGGTGGCGACGAGCGCGGCAATGCGTTCGCGGCGGCGCCGCATGATTTTGCGAACTGCGTGCCCATCGGCAACCAGGTCTGCCACGCTGCCGGCATCGCCTACGCGATGAAGCTGCGCCGCGAGCCGCGCGCCGCGGTTTGCCTGCTCGGGGACGGCGGCACGTCAAAAGGCGATTTCTACGAAGGCATGAATATGGCGGGCGCCTGGCATGCGCCCCTTGTGCTGGTCGTCAACAACAACCAGTGGGCGATTTCCATGCCGCGCAGCCAGCAGACCGCCGCGCAGACGCTCGCGCAAAAGGCCATCGCGGCCGGTATCCCTGGCCTGCAAGTGGATGGCAACGATGTCGTGGCGGTGCGCCAGGTCACGCTCGAAGCGCTGGAGCGGGCGCGCAGCGGTGGCGGCGCCACGCTGATCGAGGCGATCACCTACCGGCTTGGCGACCACACCACGGCGGACGATGCCTCGCGCTACCGCGACAGCGAACAGGTCAGGCAGCACTGGCTGCTGGAGCCGGTGGCCAGGCTGCGCAACTATCTACTGCGCCTTGGCGCGTGGGATGCGGCACGCGAAGACGCGCTTGCCAAGGATTGCGCGGCGCAAGTGGCGGCCGCGGTGCAGGCCTACCTGGCAACGCCCCTGCCGGAAACGGCAGCGATGTTCGATTGCCTGTATGCCAGCCTGCCCAAGGCGCTGGCGGGGCAAGTGGCGACCGCGCATCGCTTTGCTCCGGGTGCCCGGGGCAAGGACAACGAAGACGAGAGCGAGCAGGATCATGGCTGAAATCAATCTGGTCGAAGCCGTCAACCAGGCGCTGGCCCATGCGCTGGAACACGACCCGCGCGTGGTGCTGCTCGGTGAGGACATTGGCGTGAATGGCGGTGTGTTTCGCGCCACGGCGGGGCTGCAAGCCCGGTTTGGCGCGGAGCGCGTGATCGATACGCCGCTGGCCGAGTCCGGTATCGCCGGGGCCGCGATCGGCATGGCGGCAATGGGGCTGGCGCCCGTGGCGGAAATCCAGTTCACCGGTTTTATCTACCCGGCCATCGACCACATCATCAATCACGCCGGCCGCCTGCGCCACCGCACGCGCGGCAGGCTGAGCTGCCCGATGGTGCTGCGCTCGCCTTATGGCGCCGGCATCCATGCGCCGGAGCATCACTCCGAAAGCCCCGAGGCGATGTTTGCCCATATCCCCGGCATCCGGGTGGTCATACCGTCCACCCCGGCGCGCGCCTACGGCCTGCTGCTGGCGGCCATGCGCGACCCCGACCCGGTGGTGTTCCTCGAACCCACCCGGCTCTACCGCCTGTTCCGCGAGGAAGTGCCGGACAGTGGCGAGGCGCTGCCGCTCGATACCTGCTTCACACTGCGCGACGGCGACGACATCACGCTGGTGAGCTGGGGGGCGATGCTGCAAGAGACGCTCGCCGCGGCTGACCTGCTGCTGGACGAAGGCATCGCCGCCGCCGTCATCGACGTCGCCACGCTCAAGCCGCTCGACATGGACACCATACTGGAATCGGTCACCAGGACGGGCCGCTGCGTCATCGTCCACGAGGCGCCCCGCTGCGCCGGCTTCGGTGCCGAGATCGCGGCGAACCTCGCCGATGCGGGGCTGTACTCGCTGGCGGCGCCGGTGCAGCGCGTCACCGGCTACGACACCGTGGTGCCGATGGCCAGGCTCGAGTACACGTACCTGCCCAGCGTGGCGCGGATTGCGGACGCGGCCCGCAAGGCCATGGCCGCCTGACGTTTTTCCGGGAGCGTTGATGAAGATCTTCAAGTTGCCCGACCTGGGCGAAGGCCTGCAGGAAGCCGAGATCACCGAATGGCACGTCAAACCCGGTGACACGGTGACGGCCGACCAGCCACTGGTTTCGGTCGAGACCGCCAAGGCGATCGTCGAGATACCGTCGCCCTATGCAGGGCAGGTCGCCAAGCTGTTTGCCCAGCCGGGCGAGATCGTGCACCTTGGCGCGCCGCTGGCGGGCTTCGAAGGCGCCGGCGGGCAAGAGGACGCGGGCGCGGTGGTGGGCGATGTCAAAGTCGGCACGCAGGTGGTCGCGGAAGCGCCCGCCGCCCTGTCCCGTGGCGGCGGCGCGGTGCGGGCCGTGCCGGCCGTGCGCGCCCTGGCGCGCCAGCTCGACGTGGACCTGGCGATGGTCACCCCAACGAGCGCGGACGGCATCATCAGCGCCGCCGATGTGCGCCGCGTTGCCGCGACGCTGGCGGACCTGGGGCCACCGGAAGTCCTGCGCGGCGTTCGGCGCGCCATGGCGCTGAACATGGCGCGCGCCCAAAGCGAGGTCGCCGCGGCGACCGTGATCGACGACGCCGATATCCATGCCTGGGCGCCCGGCACCGACACCACCATCCGGCTGGTGCGCGCACTGGTTGCCGGCTGCCGCGCCGAGCCCGGCCTCAACGCCTGGTATGAAAGCCAGACCGGACGCCGCCATGTGCCGGCGCGGATCGACGTGGGGATTGCGGTCGACCTGCCCGAAGGCCTGTTCGTGCCGGTGCTGCGCGATACCGGCAGGCGCGACGCGGCAGACCTGCGGCGCGGCCTGGACCGCATGCGCGCGGATGTGCGTGCGCGCACGATCGCCCCCGAGGAGATGCGCGGCAACACCATCACGTTGTCCAATTTCGGCATGATCGCCGGCAAGTACGCGGCGCCGATCGTGGTGCCGCCAACCGTTGCCATTCTGGGCGCCGGCCGTATCCACGATGCGGTGGTTGCAGCCGGCGGCATGCCCGTCGTGCACCGGATCCTGCCGCTCAGCCTGACCTTCGATCATCGGGTGGTCACAGGCGGCGAGGCCGCGCGCTTCCTGGCGGCCGTGATCGCGGACCTGGCGCTGGCGGCCTAGCCCGGGCAGCGCAGCAAGCGAGCGCGTGGGCGCTTTACTCCGCGCGGATCCTGGCTTCGGCCACGATCTTGGCGGAGCGCTCCATGTCCTCCTTCTCGAAGCGCGCGAAGTCTTCCGGCGTGCCTGGCGAGAGCAGGTAACCCTGCTCGGCCAGCCTGCCGCGCAGGTCGGACGCCAGCGCCTTGTTGACCTCGGCGTTGAGCCGCTTGGTCACATCGGCCGGCAGCTTGGCCGGGCCCCACAGGCCATACCACGAGTAGAACTCATAGCCAGGCACCGTCTCGCCAACGGTCGGCACGTCGGGCATGGAAGGCAGCCGGTCCTTGGAGGTCACCGCGACCACGCGCACCATGCCGCTCTTGTGATAGGACAAGGCGCCGAGCACGGGATCGATAAAGCCATCGATGGCGCCGCCGATCAGGTCCTGGTAAGCGGGCGCGGAGCCCTTGTACGGCACCACCAGGTAGTCGATCTTGCCGGCCCGCTTGAGCAGCTCCGTGGACAAATGCCCCGCGGACGCCTGCGAGCCAATCGCGAACGACATCTTGCCGGGATGCGCCTGCGCGTAGGCGATCAGCTCCTTGATGTTCTTCACCGGCAGGTTCTTGTTGACGGAGACTGCCAGCGGCCCCTTGCCGACCAGCGCGATCGGTGCGAAATCCTTGGTCACGTCGTAAGGCGACGATCTCAGGGTCATGGGCGTGGTGGTGAAGGTGGAGGCGCTGAACAACAGCGTGTAGCCGTCCGCCGCGCCCTTGGCCACCGCGTCGGCGCCGATGATGCCCTGGCCGCCGGGCCGGTTGTCGACGATAAAGCTCTGGCCGGTCTGCTCGGAGAGCTTTTGCGCCAGCATGCGGCCGACGGTGTCGGTGGGGCCGCCGGGCGGGAACGGAATGATGACGCGCACGGCTTTGTTGGGGTAGCCCTGCGCGAAGGCGCTGGCGGCGGCGCAGGCCAGCAACGCGCCGGCGGCCCTGCGGAAAATCCGGTGGAACAGCATGGTTTGTCTCCTGTCTCGACTGCAGGTGCGCCCTGGAGGGGCGCTCTTATTTCTTGTCCGTTTTCTTGTCCGTTCTCAAGGCTGCGCCAGCGCCGACATCTGCGCATACAGATCCGCCTTGCCCTCAAACCCGATGCCCGGCAGCTCCGGCATGGTGATATGCCCATCAATCACCGTCACGCCATCGGGAAAGCCGCCGTAAGGCTGGAACAGGTCGGGGTAGCTCTCGTTGCCGCCAAGGCCCAGGCCGGCGGCGATATTGAGCGACATCTGATGGCCGCCGTGCGGGATGCAGCGGCTTGGCGACCAGCCAAAGGTCTTCAGCACTTCCAGCGTGCGCTCGTACTCCACCAGCCCGTAGGACAGCGCGCAGTCGAACTGCAGGTAGTCGCGGTCCGGGCGCATGGCGCCGTAGCGGATCAGGTTGCGGGCGTCCTGGTGGCTGAACAGGTTTTCGCCGGTGGCCATGGCGCCGGGGTAGTACTCGGCCAGCGTGGCCTGCAGGTGGTAGTCCAGCGGATCGCCGGCTTCCTCGTACCAGAACAGCGGATAGTCGCGCAGCATCTTGGCGTAGGCGATGGCGGTGTCCAGGTCGAAGCGGCCGTTGGCGTCCACGGCGAGCTGCGCGTCCGGGCCGATTTCCTGCAGCACGGCCTCGATGCGCGCGCTGTCTTCTTCCAGGCTGGCGCCGCCGATCTTCATCTTGACCACGTTGTAGCCGCGCTTCAGGTAGGAGCGCATCTCGGCGCGCAGCGCGCCGAGGTCCTTGCCCGGATAGTAGTAACCGCCGGCAGCGTAGACGAACACGCGCGGGTTGGCGTTGACGCCGTGGCGCTCGGCCAGCAACTGGAACAGCGGCACGCCGGCGATCTTGGCCACCGCGTCCCACACGGCCATGTCGATGGTGCCGACCGCGACCGAGCGCTCGCCATGGCCGCCCGGTTTCTCATTGGACATGCTGGCGGCCCACACGCGGTTGGGGTCGAGGTTGGTGCCGGCGTCGTCCAGCAGCGATGCTGGATCGGCCGCCAGGATACGCGGCGCAAAACGCTCGCGGATCAGGCCGCCCTGGCCATAGCGGCCATTGGAGTTGAAGCCGTAGCCGATCACGCGCTTGCCGTCGCGAAAAGCGTCGGTCACCACGGCGACGAGACTGCTCGTCATCTTCGAGAAATCGATATAGGCATTGCGGATGGGCGACGAAATCGGCTTCGTCACTTCGCGGACGTCAATGATGCGCACGGACATGGCTTGTCTCCAGTGTTCTAGTGTTCCGGTGTTCAGGTATTCCGGTATTCCGGTATTCCGGTATTCCGGTATTCGGGGGTCGTTCGGTAATCAGCGAATCAGGCGGTTCGATACGTCGGCTGGCGGCGCTACAGCGAAGCACCGCCGCAAATCAGGATCTGCTGCCCGGTGATGGCGCCGGCATCGGGCCCGAGCAGGAAGCTCACCATCCCGGCCACTTCATCGGGCCGGATAAAACGCCCGATGGGCGGCGTGCGCGGCGGCGTGCCCTTGCGTCCCGGGTCGATCAGCATCGGGGTCTCGGTGGCGCCCGGCGCCACCACATTCACAGTGATGCCGCGTGGCGCCAGCTCCGCGGCCCAGGAGCGCGCCATGCCCACCACCGCCGCCTTGGTCGCGGCGTACTGGCTGCGCCCTGGCGCGCCCGCCGCCGTGCGGCTGCCGATCAGCACGATGCGCGCGCCATCCGGCAGCGTCGGCATCAGCGCGTTGGCCAGCACGCAGGCGGCTTGCACATGAATGCGCCACATGCCCTCGCCGTCCTCGGGCTTCAGCTCGCCAAGCACCGCCGTGCGCATGAATCCCGCGGCATGGACGATGGCGTCGACCTGGGGCAACGTGGCCACGGCGGCGGCAAGCCTCGCGGCATCGGTCAGGTCGACTTCGATCCCGTTGAAGCCCTCGGCGCTGGGTGCCGGCGAGCGGTCCAGCCCGGTCACGGTCCAGCCCGCCGACAGCAGCCGCCGGGCAATGGCCGCGCCGATACCGGAGCTGGCGCCGGTGACCAGGGCGTGCCTGGTCCGCGCCGCGGACGTGTCGTCGTCTTGCATGGATTGGCTCATCAAAGCCCCTTTGAATTGCATGGCCGGCGGCCCGCCCCTCGGCACGCTGGCCGCAGGGCAGGATGGCGCGCCGGTACAGGCCCGGATCAGACTTGGATCAGACGAGGTTCAGGCTCAGGCGGCCGCTCTCTGCGTCACGCCGGCGTGTTCCAGCGCGGCCTTGATCGCGGCCAGCTCGGTGGCCGACGGTGCGTGGGTCGGCGGGCGCACCGTGCCATCGCGCAGGATGCCGGCCAGCGCCATGGCGGCCTTCATGCGGCCATGGGCTTCGCCCGTGGGCTCGCCGGCGCCGTACACCGCATCCTTGAGCGGGTTGATCAGAGCCTGCACGCGCATGGCTTCATGCAGGTCGCCAGCCTTGACCGCCTTGAGCAGGTCATTGATCAGGCCGGGAATCAGCGAGGCAAAGCCGACCAGCGCGCCGTCGATGCCCTGCACCATCGACGACAGCAGATATTCGTCGTGGCAGGTCATCAGCACCTTGGTGGGATCGGCCGCGCGGATCTCCTTGATGTCGCGCGCATATTTGTTCATTTCGCGCTCGCCCATCTTGAAGGCCTTCACATAGGGCAGCTTGGCCAGTTCCGCGAGCAGCTCCGACGAGTAGGAGCCACGGGTCCAGGCCGGGTAGATATGCACCACCAGCGGCAGCCCGCTGGCCTTGCCGATGGCGTTGAAGTAGTCGAGACAATGCTCCGGCTTGAAGCCAAAGCGCAGCCAGTGATGCGGCGGCATGATATCGAGCCCGGCGGCGCCAGCTTCCTTGGCCCAGCCAGCTTGTTCCACGGCGTCGTTGATGCCTTCGCAGACCACTGACGAGATCACCGGGCAGATGCCCTGGGTGGCGTCGGCGGTGATGCGGGTCACTTCGGCGCGCTCGCGCGGCGTCAGCGAGAAGACTTCACCGGTATGGCCATTGGTCATCAACGCGGTCACGCCAGCTTGGCCGCCCAGCCACCGGGCAAAGCGGCGCAGCTCCGGCTCGTTGATGCTGTAGTCCGCATTGAAGGGAACTGCGATGGCGGGAATGATGCCGTGGAAATTGATATCAGGCACGTTCGTCTCCTGGTGTGGCTTGCGCTATTTGCGCGTTCGGTTGGGTATCAAGGTGGGCGGAATGAATCCGCCGGAGGGTTGCAGCGCACGGGCCAGCTCGGTAGCGGCATGCACTACCGCCGGGGCCGTGGTCGATTCGAAATCTTCAAGCGAGGTGTTCATGGCAGGTGCCGCCACGCTCAGGCCGGCAACCGGCACGCCGTCCACATCCAGCACCGGCGCGGCCACCACATAGAGGCCGGACACCGTTTCCTGGTCCGACAACGCATAGCCCTTGGCGCGCACGGTCTTGAGCCGATCGAGGATGGTGTCGAGCTCGGTGAGCGTGTGGTCGGTCAGCTTCTGCCGGGGCTGGGCGTCCAGCACGCGGGCCTGCATGTCCTGCGGCAGCCACGCCAGGATGGCGTAGCCCACGGCCGTGGAATAAGCCGGCACCCGGCTGCCGATGCGGATATCCACGCCAAGCCGCGTCAGCCCGGCCTGGATCCGTTCCGCGTAAAGCACGTCAGGGCCATCCAGCACGCCGATGGAAGCGGCTTCATTGATCTCCCCCACCAGCGCGCGCAGGATCGGCCTTGCCCGCGTGCGCAGGTCGGCATGGGCGATGGCGTCAAAGCCCAGGTCCAGCACCTTGAGCGACAGCCGGAACAGCCGCGTGTCCGGCACGCGCTGCACGTAGCCGATATCCACCAGCGTGTTGAGGAAACGAAAGGCCGTGGCATTGTCCAGCCCGGAGCGGCGCGCGACTTCCGCCATGGTGAGCTCGGGTTCCTGCGCCGTGAACGCTTCGAGAATGCGGAAGCCCTTCGCCAGCGACTGCACCGTGTTCTTGGATGCGTCGCCCGCGCTGCTCGCCTTCGATGCGGTCGGGACGGAGTTCTCGGTAGCCATGTCAATCTCCACTGTCAGTTCTTCGTTCTGGATGCAAACCCGGAATCGAGTTCGGATTCCGAATTTTAATTCGATGAACTGACGGAGGAAAGCCCTCGCTCAAGTTGGGTGGATACACACCGGCATTGCTGCCGTATCACCAAAAATTCGGATTGCGAATTTTTATTTGAATACTGGGGCTAAGAAAAAGTGCCAACCAACGGCACTTCTTTTACCCTGCCCAGCGCCCCTAAGACGCTCCTTTTATTCGGATTGCGAACTTGTATTCGCAATATGAAATATTCTAGACCTCGTTTACAGGACAGGGCAAGGGCGAATTTCCTAGGGTTTTCACTGAATGGGCCGCGCCGCCTTGCGCGGCATTCAGCACAATTCCTCTTAAACATACATTTACAACTAGCGACGGAATCGCTACACTGCTGCACAATTGCGAATCACTCGCATTCTCGTTCTCAATCTAAGCATTGGTTTCTATTCCTGGCCTCGCCTTTCGTTCCTTGCACACCAGGTATCTTCCGCGCCCCGTGCGCGCATCGACTCCCCTAGCAACACTGAAATCATGACTGCTCCCCTGAAGACGCGCGCGCGTTTGCTCGCGTCCGCTGGTGCTCTTTACTGCACAGGTTTCCTCGCCGCCACGCCGGCCTTCGCGCAATCCGCCGCCGGCGCCGGCGCCGGCGACGCGAAGGAAGCCACCTTGCCCACCGCCGTTGTCACCGCCGATTCGCCGCTCCAGGCCAAGCGCCTGCCCTCGTACAAGTTCGTCGCACCGCTGCTGGATACGCCGCGCTCGGTCACGGTGATCCCCGAGGAACTGCTCAAGCAGACCAATGCGACGACCTTCGCCGATGCGTTGAAAACCGTGCCGGGCATCACCTTCCTGGGCGGCGACGCTGCGGCGAACCCCTCCGCGGATCGTCCGGTGATTCGCGGCTTCGAGTCGCGCAACTCGATCTTTGTCGACGGCATGCGCGACTCCGGCGTGCAGAACCGCGAGACCTTCGCGGTAGAGCAGATCAGCGTCATCAAGGGCCCGGATTCGGTTTATGCGGGACGTGGCGCGGTTGGCGGCAGCATCGACATCGTCACCAAGATGCCCAAGGCGGATGACTTCACCAATGCCAGCCTGGGGCTGGGCACCGAGGCCTACAAGCGCGCCACGCTCGACGTCAACCGCCGCATCAACGACGAGACCGCGGTGCGCCTGAACGTGATGGGCCACGACGCCAACCAGGCCGGCCGCAACGATGTCTACAGCAAGCGCTGGGGCGTGGCGCCGTCGGTCGCGTTCGGGCTGAACACGCCGACCACGGTGTCGCTGAGCTACTACCACGTCAACACCTACGACATGCCGGACTTCAGCGTGCCGTTCCGCTCGAGCGGCGGCACGCCCGGGGCGGGAACCAGCATCCAGCGCTCGCAGTTCTACGGCCTGAACAACCGCGACTACCGCCGCGGGCAGACGGACACCGGCGAGATCCGCATCGAGCACCGCGTGGACGACAACTGGAAGGTGCGCAACACCACCATGTTCGGCCGCTCCACGCTGGACTACATCGCCACCAACCCGCAGTTCCTGAACGCCAGCGCGAACCTCCTCCAGCTGCAAGCCAAGAGCGGGAAATACGCCACCAACAGCGTCTCCAACCAGACCGAGCTGTCCGGCAAGGCCACGTTGCTTGGCATGCAGCACACGCTCACGGCCGGTGTGGAATTCAGCTGGGAGCGCAGCCTGTACGAGGGCTACCTGGTGAGCGACAGCGCGGGCAACAATATCCGCACAGGCGGCCCCTGCACGATCGCCTACAACTGCACCGCGATCGGCGCGTGGAATGCCAACGCCCCGTGGACCGGCAGCACCGTGCTCAACGGCGACAAGAGCTTCCCCGGCGCGCCCACCAGCACCCGCACCAATGTCTCGTCCGCCTACCTGTTCGACAGCGTGAAGCTGAGCGATCGCTGGCTGTTCAACGCCGGCACGCGCTTCGACCGCTTCGACGTCACCGCCGTGCAGGCCGGCACGCCGGACCTGAAGAACACCGCCAACCTGTTCAGCTACCAGCTTGGCCTGGTGTTCAAGCCGGTCGACACGGTCAGTTTGTATGCCTCCTACGGTACGTCGGCCAATCCGCCGGGCGCCAACAGCGGCCTGGGAGGCGGTACCGACCAGATCACCAAAACCAACCAGGACCTGTCGCCCGAGCGCAGCCGCAACATCGAAGTGGGCGCCAAGTGGGACACGCTGGACCGCCGCCTGTCGCTGACCTCGGCGCTGTTCCAGACCGACAAGACCAATGCGCGCGTCAGCGACGGCCTGGGCGGCATCGTCAACGCGGGCAAGCAACGCGTGCGCGGCGCGGAACTGGGGGTGGCCGGCAACCTCACCAGCAAGTGGCGCGTGTTCGGCGGCTACTCCTACCTGGATGCCATCACGATCGATGCCGGCTCCGCCAATGCCTCGGCATCCGGCCTGCCGATGGTGATGGTGCCCAAGCACAACGTCACGCTGTGGACCTACTACGACGTGCTGCCCAAGTTGTCGATCGGCGGCGGCGCCACGATCTCCAGCCTGACCTACGCCTCGGTCTCGGCAACGTCGCGCAAGTGGACGCCGGGCTACGCGCGTTTCGATGCGGTGGCGACGTATCGCATCTCCAAGACCGTGGATGTGCAACTGAACGTGCAGAACCTCTTCGACAAGAAGTACTACTCCGCCGCGTACCCAATCTACGCAACATGGGCGCCGGGCCGTTCAGCGGTGATGACGCTGAACTTCCATATGTAAGTTCTAGCTTCTAGCGGCCTTCCATTCTACTTTTTAGTTTTCAGCCTTGAGGGCGCTCCGCGGAGCGCCCTTTTTCATTGGCACGCCGTTGCAGGGTGCCTTGTTTTCCACACGGCCTTAATGCTGCCTTAAGCCACGGCGAAATAACCTTGCGCCACGGACTGCGCAGAGCGACCAATCCCGCGCCAGCCCCCCAAAACAACCAACAGGGCAAGCCCGCCCCCAGCGCATAGCACACCTGGAGCACGCCATGAACACGCTGTCCCCCCAGCCGATGCCAGCCTGGCTCAACAAAGTGCCCGAAGTCACCGTGGGCTTCTGGATCATCAAGATCCTGTCGACCACGGTCGGCGAGACGGGGGCCGATTTTCTCGCGGTCAACGCGGGGCTGGGCCAGGCCGTCACCGGCTGCGCCATGGGCGCCTTGCTGGCCATCGCACTGTTCGCGCAGGTCCGGGTGCATCGCTATGTTCCCTGGATGTACTGGCTGACCGTGGTGCTGGTCAGCGTCGTCGGCACGCAGATCACCGATGCGCTCACCGATGGCCTGGGCGTGAGCCTGTATCTGAGCACGGCCGTCTTCGCCGTCATGCTGGCGGGAATTTTCGCGTTCTGGTACCGACGCGAAGGCACACTCTCCATCCGCACGATCTGCTCGCGCCGCCGCGAGCTCTTCTACTGGGCCGCGATTCTCTGCACCTTTGCCCTCGGCACCGCCGCGGGCGACCTGGCCACCGAAGCCCTGGGGCTGGGCTTCCAGCTCGGCACCCTGGTGTTCGGCGCCCTCCTTGCTCTGACCGTAGCCGCGTTCTACCTCGGCGCCAACGCCGTTCTCACCTTCTGGGTCGCCTATATCCTGACGCGCCCGCTCGGCGCCTCGCTGGGCGACCTGTTGTCCCAGGCGCAGACCTATGGCGGCCTTGGCTTCGGCGCGGCGCTGACCAGCGGCATCTTCCTGGCCGTCATCGTCGCCCTGGTCGCGATGGCCCAGCGCAATGCAAGCCAGGCCGTGGGAACAACGACGGCGCCATGAATGACACCGATGGCAGCGCCGTTGCCCTCTTCATCGCCTCCAACCCTTCCATGCAGCAGGAGACCACCATGCGCAAACCCCTTACTACCCTTGTCACCCGCCCCTTCTCCATTGGATTGCTGGCGCTCGCGGCATGTTTGCCGGGCTATGCCGTCTTCTCTTCCACGAGCCTGATCCCTGCGGCCGAAGCCGCAACCGCGTCAAAGCTGGGCGACTTGAGCCCGTTTCGCACGATCGCGGCAGATACGGCATCGCTCGTCGACAAGGGCGACCTTGCCGGCGCGAAGAAGCGCATCAAGGACCTGGAGGTTTCCTGGGACGCCGCCGAAGCGGGCCTGAAGCCGCGTGCGGCAGCCGACTGGCATGTGGTCGACAAGGCGATCGATCGCGCGCTGGAGGCGCTCAGGGCCGGAACGCCGAATGCGGCGGATTGCAAGGCATCGCTGGCCAACCTGATCAGGACGATCGACCAGGTCAGTGGCAAGCAGTAAGGTGCCATTGGTGGCTGGTGGCACGCAAGCGGGATCAAGTGGGTGCGCAGGCATACGCGCTGGCTGACCGTGGCCATCCTTGCCGTTTGCCTGCTGCTGCTGGCGATCCAGCTCCGGCGCGGCACGGTGCGCGCCGGAGCTAGCGGTCTCAATGGTGGCCGCTCAATCCTTGTTCGGATGCGTCATCTCGATGGGCACGATCCAGCGCGCGTATTCGTCCTCGGTGAGATAGCCCAGCGCCAGCGCGGCGGCCTTCAGCGTCAGACCTTCCTTGTGCGCCTTCTTGGCAATGGCGGCCGCCTTGTCGTAGCCGATATGGCGGTTCAGCGCCGTCACCAGCATCAGGTTCTTGTCGAGGTTCTCGGCAATCTTCGGCAGGTTCGGCTCGATGCCGAGCGCGCAATGGTCGTTGAAGGCCAGGCAGGCATCGGCGATCAGCTCGATGCTTTCCAGCACGTTGTGGACCATCACCGGCTTGTACACGTTGAGCTGGAAATTGCCCTGGCTGCCGGCGAAGGCCACCGTGGCGTCGTTGCCGAACACCTGCGCGCACACCATGGTCATGGCCTCGCACTGGGTCGGGTTGACCTTGCCGGGCATGATCGACGAGCCCGGCTCGTTCTCGGGGATGTTGAGCTCGCCAATGCCGCAGCGCGGGCCCGAGGCCAGCCAGCGCACGTCGTTGGCCATCTTCATCAGGCCGCCGGACAGCGTGCGCAGCGCAGCGGAGGTTTGCACCAGCGCGTCGTGCGCGGAGAGCGCGAAGAACTTGTTGGGCGCATCCACAAACGGATGGCCGGTCAGCGCGGCGATATAGGCCGCCGCGCGCGCGCCAAACTGCGGATGCGCGTTCAGCCCGGTGCCCACCGCCGTGCCGCCGATGGCCAGTTCCAGCAAGCCCGGCTCAGCCAGCTTGACGCCATGCAGCCCGAAATCGATCTGCGCCACCCAGGCGCTGATTTCCTGGCCAAGGGTGATGGGCGTGGCGTCCTGCAGGTGGGTGCGGCCCGTCTTGACGATGTCCTGGTATGCCTGCGCCTTGGCCGCCAGGGTATCGCGCAAGGCGCCTACCGCCGGCAGCAGCTTGGTGTGGATCTGCTCGACCACGGCGATGTGCATGGCGGTGGGGAAGGTGTCGTTGGAGCTTTGGCCGCGGTTCACGTGATCGTTCGAATGCACCGGCTTCTTGCTGCCGAGCTCCCCGCCGGCAATCTCGATGGCCCGGTTGGAGATCACCTCGTTGGCGTTCATGTTCGATTGCGTGCCGGACCCGGTCTGGAACACCACCAGCGGGAAGTGCTCATCCAGCTTGCCGGAGATGACCTCGTCGGCCGCCTGCACGATCAGCCGGCCGATGTCGGGCGGCAATTCGCCAAGCTCCGCATTGGCCTCGGCCGCCGCGCGCTTGAGGATGCCCAGCGCGCGGATCACCGGCCGCTGCCAGCGGAAGCGGCTCACCCCGATCGGGAAATTAATGGTGGAACGCTGCGTCTGCGCGCCCCAGTAGCGATCTGCGGGCACATCGATGGCGCCCATCGAATCGGTTTCGGAACGGAATGCGGGCATGGAAGACACTCTCCAAACAAACTACGTCAAGGATCGCCCGGTACTGGGCAACCTGGACCTGGAGGCACCCATCACCGAGCCGGAACAAACGCCAGCGCCAGTGGCGGCCAGGGCGTGACATGCGTTGATCTTTTCAGTTGTGCGCTGTACTGCGCTGTAGTTCGCCGTACAGCGGGAGGACGATATGGTCTCTCCGTTTTCCTTTTGCGGGGGGCAGCCCAGCCGCATGCGTTCCCGCAGCCGCTTCGAGCCAAGACGAACGATAGCCCAGGCGCTGGCCATGGGCAATGAATCCCGACGAAATGAAAGGGGTTCGCGGGCCGTGCGCCAAGCGGGCAAGGCGGGCGGGATGGCTGGCCGGCGAAGCAGCGACAACGGCCCCGGCGCGAGCGCTAGCCGGCACTTTCCAGCTGGGCATCGGGCAAGCTCGCCTTGCCCGCATGCCGCAGCAACGCGCCCGCGATCCCCATGACGATGGCCGCCATGGTGGCACCCGGCCCGAAGATCGCGCTCACGCCCTGGGCGCGCAGCCGCCGGGCGTGGCTGGCGGGAATCACGCCGCCCGCGAAGACAAGCACGCCGGGCCGGCCAGCGCGCAGGCCATCGCGCAGTCCATCGCGCAGTCCATCGATCAGGCAAGGCAGCAACGCCAGGTGCGCACCCGCCAGGGACGATGCGCCCACGGCGTCGACCTGCCCGTGCAGGGCCATCGCCACGGCGTCCTGCGGCGACTGGAACAGCGGCCCCAGCGTAACCGCGAACCCGGCATCGGACAGCGCCGCGGCCACGGCCTTGGCCCCGCGGTCATGCCCGTCCTGCCCCAGCTTGGCAATGAGGATGCGCGCTGGCCTGCCCAGGCGCGCGGCCAGCGCACGGACCTGCGCGCGGGCCGCGTCCCAGGCCGGGCTGTCGTGCACGGCCTCGCCGTAGGCTTGGCGCACGTAGCGAGGCGCCATCGCATGGCGCGGCCACACCAGTTCCAGCGCCTGCGTGCACTCGCCAAGGGTCGCGCGGCAGCGGATGGCGTTCATGGTCAGCGGCAGCAGGTTTTGCTCGCCGCCGCGCGCGGCGTGCGCCAATGCGCGCAGCGCCTGTGCCACGGCTACGCCATCGCGGCTTGCCTTCAGGCAGGCCAGCCGCTCGCCCTGCTGCGCCCGGACCTGCCGCCCATCGATCTCCAGGCAGGCGGGCGCCTCATCGGCCCCCGCCTGGTAGCGGTTGACGCCGACGATCGCGCGCCGCCCTTCGTCGATATCGGCCTGCGTGGTCACGGCCGCGCGATGAATCCGCTCATGGACCCAGCCTGAGTCGATCGCGGCCAGCACGCCACCGGCAGCGGCAATCTCCGCCATCAGCGCGCGCACCTTGTCCGCCATTTGCGCCGTGAGCGCTTCCATCATGTAGGAGCCCGCCCATGGGTCGGCCACGTCGCACAGGCCCATCTCGTGCTGCAGGATCAGTTGGGTGTCCCGCGCGAGCCGGGCGGATGCGGCGCTGGGCAATGCCAGCGCTTCGTCATAGGCATTGGTGTGCAGCGACTGCGTGCCGCCAAACACCGCAGCCATGGCTTCCACCGTGGTCCGCACGATGTTGTTGTCCGGCTGCGTGGCCGCCAGCGACCACCCCGAGGTCTGGCAGTGCGTGCGCAGCATGGTTGCCCGATCCGTGGTGGCACCCAGCTCGCGGACGATCCCGGACCACAGCAGGCGCGCGGCGCGCAGCTTGGCGATCTCGGTGAAGAAATCCTTGCCCACGCCAAAGAAGAAGCTCAGGCGAGCGCAAAACGCATCCACATCCAGCCCGCGCGCGGCCATCTGCCTGACGTATTCCTGCCCGTTGGCCAGCGTCAGCGCCAGTTCCAGCACCGGGTCCGCCCCGGCTTCCTGGAAGTGGTAGCCGGAGATCGACATGCCGTTGAACCGGGGCACATGCCGCGACAGGTAAGCCACCACATCCGCGCAGATCCGCATCGACGGCCCGGGCGCAAAGATCCACGTGTTGCGGACCATGTACTCCTTGAGGATGTCATTCTGGATCGTGCCGCTGAGCTGATCGAGCGGCACGCCGGCTTCTTCGGCGCTCACCAGGAACGCGGCCAGTACCGGCAATACGGCGCCGCTCATGGTCATGGAGACGGAGACGCGGTCCAGCGCGATGCCATCGAACAGGCGCTTCATGTCCTCGACGGAATCGATCGCCACGCCAGCCATGCCAACATCCGCCTGCGCCAGCGGGTGATCGGAGTCATAGCCACGATGGGTCGGCAGATCGAACGCGACCGACAAACCCTGCGCCCCCTGCGCCAGCGCCTGCCGGAATGCCAGGTTGGAGGCGGTGGCGTCGGCAAAGCCCGCGTACTGCCGGATGGTCCATGGCTTGCCCGCGTACATGGAGCGATGCGGCCCGCGCACGAACGGCGCCTCGCCTGGCAGGCTGCCCAGATGCTGCAGCCCGTCCAGGTCGGCGGCCGTGTAGACGGGCTTGCGCGCCAGTCCGCCATCCTTGTCTGCGCTCATCGCACTCTCCAACGCTTGCGTGTCACCACATCGGCGATCTTCTCGCCGTCGCTGCCGCGCCGCACCTCGCACCAATGGGCCAGCCCGCCCTGCCCGAACTCCACCGCGGAGAACGACAGCTCCAGCGCTTCGCCAAGGTTGACGTTGCCGTGGAAGAACAGGTCGCGCCCGGCAATCACCGGCGGCTCGTCGAAACGCTGCCATTGCCATTCGGCACGATCGACGATGGCCTGGAAGTTGGCGAAGTAGAGCAGGTCCGCGCCGTTGAAGTCGGCATAGGGGCAAGGCAGGTACTCGGCCATGTGGCTGCCGAGGTGCCGTGCCCGCTCCAGGCCAAGATGGGAGGACCAGTCGCCCGCCCGGAAGCGCTTGGCCAGCGCGCCCATCTCCGCCGCCGCAGCAGGTGGCGGCCCGTCCGCCGGCAGGTTGAAAGCGGCCCTGACCACCGAACGATTGTCGCGCTCGCGCTCACGGCGGATAAAGGTGGACACCATCGATACCTCGGCCCGCCTGGTGCCTGGCCCGTCACTATCACCTTCGCCATCACCATCGCCATCGCGCCTCAGTGCATGCGTGCTGAAGTGGCGCGCGCCGGCCACCCGCATCAGCTGCGTGTTCACCGAGAAGCCATCGTTTTCGCCAAGCCCTTCCAGCGATGCCTCCCGCAGCCGGATCGCGGTGAACGCGGCATAGGCCTTGTTGCCCTGCGCGTCCCGGAACTCCGGCAACGCCTGCCCGGACAGCGCCGCCAGCCCTTGCCAGTGCAGGTCGCCGCAAGCCTTGAGCAGCCAGTTCTCCGACAGGCCGGTATAGGACAGGTTCGGCATGCCGGCGACATAGCTTGTGCTCGCGCGGAACATGTCAGGCTGCCAAGGCTTGCGCGCCGCGCTTTTCGCTGACGATGGCCGCCAGATATTCCGCATCGCGCGCAATGCCGGAGAAACGCCCGGAGCCCCAGGTGTGCAGCCACGGCAGGCCCAGGAAATACAGGCCGTCCTGCGCCGTCACGCCGCGCACGTGGCCGGGATAGCCGCGCCCGTTGAAGACCGGCGCCTCCAGCCAGCTGAAATCCGGGCGAAAGCCGATGCACCAGACGATGGTGCCAATGCCCGCCTGCGCCAGGTCCAGTGCCCAACGCTCCTCGCCCGGCGACCAGACCGGCGCATACGTGCTGGCGGGCGGCGCGGCGATGCCGTGCTTGTCGATGAATTTGTCGATGCTGGCGTTGATGCGGTTGTAGGTGTCGTCCGCATCATCCAGGTTGGCCTTCAGGTTCGGCGTGAAGCGCAGCTTGCCGTCATGGAAATCCTCCAGCGCGCCGAACAGCTCCATGCCTTCGGTGGCGAACTTGCGCAGGTCGATGTCGCGCCCGCCATCGCGGCCGGTCACATAGTGATTGGTGTTGTCTCGCACGCCCTCGCGCAGCGGATGCTCCTGCACCGGCATGTCGTAGTACTGCATGTCGGCCAGCCAGTCCACCACGTCGCGGCCACGGTAGAAGCGCGCGCAGCGCGGCGCCTGTCCCACCGCCAGGAACACCTTGCGGCCCGCCAGGTGCAGGTCTTCGGCAATCTGCGCGCCGGACTGGCCGGAACCCACCACCAGCACGCCGCCCTCCGGCAAGGCCTGCGGGCTGCGGTACTCGGAGGACTGGATCTGCCGGATGCCCGCCGGCAGGCGCTCGGCCATGCGCGGCACGATCGGCGTGTGATAGCCGCCTGAGGCCACCACCACCTGACCGGCGGTGAAGTCGCCCTGCGAGGTGCAGACCAGATAGCCGCCCTGCTCCAGCGGCTTCACGCGCAACACCTCGGTGTGCTCCAGCACCGGCGCATTCACCATGCCGATAAAGCCATCGAGGTAGGCGGTGATCTCGTCCTTCTTCATGAAACCGTGCGGGTCGTTGCCCTGGTAGGGATAGCCGGGCAAGGCACACTGCCAGTTTGGCGTGACCAGGCAGAAGGCATCCCAGCGCTGGCTGCGCCAGGTGTGGGTGACGGTGTGCTTCTCGATGACGAGATGATCGATGCCGGCCTGCTTGAGGTAGTAGCTCATGGACAAGCCAGCCTGGCCGCCACCGACGATGATGACGCTGTAGTGCTTGAGCGAGCCAGTGGCCTGGGTTTCGTTAAGAGGGGTAGACATGTTGGGTCCTTCCTTGAATGCTGAAAAATACGCTAAGGCCTGCGCAAACCGGGCTACCGGCCAAAGCCGATCACGCGCACCGTGGCGCCAGGCTGCGCGCAAAAACGCGCGGCGGTGGTCTCGATCTGTTCAAGCTGGTCCATGGCAGAGGAGCAGGCATAGCCATACTTCGCCCTGACGCGCTCCGAGGCACTGCCAAGCGCCTGCCTGGCGATCGCCAGGAACTCGGCGAGCGCGTAGTCCTGTCCCGGGACAAAGAACTCGGTGACCACCGAGGACGGGGAATAACAGGTGACCTCGGTCTGATCGGGCCAACGTACCCGGAAATGTGTCACTGGCATGGCCTCTCCTCAGGCATCGATGGGGTGGCATCCCGCGCCGGGCAACCAGCCTGCGGGACGATAAATGCATCGCGCGCGAAATCCCACAGCAGCGCGGTTTCGCCGGCGCCGCTGACCAAGACCTGCCGCGAATCGTCGATGACGCCGATCTCCGCGCAGGCAATGTCCCGCGCCTTGAATCGCTCGCTCACACGCTCCGCGTCCTGCTCGCGCACGGCCAGCAGGAAGCCGTAGCTCGGGAATGCCGTGAGCCAGCGCGCCATCGGCACCCCCACGGGCGCCGGGATGCGGCCCAGGTCGATCCGCGCGCCCACGCCGGAGCACTCCAGCAGCATCAGCGCCGTGCCCAGCGTGCCGGCCATGCTGATGTCCTTGGCCGCGACGCACAGGCCGTCCTCGGCCAGCGCGGGCAGCAGTTCGAGATCGGCCCGCAGCCGCGCGGGCGGCGCTTCGGTGGAGGCGTTCCAGTACGGGTACGGCTCGGCAAAGGCGCCACGCAAATCGACGGCCATCAGCAACCGGTCGCCCGGGCGCGCCGCGAAGCTCGATAGCAGGCGCCGCGCCCGCCCGACAATGGCCACCGCAAGCTGGGCCTGATCGCTGCGGGCATTGCTATGCCCGCCGACGATGGGCACGCCATAAGCTGCGGAGGCCGCCGCCATGCCCTTGAGCACTTCGGCGGCCTGCGCCACGCCGTCGCTCCAGATGGCGTCCACCACCGCCAGCGGACGGCCGCCCATGGCATAGATATCACTGACGTTGACCATCACCGCGCTGTAGCCCGCGAACCACGGCCTGGCATCGATGAAATCCCGGACCATGCCTTCGATCGCGAACAGCAGGTAGCCGTCATGGTCGGCAATCGCGGCGCAATCGTCGCCCACCGCCACCGCCTGGCCGAGATCGCGCATGCCGCCCGGCAGCGCATTGCCCAGCGACGACAGCACGCCGGCGATATCGGTCTTGTGGCCAAAGCCGCGGCTGGCGCGCAGGCTTTCCACGATCTGCGCGACGTTCATACCCCGCTCCTGCCCAGTGTCGACAGGCCAACGCGCGGCGTCAGGCACGCCGGGTAATGGTCCAGGTCCGCCTGCATCAGGTGGTGCGGGCGGCCAAGCAGCGTTTCCTCGGCCAGCACGTCCCAATGCAGGCGGCGGAACAACGGCACATTCTGGCTCTGCACATGCGCGAGGAATCGGGTGCAGCCCAGCCCGTTGGCGCTGCTCACCGCCAGCTTGATCAGCGTCGCGCCGATCTTGCCGTGGCTGCGGTACGCGGCGTGCACGGCCAGCCGGGAGCCAAACCACACGCCGGGCTCGGTCTCGTGGATGCGCACGGTGCCGACCACCGTCTCCGGCGCATCCGCCTCGCACTTCACCGCCACCAGCAACTGCGCGGTGTCGTCGATCGCGTCGCGGTCGTCGCCAACAAAGATGCCCTGCTCATGGCAGAACACCGCCCGGCGCAGCGCCATGGCCTCGTCGGCCTCCCACTGCGCCCCGACCCAGCGGATGCGAAACGTCGTGGCCGCGGGCACTTCCACACAGAGATCGTCGTTCATGCCGCCACCTCTTCATACGAAGACAGCGAGGAGCAGGCGCCGCACTTGCCGCAGCCCGCCTTGATATCCGCCGAGCGCATGCCCGCCGCGCTGATCATCGCGCCCAGCGGCTTGAGGATGGCCTTCATGAATTCAGGCGGCGGCGCGGGATGGTCTTCCAGCGGCGTGCCGGTGATGGGCACGAAGGGCACCACGAAGGGATAGACGCCAAGCGCAACCAGTTCCTTCGAGATCGACAGGATGGTCTCAACGCTATCGCCGAGCCCGGCGAGGATATAGGTGCTCACCTGCCCCCGGCCGAACACGGCGACTGCAGCCTTGAAGGCTTCCATATAGCGGCTGATCGGCACCGCCGCCTTGCCCGGCATGATCCGCTCGCGCAGGGCGGGCGTGACCACTTCCAGGTGCATGCCCAGCGTATCGATGCCGGAGGCTTTCATGCGTTCGAACCAGCGGTCGTCGTCCGGCGGCTCGCATTGCGCCTGGATGGGCAGGTCCACCGCAGCCTTGATGGCAAAAGCGCTTTCGCAAAGAATCGCGGCGCCGCGGTCCGGCGTGGGCGGCGTGCCGGTGGTCAGCACCATATGCTTGACGCCGTCCAGCAGCACGGCGGCGCGCGCCACTTCGGCCAGTTGCTCCGGCGTCTTGCGCGCAATGGTGCGACCGGCCGCGACCGATTGCCCGATCGCGCAGAACTTGCAGGTCTTGCGCCGGCTCTCGTAGCGGATGCAGGTTTGCAGCACCGTGGTGGCCAGCACGTCCGCGCTGTGCAGCGTGGCGATGTGCGAGTACGGCACGCCCTCCATCGTCTGCAGCGCATAGAAGCGCGGCGCTTTCGGAAAGCTGATGTTCGCGATCGGGATGGTGCCGCGCAGCAGCGCGCTGGTGCCCTTGCCATCCGGCGCCGACGCCACGTACGGCGAATGCCAGGCGGTATTGGTATGCACCGGCACCATGATGGTCACGCCATCCACGGTCACCGCCTTGTGGTCGGACGGGCCCGCGCCGCCGCGCCGGCTGGCCGCGCCCGCTGCGGGGTCCAGCAGGCGCAGCCCGACCGATTGCAGCTCGGTCCGAAGCTCAGTTACCGACAACCGGCTCGAGGCCGGCGTCATCTCGCTGGAGTTCATGGTGGGTGCTCCCGTGGTAGTTGGAGAATGCGCTGGCCATGGGCGATGCGGTCGCCGCCGGCCGGTCGTTGATGGCAAGACTGAGCAATTCAGGCCGGGCGTAATGCCCCACCGAATCCATCATTCGCTTGCGCTTGGTGATCAGCGACATATCCAGGTCGGCAATCACCATGCCTTCGCCCTCGCGCAGCGGCGGCGCCAGGTGCTGGCCCTCCGGCGACACGATGGCGGTGTTGCAGCCGCCGCGCAGCGCCTTTTGCAAGGCGGGGTCGGTGGTCACCGAGGCGATCTGCTCGTCGGTCAGCCAGCCGGTGGCGTTGACCACGAAGCAGCCGGACTCCAGCGCGTGATGGCGGATGGTGACTTCGATCTGATCGGCAAAGATGGGGCCCACCAGCGAGCCGGGAAACTGGCTGCAGTGGATTTCCTCGTGCTGGGTCATCAGCGCGTAGCGGGCCAGCGGGTTGTAGTGCTCCCAGCAAGCCAGCGCGCCCACACGGCCGATGGCGGTTTCGGCCACCTTCAGGCCGGCCGCGTCGCCCTGGCCCCAGATCATCCGCTCATGGAACGTCGGCGTGATCTTGCGGCGCTTGAGCACCAGGCGGCCGTCGGTATCAAAGATGAGCTGCGTGTTGTAAAGACTGCCGTGGTCGCGCTCGTTGACGCCGAGCACCACCACCATGGCGTGCCGGCGCGCGCGCTCGGACACGGCATGGGTGACGGGGCCGGGCACCACCACCGCCTGCTCGTACAGCCGCATATGGTCGCTACCGGATTGCACGGGTGGCCGTACAAAGGAGAAGTACGGGTAGTACGGCAGGAAGGTTTCCGGAAAGACGATCAGCTGCACGCCTTCCCGTGCGGCGCGGTCGATGGCCTCGCAGACTTTGCCAAGCGTGCCTTCGCCGTGCTCCAGGTCCGGTGAGATCTGGACCGCGGCCGCGCGCACAATGCGTTTCTGTGACATGGTGATGCCCGCCCTTTCTTTTCAGCGTGAATGCATGAATGCGTGAATGCGTTGAAGCCTTAAACCGTCCAGGTATCCAGGATCAGCGCGTTCTCCTTGCGGTGGATCAGCTTCAGGTCCAGCACATCGAGCGGGCTGATCGGGCGGATGCCTTCAATCAGCGACGCTTCGCCATGGCCATACAGCGCTTGCAGCGCAAAGCGGCAGGCGTAGACCTTGCCGCCCTCGTCCATGAACTTGGTGATCTGCTTGTTGAAGTTGAGATGGCCGGCGAAAGCTTCGTCGCCCAGCGTGGGAAAACCGCGCTGCAGGCCCAGCGTCACGCCCGGGCCGTACAGCAGGATGGAGGTCTCGAAGCCCTTGCGTTGCAGGCGCGTGGCCTGCAACAGGTTGACGAAGCCGATCGAGCCTTCGAAGGCCACGGTGTGAAAGGTGACCAGCGCCTTCTCGCCCGGTTCTGCCTTGACGTCCTCGAATACCTTCTCTTCGTAGTCGACCAGGAAGTCGCCTTTCTTGTGGGCCGGTTTGTTCACTGCGGGCATGTTGCACTCCATAGGGTTGGTGGATCTGTCGATCGATCGGCGCTGGGCCGACACCAAACCTTGAGCATGGGACATGCCATCTGCCACGCCCAATCATGCGATCAATGCCCGATCAAGCAGCGAATCGCTCATTGATCGCATCGCCGATTTCCCGGATGGCGAAATGTGCGGGAAACGCTTGTGCGTTAGCCGCTACCGGCCCACTACGGGTCCACTACGGGCCTTTTGCCGCCATGCACCGTGGTGGACCGCGCCAGCCGGGAAACACGCCCGGAAGCGGTGCAATCCCGCTAGATCGCACCATCATTGCGCAAACAAAAATACGATCAATTTAAGCGCAAAAAACGATCATTGTGGTAGCCTGAGGCCTCAGCTAACCCAGCTAAAGCCGCATCCGACAACCGCGAACACGCGAACACCAGGAGCCCACCTTGCCCGGACTTGCCAGCCACTGGCTCAAACGCCTCGGCGAGAGCACCAAACCCGCTTACCTGATGATCCCCGACCTGATCGAGGAAGACCTGGCAAGCGGCCGCTTGCAAGCGCGCGACCGCCTGCCGGCGCTGCGCGACCTGGCCGACGCGCTGCAGCTCAACTACACCACCGTGGCACGTGCCTATGCCGAAGCCCGCAAGCGCGGCCTGATCGACGCCAAGGCCGGCAGCGGCACCTTTGTGCGCGGGCGCGCGCCGGCCCTGCCGCTGCGCGCGGGCACTGGCGCCGAAATGACCATGAACAACCCGCCCGAGCCGGCGGCGCTGACCGTGAGGCTGCGCGAGTCGGCTGCGCGCCTGATGAGCACGACCGATCCCTACGACCTGCTGCGCTACCAGGATTTCGGCGGCACGCCGGCGGATCGCGCCGTAGCGGTGGACTGGCTCAAACGCTATGTGCCCGCCTGCCGCGCGGATACCGTGCTGATCTGCCCGGGGATTCACAGCGCCCTGGTGGCGCTGGTGTCGCTGCTGGCCCGGCCCGGGCAAACGATCTGCCTGGATACGCTGGCCTATCCCGGCATCAAGGCCATCGCCACGCAGCTCGGCGTGCAGCTGCAGGCCCTGCCCAGCGATGAGGAAGGCCCCCTCGGCCCGGCCTTCGAAACACTCTGCAAGACGCAAAAGCCAAGCGCGCTGTACTGCAATCCCACGCTGCAGAACCCCAGCACCAAGACCATGCCCCAGGGACGGCGCGAAATCCTGGCGGATATCGCCCTGCGCTACAGCGTGCCGATCATCGAGGACGATGCCTACGGCATGCTGCCGCAGCGCACGCCGGATGCCATGGCCACGCTCGCGCCGGAACTCACCTACTACGTCACCGGCCTGTCGAAGTGCTTTGGCGCCGGATTGCGCATTGCCTTTATCCACGGCCCCACGGCACGCCAGACCCAGCGGCTGGCCGGCACCCTGCGCGCCACCACGGTGATGGCAAGCCCGTTCAATACGCTGCTGGCCACGTCGTGGATCAAGGACGGCACGGCCGAAGACATGCTCAAGGCCATCCGCGCCGAGTGCGTGGCCCGCCAGCTCCTGGCCCGCGACGTGCTGGCGGGACGGCCCTATGACGCCGACCCGGAAGGCTTCCATCTCTGGCTGCCGATTCCCCCGGACAGCGGCTGGCGCCCTTCCGAGCTGGCACTGCACCTGCGCTCGCGCGGCATCGGCGTGGTGTCGAGCGCGGCGTTCGCCACCGATGGCAATCCCCCCGATGCCATCCGGATCTGCCTGGGCGGGCCGGGCGAGCGCGACGAGGTAGAGGAATCGCTGCAGATCGTGGCGGATACGCTGGACGATCCGCACCATCTGCACTCGGCCATGCTGTAGACATGCTGTAGCGGGCCATAGCGCCTTGGCCCTGCCGGCGCTTGGCCGGCTTCGTTGGGTTTTGGCAACGACATCAAAGTCTGCCGGCGAAACCGCAAATGACTTTGCCGTCTCGCGGACAAGCGTCGATAAAATACGCCCTGCTGCGCCCGGCAGGCGCTGCCACTCCACTCCATTTCATTTCATTTCAATACGTATAAAAAGTGCACCTCGGCATCGGCCGAGACGTGTGCAAGCGGATCACTGTTTTTGGGAAATCACGGGAAATCATGATGCAAACAAAATTGCGGGCTCTCTATCTGTCCATGGCCGCGGCCTCGCTGCTGAACGCATGCGGTGGCGGCGGCAGCGATACCGCGCAATCGTCCGGCAGCGCGCCGGTCACGGTGGCGCCGGCAGCCTCGATCTCCGGCGTTGCCGCCACCGGCGCGCCCATTGCCAATGCCACCGTGGAACTGAAATGCGTGGCTGGCACGGCCTCCGTCACCACCTCGGCCACCGGCGCCTGGTCGGTCACCACCGCCGGCCTGGTGCTGCCGTGCGCGGCGCGCGTGACCGGCCCGAACGGCGTGCTGCACACGCTGATCCTCGGCCCCGGCGTGACCAACATCACGCCGATCACCGAGCTGGTGGTGGCCAGCGCCACCGGAAACCCGGACACCGAAGCCTTCTTCAACACGTTCTCCGCCACCTCGGCCGGCGCGGCAAGCAACCGCCTGCCCACTGCCCTGACCTTGACCAAGCAGCGCCTGGCCAACCTGGGCGTGACGGTGGACACGCTGAACCTGCTCAACCAGGTGTTCCAGCCGCAAGCCGGCGACACCTATGACGACAAGCTCGAAGCGCTGATCGTGCGCCTGAAGGCCAACAACGCCACGCTGGTCACTGTGTCGCAGGAACTGGCCCGGGGCGATGTGGGCCCGGCAGGGGCAACGGGCGCGACCGGCGCCACGGGTGCGGCAGGTCCCACCGGGGCTACCGGCGCGGTGGGGGCAACCGGGGCGACGGGGGCAACCGGCGCGCAGGGCCCGCAAGGTGCCGACGGGAGCAATGGCGCCACGGGCGCTACCGGCGCGACTGGCGCCACTGGGGCCACCGGTGCGCAAGGCGTGACGGGGCCGACCGGCGCGACCGGCGCCACCGGTGCGCAAGGCGTAACGGGTTCCACGGGAGCAACAGGGGCCACGGGGGCCACGGGGGCGACAGGCGCGACCGGCGCCACAGGCCCCATCAACCCAGGTCTGGGGCAAAACGCCGGAAACGCGGCAGGCGGCGGCACCGGCGGCGCCGAATGCACGATGGGCAGCGTGTGGCTAACCGCCACGACGTTCGGGACAGGCCTGCCGGCCGATGGCCGACTGCTCCCCATCGCGCAATACGCGGCGCTGTTCTCGCTGCTGGGGACTAACTTCGGCGGCAACGGCACAAGCAACTTTGCGCTGCCGAATCTTGCGTCCGTCACGCCCAACGGCCTGACGTACATGATCTGCACTGACGGCCTCTATCCCTCGCGGAGCTAAGCAGCCGGAGGCCGGGGATACAAAAAGCCGGCCTCCTTCCCGCTCAAGCCTCGGACGCGTTCATTGCCCGGGCGGCGCCGAGCGCGGCTCCGCAGGCACCGGCGCAAGGCTGCGCGCGATCACCAGTTGCTGGCTATCCCCGCTCGCCAGTGCCAGGTCCCGCAGCTTTCTCCGGATACGCGCCTGGAAATCCGGATCGAGCCCCGCCTTGCCGGCTTCGTAAAGGCCGAGCATCTGCCGGAACACCAGCGCCGGCGCAACGTCGGCCGGCAGCGCGGCGATCACCTCCGCCTCCTGCTTGCACCAGGCAAAATCCGCTGCGCCCAGGTCCGTGCCGCCCACCGTCACACTTACCGTGCGCACCTGGCGGCTCTGCGCAAAGTGCGTGCTTCCGCGGCTATTCGTCATGCCGCAGAACAGATAGCTGCCCTCAACGTCCAGCACATACGTCATCTTTGGCACCGGCGCGCCATCGGCGCCACCCGTTGTGGAGAATGACCGGCCAAAATCGCCCTCCCCCACGATGGCGTCGAGAATCCATTGCGACTGCGCATGGCGCCCGGGCAGGCGCACCGTCACAGTACGGCCTTGCCGGTCGGTCATGCCGAAGACCACGCTGGCCGTGTCCCCCGGGCCAACCGGTATGCCGGCGATCTGGTGCTCAGGCAGGGCCAGCCGATAGCGCGCTTGCGGCATTGGTGCTCCGGTCACCGCATCGCGCAGCACGAACTGATGCCGGTATGGGCCTTGGCCGACCGTTCCGGGGCCGCGGTATTCGCGGGCCTGGGAGATGCCGGGCAGCGCCAATGCCGCCAGCAGGATGACGCTGTACAGGAAAGGGGAGGTTCTGGCCATTGCCACCATTGCCTCCATTGCCACCATTGCTACGATTGCCACTCACGTCGGATTGAATTCGCCCACACTCAGCGATTTTGCTGTTTATGGCGATTTTCAAGCGACGAATTCTACGTCAGCCAGGCCGCTGGCGTGGCAGCCTAGCGCCAGCTGATCACCGACTCGGTGCCGTGGCAGCTAGCGTAGTTGTCGCATCCGGCGCAGGCCGGTTCGGGGCACGGGTGCAGGTCCAGCCGCCGGCATAGTTCGTGGTAGAAGAACTTCTTCCACTTCATGTCCGTGGTGTTGGCCGCGTAGAGCGAGGGGAAATACGCCTGCAGCAAGCGCGAAACGTCATGCCGGCCCGACAGGCCCATGTCGTGCCAGAGATGGGAGCCGCCAAAGCAGCCGCTGGCCAGCGCGTGGGCGGCCCAGCGCGTTTCGGGGCGAGCGGGATCGCCCGATGCGATCAGCATCTGCACCAGGTCGGCAAACTCGCAAGGCAACGCGGCGGCATCGACCGGCGCCGACTCCGGCGCCCACCCCGCCGCCCTGGCACCCGGAAAACAGTAATCCAGCATCTGCCAGAACTCGGGCTCGGCAAGCCCGAGCCACTGCGCGAACCGGGGCAGCCTGGCAGCGTTGGCGCTTTCCAGCACGCCCGCCAGGGCGTGGCAGGCCGGCTCGCCGGGAGACAGCGAGAACGCATCGAGGATCAGCAACGACTGGTTCACGGGCAATGCCTTGTGGAGCCGGGCCGGCAACAAAGAGGGGAAATGCCCGAATGCCCTAAGACCGAAATATAGCGATGTATATAACGGTAGTCAAACGCAGGCCGGGGCAGGCATGGCCTAAAGCTGGAGCAGCTCGAAGGGCATCGGGGGGGAAATGGCATACCCCTGCAGCAAATCCGCGCCGAGCGACCTTGCCAGCACCACGTCGTCCGGGCTCTCCACGCCTTCGGCCACCGTCTGCATTTCCAACGAGCGCGCCAGCGCCACCGAGGAAAAGAACAGCCGCCGGGCGCGCTCGGCGTGGCGTGCGCGGTGCAGCAGGATCTTGTCCACCTTGACCTGCTTGAACGGCAGCAGCCCAAGGGCTTGCAGCGAGGCATAGCCCGAGCCGAAATCGTCCTGGGAGATCACCATGCCACGGGCGGAAAGCGCGTTGAGGTTTTCCAGCAGGCGCGCCTCGCTGTCGCGGGCAATGCGGGTCTGCTCGGTCAGCTCCAGCACCACGCGGGCGATATCCAGCCCATGGGAAATGCTTGCGCGCACGAAGCCCTGGACGAAGCCGGCCGCCGCCGCGGTCCTCGGGTTGACGTTCAGGGAGAACCGGCCCGTGTATTGCGGAAACCGCGTCAGCACCCGCCCGCATGCGCCCAGGAAATGGTCCAGCAACAGCGTCTCCACGCCATGGCTGGTGATGCTGCCGACAAACTGTTCCGGGGCATGGTGCCGCCCCTTGTCGGACCAGCGCGCCAGCACCTCCAGCCCCACGATGCCACCGTGCTGCGCGCTGATCTGCGGTTGGAACACCGGGTAGATATGCCCGAACTCGATCGCACCGATGAGGTCCCCCCGGGTGAGCGAGAGCAGCTCCTCGTGATCCAGGCCGCGTTCCGTGGCATCCACGCCCTGCGGCCCGCCTGCAGGCCACGCCATCCTCTGGCGCAGCCGGGCCAAGCGCGCGGCCACCGGATCGGGTGCGCCACTGTCGGTGCCGGCGCCAACCCCGTCCGGATGCGGCCCCCTTGTGCGGGGAGACGCCGTGCCACTGAAAAACGCGTAATGCAATCTAAGCTCCTGGAAGGCATTTGGACGGTCGGGCGCAACATGCGCACGCATCACATCAAGCTCGCGCGCTAGCACTCCATACCGCCATTCCGCCCGGCAATGCTACAAGGCTGGCCCGCACATATGCAGACACATATACAGACACATGCGCAGACACATGCGCAGACACACATATGCAGGCACAACCCTATTCTTTCAGTGCCCGCATGGCCACGCATCACGCAGGTTCCCCTCTGAAGGAGGACCACCTACCAAGGCAGGGTACTGACGTAATACAAGCCGTAAGACAATGCACACTAGCAAGACTGACCCCTTGCTGAACTGTTCAAGGGGTGTAGGAGCACCCTGCGCCTACACCTCCTTTTTTTTGCCAGGGTGTCCCGCCCAAGTCCGCATTGCCCCGCTCCCCGCCTTAAAATCCCCGCCCTAAATCCCCGCTTTAAAATCCCGAAAAGCGAATGCCGATCGAGCCATAGCCGTAATAGCGATCGAGCTTGCCCGCGGTAGCAGCGTTATAGAGAAACGGGATCGTGCCAACGAAGTTGTACAGCGATGCCTGCCCACGCAGGAACACCTCCACATTCTTCACCACCGCATACGACAGCTCCATCCCCAGCGTATGGTTTGACTTGATCGGCGAATAGCCGTAGGCACTCGCGCGGCTATCGACGTTGCTGCGCAACAGGTACTGGAACTGATAGCCCAGCCGCGCGCTGAAGTTCTCGTACTTCCAGCGCCAGGAGCCACCCAGGTTCAGGAAGCCGGCCGTGTAATTGAAATCGTCATTGATGTTCAGGCCGTACTGGCTAGCGTCCGTTGAAAACGACGCCGACTGCAAGTTGGTGTTGCCCACGCGGCAAGGCGCCGCCAGGTTGCCGCTGGCAATGTTGTCCGAGCCAATGCTCACATTGAAATTGCACGCGCCCTGCTGCAGCCGCGTATTGATGCTGCCAATTGTCACGCGGCTGACGCCAAGGCCAATAAACCCGGTGAGCTTGTTGCGCTCGGTAAGGTCGCCAGAAAAAATCACATCGGCCTGGCCCTGGATGTCGTTGGCGTCGTTGACCGTGACGCTGTTGAACGTGGCATTCCTGACCTTGAGCGCGGACGAGCGGGTCAGGCTGCCGGCGCGGTCGCCCCAAAGGGAGAAGCGCAGCATGATGCGGTCCCGCGCGCCAGGCTCGGCCAGCGGGTCATAGTGCAAGGCCAGCATCCAGCTATCGATCTGGTTGTTGTCCTGCCCGTAGTCGATGCCGCGGCGCCAGTACGTGGCCGATCCCGACCACTTCGGCGAGAACTTGTAGCCCAGCATCAGCTTGCCGCCACGATAGTCGCCGGCATTGTCCGGCACGGCACCCTGGCCCTCTCGCAGGTTAAAGACATCCACGGTCTTGTTGACCATGTCATAGCTGGCCTCCACGCGGAACGACGTGAACTCGCCCGTAGCGGGCTCGGCCTGCAGAAACACATCGTCGGGGGCCGCTTGGGCAACGCCGACGCACGACAAACCCAGCATCAAGGCGCCGGCATGGCGGAGCCGGCGCGTGCGATACAACAGCATAGGGAGACTCCGAGGCCGGGAGCGGACCTCATCCATGGCGTCAGCCAGTTCCTGGTCCGGCCGACTGCACACAAAAAGAAGCCGGCCACCCGTCACAAGCGCCAGATGGCGCGCATGACGGATGACCGGGCAGACCCTCCCCTGACCACGGGGAGGGCTTCACTGCGCACCGATCAGGGGTTCAGCGTGAGCGTGACCGCGGTCGTGATGCCGTTGCCGCTAACCGTAGACGTGGCGGTCTGCACCGTCTGCGCCGCAGTCTTCTGCGGGCTGCTGCTCACCAGGGTGGCAACGCTCACGGCCTTGCCGCCCTGGCCCGCCACCGCGAACGTCACGGGGAAGGTGCTGGGCGCCTGGGGCGTGAGCGAGGCAATCTGCGTGGCACTCAGTGCGCCCGCATTCTGCAGCTTGGCCAGGAAGACCGTGAACGGCAGGTTCAGCGAGCCACCGTTGGCGCTGTCGAACAGGTTGTCGGCCGTTGCATTGGTCAGGCCCACGCTAGCCGTGATGCTGCCGCCACCGATGCGGAACGAGTACGACGTGTTGACCGGCACCTGCGCAGCGGTCAGCGCGCCGCTGCCGTTGAAGGTAAGCGCAACCTTCTCGATGATCACGTCGACCTTGTTGCCGTTGTACGTGTAGCTCAGGCCCGCACGCACTTCCGCTGCCCCGCCGGCAAAGGCATCGCCGCTTTGCGAAGTCGCCACCTTGATGGAGCTCAGCGTAGGGCCGGGCACCGTCACGGCGCTGCTCACCGGGAACTGCTGGCCGTTGATGGTCATGCTGGCCAGCTGGATGAAGTTGGTCGGCTTGACGCTGTTGGCCACATCGTTGATGGCGCCACTGTTGACGCTGCCGCCCAGGTTGCCAGCCGCGGTCTGGATCGCCGTGGCGTTGCCGGTAGACACGGCAGCGCCGAGCGCGGCCAGGTTGGCCGTCAGGGTGGAATCAGCCAGCGCGGCCGGCGTTACCGCAGCCACCAGCGCCGTGCTCGTCGTGGACTTGGCGCTGTCGGTCACCGCATTGACCGAGCCGCTTTGCTGCAAGGCAGCCAGCGTAGCGGCGGGGCTCGCGCCCAGCACGATCGTGCCCAGCGCGGTGTTCACGTTCGACACCTGGTTGGCCACAACCGGGCCGGCCAGCGCGGCGACGTTGGCCGCCACTGCGGCAATGTTGGCCTGGACACTGGCCGGGAAACCTGCCTTGGCGTTCTGCACGGACGCGTTGATCACCGACGTGACCAGCGTGCTGTTGGCCAGGTTAGCGGTACCGGAGGCGTTATTCACCGCGTTAGCCACGGCACTGGCCGCCGCTGCTGCGGCAGCTTCCGCCGTCAACGTGCCGCCCGTTGCCTTCGACAAACCTGCCAGCGTCTTTGCAACCTGGTCCACCAGTTGCTGCACCAGCACGGCCGCCTTGAGCACCGCAGCGTCCTGCATCGGGTCCAGCGTGGTGAGGTCCTTGCCTTGCAGGCCAAGCTTGGTCGCCAGCGCCGCAGCCTGGGTTGCGCCCAACTGCGCAACCAGCGTCGTCAGCGGCGTGATCACCGGGGTTACGCCGGCCTTGTAGGTCACTGCCGGCGCTTGCAGCACGCCGGTGAACGGCTGGTTGGTACCAATGTCGGTACCGCCGGTCACCTTGAGCGCGCTGGTGGAGCAGCCAGCCGGGAACGTGAAGTCCCCGGTTGCGGTAGTCGTGGTGGTCTTGTTGCTGCAATCGAGGAACGTCACCGTAGCCTGTGACAGATAGAAGTCGACGGCCTTGCCTTGCACGGTGACCGATGGCGTCGTCGGGGTCGGCGTCGAGTCCGAGCCGCCCCCGCAAGCCACAAGTGCCGCTGCGGCGGAAGCCATGATGCCGAGGGTAAAGATATTCCTGATATTGGTTTGCACTCTTCTCACTCCTGAATCGATACGTCGATATGTCGATATGTCAATGCGTCGATACGTCGATAGGTCAATGGGTCACTAGGTTGTCTATGGATCCTGACCACGCCTTGGCAGCGCACCACATGTGGCGCCCTTCACCGCCCTGGCTCGTCGCATCTCATGGATACCTTGGCTGGCTCTTGCAATCGGAATCGGCAGCACTACAGCGAAACTGCACTACTGCGCTACTGCACTACTGCCTTTACCAGCCTCACTAGATAAACAATCTCCACAACCGTGTCACCCCTACTAGGAGGGGGAAAGCGCAGACTTGCATGTCAGCCCGTAACCCCCACCGGCGCGAGAGCTGCAACGGCATCGCTGCCGCATGCCATTCCTACGGTTGTCAGGACGCGTAAAACGATGCCGGCCAACGCGCATTAACGCGTTTTAACGCGTTTTAACGCGTATCCTTGCATTGCCTCGCATCGCACTACCCCGCGCCTAGTGCAGAACCGGAAAATCCTCCCGCACCAGCCAGCGCGCCACATATCGGCCCATGGCTTCAAGCAACACATCGGAAGTCAGCCCCGAGGCGCCCGCCAGTGCGGGGCACATGATCCAGGTCGTGCCATCGTGCTCCAGCACGCGCAGCGTCTTGGCCAGATCGGCCGGCTGCAAAATGAAATCCCCCACCCGGGCTTGCTCAAGCCCGAATGCCAATACGAAATCCGAGAAATGCCGCTCGCCCAGGCACACCACCACCTTGGGCTTCCACTCCCTGCGAATGCCCTCGATAAAGCGGAAGCGGCTGCCAGAGCGGCACAGATCCAGGTAGCGCTGCTTGGGCACCAGCGCCGGCTGCCCGCGAAATGCCTTGGACCAGGGCGTCTGGCCAATCAGGTGCGCCGGCAATGGAAACAAGCTGAGCTTGAACTCCGCGCCCCCCGGCGCATAGAGATGCTGATCAAAGTAATGCTTCCAGTCGCACTCGCTCTGCGGGGATGCAAAGGTCTGCGCACGCGCCGCCGCCATGATCCTGGCAATCTTCTGATGCGACTGCCAGCGCTCCATGCTCTCGCGATGGCGCTCACGGTAGGCGCGGTCCCACGCCCCCGGTTGCATGCGCGGCTCCAGTGGCGCTACCAGCGACTCGACCCAAGGATGCGGTGTGCTGTCGCAAAACCAGACAGCCGCCGCCGGATTTCCCCCTTCCATACCAACGTAAGACGCGAAGTACGCGTCCAGCTGCTCACGTGAGAATACTGTCTTTTGTTCTATTTCCATGCCCCTACCGCTTGGTGGAATTAAAGATGCCCACGCGCTGAGGCAGTACCTACCTATACGACGTGACGGGCCGTGAGACGCCTCGAATGCATCGGCAAATCTCTAATAGAACGATGGAGACAACCCGCTGGCGGGGAATGCGAAGATGCCCGCGTTCCCGCGCCTCCCACCTGCTTCGTCTCGGATGCCGGCCGGCATAAAACCAATGCCTGGCTCCGACGGATTTGACCTGCCTACAACCAATCTGGATCGGTGCTTTTCCCTTTGGGAAATCGATTGCCGGAACGTATATCGTCAAACCCGCGACGCTCCCGCTACCGCCCCAAAAAGCCCGATCTCGTTTGCGCGAAACAATCACTTGGCGGTGCAAGATTCTGCGTGAGATTTGATCATGACGCGCCCCCCTTTGGAGGGATTCGCGGCAGTCTTCTTTCCCTTCTTACGCGGGGTAACGGCACTTTGCGCGGCATCGCACAATCGGGCGGCGGTAAGTGGCGTGTGCACGGAAAGCACACGGCAAGTCCATGGCGCATACATGGCCCGTACATTGCCCGTACATGGCAAAAGTACAGACATGCAATTGGGACAGGCACAACGCGTTGCCTGCAAGAACCTCGGTTTTTCGATACAGTGGTGCCGATGCGCCGGCGTTTTGCCGGTCCTATGCAGCACCGGGTGCGCCCAACGCCCATGACCGAGCCTCCCATCGCACTTGCACCGCCCCGATCGGAACCACAGCCCGCGGCCCCGGACGCGCGCGTGCCGCATACCCATTTCCAGGTAGGCGGCGACGGGCCCCGTGACGCTAGCGTGGGACAAATCCTCGCCTGGCGCCAACGTGTCGGGCATGTGATGGACGTCAACCTCACCCGGGACACCCTGGCCGCCCCGTTCCAGGCCTCCATCGACCGCTACCTGGTCGAGGACATGCTCTTCACGGACTGCCGCTGCGATGGCCTATCCCTTGCGCGCAACGTCGCGCGCATCTCCACGGACACCATGCGGCACTATGCGCTCCAGGTGTTCGTCGAGGGCAGCGCCGGCGTGGTCGAGGGCAGGCGGCACAACCCCATGCCGCAACAGGGCGGCATCCTGCTCACGGACCATGGGCAGCCCATCCACATGCACCGGGGTGCCGTGCGCGCGCTCTCGGTCTTCGTGCCACGCGCGATGATGGATTCCATCTTTCTCGGCGCCGAGGCCGCGCACGGGCGCATCGTGCAAACCAACACCCCGCTGACCCGGCTGGCCGTGGAGCACCTGACGGCGCTGAGCCGCGAGATCCCCGGCATGGCGCCGCAAGCGGCTGCCCGGGCCATGCACGCCAGCGTGCAACTGCTCACCGCCGCCTTTCGCAAAGGCGCGCGCCTTCAGGAAGGCGAGCGCGCCGCCGCGCGCAGCGCCATGCTGGCCCGGGCGCGCCGGCTGATCGACGCCGACCCCGGCGCGGCGGGGCTGTCCCCCGACAAGCTGCTCGCCAGGATGGAAATCTCCCGCCCGACCCTATATCGATTGTTCGAGCAAGAAGGCGGCGTGCAGGCCTATATCCGCGAGAGCCGCCTGCGGGCCGCCGCCGCCGACCTCGTGAAGTTCCCCAGCCTGCCGATCAGCAATATCGCCTACGGACTGGGCTTCAATAGTGCATCGGACTTCACCCGTGCGTTCCGCCGATCCCTGGGCATGTCGCCCAGCGACCTGCGCGCCTATGCCACCAGCCCCGAGAACACCGAATTCCGGCAAGCCGCGTTCGCGGCGCAAGGCGATGCCTTCCGGCAGTGGCTGCATCGGCAACAGTGCTGAGACCAGTGTTGAGAACCGTACTGAGCCACACACCAACGGCCACTGAATCGCCATCTCAGGCCGGGTAGTACTCCGCCTCGTAAAGCGCCGTCTCGTGCGGTCTTACCTGAAAATCGGCCATGGTCAGCCATTGGCTGATAAAACGCCCCATGGCGTTCAGCAGCACATCAGAGGCTAATCCGGCAGCCCCGGCCACCGCGGGACAAATAATCAGGTTTGTACCCTCGCTTTCATAAACACGCAGTTCCCTCGCCTGATCAGCTGGCTGCAATGTGTGCGTGGTATATGGCACGCCCCGCATGCCAAAGGCCTGCAGGTAATCCGCCTCGAAGCGCTCGCCAAGGCAAACCACCACCTTGGGCTGCTCGCGCCGGCGCAACTGGGCGATAAAGCGGAACCGGGCACCATTGCGGCACAGCGCGAGGTATTTGGATTTAGGGTTCAGCTCCGGCTGGCTGCCGTGCAATTGCGTCCACGGCAACCCGTTCTCAGAACGGATGGCCAAGGGGAACAAGCTCAGCTTGAAATCCCATCCGCGCGGCCGGTAAAGATATTGCGCAAGATAGCGCTGCCAATCGCCGCTATCGTCCCGGCCAAACAGCACCATCTCCCGGGCCGCCGCCATGATGCGCGCAATGCGCTGGTGCGTTTGCCATTTGCCCATCTCGTGTAGATGCCGCAGCCTGAACTCCGCATCCCACGCCGGCACCTCAAGCACCGGGTCAAGCTGCGCGGGCAGCCGCGTGCCATCCGAAGTCGGCATGCTGTCGCAGAACCAAACCGCGCTAGCCGGACTCCCCCCCTCCATGCCCACGTAGGAAGCAAAGTAAGCATCGAGCTGCTCACGGCTCAGGGCGCCCCCACCCTGCTCCGTCATTCCAGACATATCAGACAAACCAGACAAACCAGCAAAACCAGATAACTCAGCCATCACCAACACCCCCATCATGCCCGTCGTACGCCTAATGACCCATCAAGACATCGGATCGCTGCCGGCATTGCCCCGGTTGCGTCGGTTCCCCGCTCTCTTCGAGTTCTGGGGCAGGGGTTGCCAAGCCACCCCCTTTCGCGCACGCCTTATAGACAACGGTCTCTAGCGCCCAAGATTAAAGCCACGCCCGCCCGCCTCTTGACCGTGCGTCTCACTTTCTGGCAATTGGTGCGGAGATTCGCACTCCAGTTGGCAGGTAAGCAACGCCAGCGGCCCGGCATGGTGACGCGTGAGCCTCGCCGGCAAGCCATCCGGCACCGCGCCAGCCCGGTCCACGTCAACCGCAAACGCACCTGACAGAACACATTCCGTTTCCGCCAGGGAGCCGTTTCGCCAAGTGCCGAAAGCGCCATCCGATCCGCCAGTGCCGCGCGCCTCGATTTCAATCGAGCCCGAGGACCCGGATAAACAGCGGGCGGAGACAGGCAGATCCCCAGCCGATGAGAGCGTGTGGGCCATGTCATCGACGCGCTGTTGATCCCCGAACGGGTCGATAGCCCGTTCACGGGAAAAATCGCCGTCTACCCAGCGGACAACCGGGTCTTCAGCAACTGCCGCACCGATGCCCACGCTGGAACGCAGAGTCGCCCGGAGCTGGTTTCGCAATTAGCAGGTCGACGAAGTGGCGATAGAGATCGAAAGCCCCCTACTCAATATCCGAATCCATTCGGAAATCCCCACTTACGCAGGGATAGAAAAATCGAAAAAAAGCGCAGACCTTTTAGACATATTAAATAGCGCTAGCCATGCGCTAGCGATGCGTGAGTGGATCAGCAGCACGCGCAGCCTCCACCCTCGCCCCTTCGACTTCTCTCCCCAGCCCAAGCCCACAGCGCATTGCAGGGCCTCCCCCAGCAATGCCGCACCATGGTGCCAACAATCCCCTCTCGTTCCCTTCTCACGCAGGGTACCGGTAGCTATCACCGCGCCGCACTATTCGCACCATTCGCAAGACGAAGGACGCCTCCCGCGACGCCAGCCGCAATCGGCTCGCCCTTATCCGGCATTCCCTCGCCTCATCCTGCAGCACGCAAGGCAGTCATGATTTACCGCACCAATCTCTCTGGTGTCGGATTCGCAATGTGGTCTATGCATATGACATCCGCGCTTACTCAATGGCTACTCGCACTTCCGCGCCGTGGCAAAGTCGTTCTGATGGTGGCAGCCGATTTGATGATCCTGCCCCTGTGCTTCTCGCTCGCCCTGCTGTTAAGAAAAGGCGATGCCGATCTGCTTAATCAGTACGGCGCATTGCCGCCATTGGCAATTGCGTTCCTCACCATCCCGGTGTTCTACCTGAGCGGGCTCTACCGCACGGTGCTGCGGTATATCGATCTCAAGGTGCTGTGGATGTCTGGCGTCAGCCTGGCCGCACTGATCGGCCTCACCTATCTTGCATCGGTACTGCTGCAGGACGACTACCTGCCGCGCACGGGCATGCTGATCTATTGGTTTATCGCCTTTACGTACGTCGTCATCTCGCGCTTCCTGGCACGCGCGCTGCTGCGCACCTCGCAATACCGCAAGAATCGCGGCAAGGTGGCCCGGCTTGCCATCTTTGGCGCTGGCGAGGCCGGCTACCAGCTGGCCCTTGCGATGCGTGCCAGCCCCGATCACCAGCCGTTTTGCTTCTTCGATCACGACATTACGCTGAACAACAAGATCGTGGCCGGCCTGCCTGTCTATGACGTGAGCCGCCTTGCCGACCAACTAAGCAAGCTGAGCATCGACGAAGTTGTACTGGCCATTCCGTCAGCCTCACCGCAGCGGCGCCGCGAGGTAGTCGATAGCTTGCGCGCCCATGCGGTGGAAGTGCGCACCCTGCCAACCCTGCTGGAAATGGTGGACGGCAAGATCACCACGCAATCCATCCGCGAAATCCGTATCGAGGACCTGCTTGGCCGCGAACCGGTACCGCCCAACAAAAACCTGTTTGCAAAAAATACTCGCAACAAGGTCGTGATGGTGACCGGTGCCGGTGGCTCGATCGGCAGCGAGCTCTGCCGGCAGATCGCCACACAGGAGCCGCGCAAACTGGTCCTGCTGGAACACTCCGAATTTGCGCTCTATACGATCGAGCAGGAACTGCGGCAGCTCTTTCCCGACCTGGACGTGTCGGCGCGCATCGGCTCGGTGTGCGACCCCGAAATCGTTACGGCCGCGGTGCGCCAGAACCGGGTCGACACGATTTACCATGCCGCGGCGTACAAGCACGTGCCCCTGGTCGAGTCGAACATGCCCGAAGGCATTCGAAACAACGTGCTGGGCTCGCTGACCGTAGCCGATGTCGCCCACATGTATGGCGTCGAGACCTGCGTGCTGGTCTCAACTGACAAGGCCGTGCGCCCGACCAACATCATGGGTGCGAGCAAGCGCATGGCGGAACTGGTCTTCCAGGCTGCCGCCGCGCGTCCTAGAACCCGAACCAACTTCTCGATGGTGCGCTTCGGCAATGTCCTCGGCTCCTCCGGCTCGGTGGTCCCGCTGTTCCGCCGGCAAATTGAAGGTGGCGGGCCCATCACGATCACCCACGCCGACGTCGTACGCTACTTCATGCTAATCCCCGAAGCCGCCCAGCTTGTGATCCAGGCAGGCGCGATGGCCAAGGGCGGCGAGGTCTTCGTGCTAGACATGGGCGACCCGGTACGCATCGTGGATCTGGCTCGTACCATGATTGACATGTCCGGCCTTCAGGAAAAAACCAGAGACAACCCCGCCGGCGATATCGAGATCAAAGTGGTAGGCCTGCGCCCTGGCGAGAAACTCTATGAAGAACTGCTGATTGGCGACGGCGTCATCCCTAGCTCGCACACCCGCATCATGTGTGCAAAAGAGCACTCCATGGAGGAGGCCTCGCTGCACGATTACCTGGCCGCACTGTTTGCCGCATGCGACACGCGCGACACGCTCAAGATCCAGAGCCTGGTACAAGCCATCGTGCCGGAGTACGCGCCTTACAGCTCACTGGACGGCAGCAAGCCCCGCAAACCCGCGCGTTCGCGCGTGCTGGTGCCCTTCCCCTTGGGCGCGCGTGCGCGCGGAGCGGAAGAAGTCCTGGCCGATTTTGCCGAACTCAACGCCAAGCAAGCCCACGCGAGCTGACCCCAGGTTCGTGAGCTAGCCGCACTATCTGTTCAAGCAACCCATTGCATTCGGCAGGACATTGACACTCAGGCCGGCAGTACCGGCTACGGCGGCGATAGCGCCAGAGTTGTGTTCTGCCGGGTGCAGATCAGGGGGGCGCCATGCGTCTGCCAGCGCCACATATCCTCCCGATCCCGCTGGCCGTGAACCTCCCCGGCATTCAGGCATAGTCCAGGCAAGCCCCCGCCAGTTCTCCGAAATCGCTCGGCTCGAGCATGGCGCCAAGCAACTGCCCGAACGCATTGAGCTGCACGTCCGAAGTCAGCCCGGCACAGCCAGCCAGCACGGGGCAGATGATCCAGCTGGTGCCATCCCGCCTGAAGACACGCAATACCCTCGCCAGGTCAGCCGGCTGCAACAGCCGCTCCTCTCCCGCCGACTCATCGAGCCCGAAAGCCTGCATATAGTCATCGGCATGCCGATAACCCAGGCAGACCACCACCTTGGGCCGCCAGCGCGCGCACAGCTTGTTCAGCATGCGAAAACGCGCGCCACGCCGGCACAGCGCCAGGTAACGATCCTTGGGCACCAGTTCCGGCTGGCCCCGGAACACCTTGGACCACGGCGTCAACCCATCGAGTTGCGCAGGCAACGGAAACAGGTTCAGCTTGAACTCGGCGCCATCTGGCGCGTACAGCCGCTCCCAGAAATAAGGCTTCCAGGCCTCGTCGCCCACCCGCTCGCCCAGCGCCTCGGCACGGGCCGCCGCCATGATGCGGGCAATACGCTGATGCTGGAGCCACCGCCCCATATCCCCCTGGTGCTTCGCCCGGAACGCCGCATCCCACGCGAGCGGCTCCATGCGCGGCGCCAACGGCCGCGATATCGGCTCCAGCCACGGATGCGGGCTGCGGTCGCAGAACCAGACGGAAGCCTGAGGGTTCCCCCCTTCCATCCCGACAAAAGATGCGAAGTAACTATCCAGTTCTTCGCTTGTGAATACCCCTAGCTGCTGCATGCTACCCCCTAACGCTTGGTGGGACCCCTGCCGCCCGGGCGCCTTCTACGAGCGCTGGCGTGCCGCTGTGATCGTTCGCCGAACATCTGCACGCCGGCGGCGCAAGGTGACGGGCTGAAGCCCGCTCGATGGAAAACGTCCTCACGCGCAGCGTGCTGTTGGCTTGATCTGTCTCGGCTCGACGCCATCGCATGGATGAGTGTCGGGGGGGCGCCGGGAGCTTTTGCGTGTTACGTCATGGCCTGAGTGGCATCCCTTGCTTGGGCGCCATCCCCGCTCTGCGGCGGATATAGCCGGAAGGCCAGCTGCGGCGTTGCCGTGGATGGCCTTTTTATCTACTCACTTATGGTTTTTTGATGCAATCTCTCGAGATACCCACGATATTCCCCCGGCAAACGCATATCGATATTTCACTGGAGAATGGGGCAGGAAGAGACAAGTGACAAAACCGTTCTGACCGGTGATATCCAAGCTCATCGCTCATCGGTTCCGCGATGAAAGCATGTATATAGAAAAGTGCCAGAATCGACGAAGCGAACTCTAACGCATAACCACCACATTACAAATTTTATTATTTTGAATTCAGAGATAAGAGTTTTCAATCAACTACATTTTCGTGAATATTAATTTATCAGATCCCTCCTGATGGGGGATTCAAATTTTGTTGCAGCAACGGATATGCGGCAAAAAAAGGAGGGCACAAATGCGGCCACGGGCAATGGCACGCAGCAGCCAGCGGAAACTGGACCCAACTGCACATAGCACCGCATTCCCGGGAGGCGCAGGACAACGGCTGTGGACTACAAATAGCCGAGCGCCGGAGCTACCGCCTGGGGCGCCTCTCTCAGCCGTTCTATGTGCAGCATTGCCTGCATGCGGGTACGCACATTGAGCCGCCGCAGGATTTCGGAGACGTGTTCCTTTACGGTGTTCTCCGTCAACCCCAGGCGACGCGCGATGAGCTTGTTGGGCAGGCCCTCCCCAATCAGCATCCAAACCGTGAACTGACGTGGCGTGAGGCCCGGGAGCATTGCCGCATGCAACCCACCCTGCCCCAGCGCGCCGCCACCCGCCGGGTTGCCGGGCGCCGAGCCGCCGGCGCCATGCGCCCAGGCATCCGCAGCGCGCGCCGCACTCCCGCTCAAGCGCAGCGCTGCCTGCATGCGGGTGCTCACCCCAAGCCGCTGCAGGATGGCAGAGACATGCTCTTTCACCGTGTTCTCCGTCAGCCCCAGACGGCGAGCAATCAGCTTGTTGGACAGGCCTTCGCCAATCAGCGTGAGGACCGCATCCTGGCGCGCCGTCAGGCCCAACTGAGCGACAGCTTCCGGTGGCATCGCATGCCTCGCGTCAGGCCGGTTCGTCGACGGCAGCCTCTCGGCATTCTCTTCCGGGGTCATCCAGGATTCGAGCTGAAGCGCCGGCGCGGGCCTGAGCCGATGCGAATCGGATTTCCCTCGCAGCGCATGAGACCAATCAAAACGCGGAGACATGAACACCCCGTCCCTCTCCGCAACGTTCTTAATACAGCCCTCGAGCGGGGAACGGATAGGGGTTCCGGACTGTTCCGTGTAACCCAGGCGAGAGAGCTTCTTGCCCCTGATACCGCAAAACGGATTCTCGATTTCCCGATAAAGGGTCCAGCTTAGCTGACCAGGAACGCGCGAACGCGCCCGCTGCATATTACTGCCGGGAGGCTGATTGACCGCTTGCACGGCATACGCATTGGCACGCGTGGCACGCTCGATCTCGACGGCCGCACGCAAGGCCTCCAGCCGGGCTGCGGGAAGCCGGGCCACCGCTGTCAGCAGTTGATCAAACTCTATCGCCGCATCGGGAGCACATGACTGCAAAGGAAACGACGTCGACATAAACGGAAGAACTCGCCAATAGGATTTCGGGGAATCTCGCCTACCCGAAGATAGCAAGGGCCACCGTTAGCTCGAAGCAGCCGAACTTCTCTTTTTAGGCTGGCGGGATATACGGAGACAAGTGACATTAGTCCGACCACCATTGCGGACCGGCGCAATCTTAGATTAATCCTGCGCTGATTGCCAGACGCCTGGCCGAGCCCTCTTCGCCACGCAGCACTTAGGGGAACGGGCGTGCCGTGAGGCAAATAGGTAACGGCAACTACAGGACTTACGCGAAGGAGAACGCGGACAATGCACATACGTGCATCACAGGCGAGATACGCCATGCCTGCACAAAGGGAGCCACCTGCGCCGCGACGACGCGCCTAATGGCTCAAGAAAGACTACGCACCCGCACAGCTACCCGCCGCGTGCCGCTGACGGGATCCGTAGATATCTGCCGCGTATATTGCTCGGTAGCGCCGAACCAAATCGCCGCGCGTTGCCAAAGCGCCGCCTTGGTCGGATTGACCGTGCTGTGCATATCGACCAGCAGCACCACGGCAACTGGCAACGCGACAAGCAAGGACAGTTGCGCCAGCCGCAACTTCGGCTGCCAGCGCAGATACGTGCAGACCACCGCCGCACCAACCGCCATGCCAGCCAGCGTTTCAGACAGCGTGTGATAGTTGCCGGCCAACAACGTTACCGCCATGAACATCGACGCCGCCAGCCCCAGCAGGAATCCACATCGCGCGGCTCGCGGCCCCAGCGCCGAAAAGAGCAGCATGAACAGAAGCGGATAGATTGCCGTGGTCTGCATAGCGTGGCCGCTGATGCTGTAAAAGCCGAGCGCCGGCAGGCACCACCCACCAAGGTCAAATGCCAGCTTTCCCGCAACAATCACGGCAAGGCCGGCGCCGAAGCAAGCCATCCAACGCACAGCGAGTCCCCGATTTCCACCGAGCAGCAGGGCGATGGCGATGGAAGCAGAAAGAGGCAATGTCCAGGAGCTATCACCAAAAGGGATGACGAGAGGCCACAGCGTCATAGTCCACCGCCCACGCAATCAATCCCCCGAGCCTTCCTGCAAGCAACAGGCACCATCCCCACCTTCACACGCTCTCCCTCATCAAGCTCGCATAGCCCGCTCCAACACCGCGCGTGCCGCGTGCGCGGTCCGCCCGATCTCTGCCTCAGTCAAAGTCGGATGCACAAGGAACAACAAGCTGGTTTCGCCCAGTTCCTTGGCCACCGGCAATCGCTCGGCCGGTCGCCATCCCGTATCGTCAAACGCCTTCTCCAGATACACCTCGGAGCAGGACCCCGAATAGCATGGAACCCCAGCGGCATTGATCTCTGCCATGATTCTGTCCCGATCCCAGCCCGCAGCCAACGCGTCGGGCCGCACGAACGCATAGAACTTGTACCAGGCATGCTCCACGCCAACCGGCGGCAAAGGCACCCGCAGCGCCTTGCACGGCTTAAGCGCCTCAACCAGCGTCATCGCATTCATCGTGCGCCGTGCGGTCCAGTCCGCCATGCGCTTCAGTTGAATACGACCAATAGCCGCCTGGATCTCCAGCATGCGCCAGTTGGTGCCAAACGACTCATGCAACCAGCGGAAACCGGGCGGATGCTCCCGCTCGTAGACAGCTTCATAACTCTTGCCATGGTCCTTGTAGGCCCACATCCGCGCCCACAGATCACGGTCGTTGGTGGTAACCATCCCCCCCTCGCCGCCCGTGGTCATGATCTTGTCCTGGCAGAAAGACCAGGCCCCGATGTCACCGATGGAACCGACGGCCCGCCCTTTATAGACAGCCCCGTGCGCTTGGGCGCAATCCTCGATCACCGCAAGGCCATGCTCTTTGGCCAGTGCCATGATGGGATCCATGTCGCACGGCCAGCCCGAGAGGTGCACGCAGATGATGGCTTTGGTCCGCGGCGTCAACACTGCACGCACCGTGTCGGCAGTGATGTTCTGATCATCGCGATCGACATCGGCAAAGACCGGAGTTGCGCCGGCCAATACGATACTGGAGACTGAAGCCAGGAAGGTGCGAGAGGTGACAATCACTTCGTGGCCGGCGCCGATGTCCAGGGCCTTCAGGGCGACGTCGAGGGCAAGTGTGCCGTTTGCCAACGCCACGGCGTAGCTAGTGCCGACCCAAGCGGAGAACTCACGCTCAAATTCTCGACCTTCGGTACCGGTCCAGTAGTTCACTTTATTGGACAACAAAACCTGTTGCACGGCGACGGCTTCTTCGACGGTAAAGCTCGGCCACGGCGAAAGTCGTGTATTCAGCATTATAATTAAATAATTACGTACCTATTTTTCTAAAAATTAGCAATACAGCAATCCCAAGAAAGCTGCTGCCAGCGCTTCCAAAACTATCATCCACTTTGGAACAGCGATCCACGCCGCCCCCGCCTTTCTCAACTTACAAAATACCGCGACGACTTATTATCAAAAAATAATACACATCCCCATCAGCTTTCCGGCACCAAAATTTCACGATATATATTACCTGGCACACCCATTTTCACCGAATTGGCCTTCTGACTGATTCAAAAATATCCCTGACCGAATCAAAACTTTCACTTCTATCGCTCTTGTCCAAGCAATAAGTTACGATACCTTCTATCTTTCCATCCCGCGCAAAATCCGTCAATTCCTTAATTTTCCCAGCGATTTCCACTGGAGTCCCATCCCCAGCGTATCGCATTCTATACTCAGCAGCGTCTCCCGATGGCATCACGATCATCGGGAGACGAAATCGTCTTTTCCCGGCCACCTCCCTTTCGAATTTCACGGAAAAACCCCCAACGATATCCGAAGACCAAGCGGACCCCCCCCCTAAATCGGAATCTCTTAATTCTATGCCGGACGCATTCAATCCAGAAAATTTCACTATAAGCCCAAAATTCCCAACCCCCTTAATATCAAACACTCCAAAACTCAGCCTAGCCGTCCTTTTTCCACGCAAAGCCTTAGAAATATCAATCGTCACTACTCCGTCGTTATGGCTTGCAGCGTCCTCATCCCAAATAACCTCATCGTCCACCCGTACCTGAAGGCGATGGTACCCCACTGTTGAAGTCTCCAAATTAGTGCGGTAATGGAATCTCAGCTTGGCGTTCCGGTTATCAAGCACTTTAATCTTCTGACTTGCCAGTCCATGGTCACCCGGCCTCGACGACTTCTCGCCTGGAAACGTGATTTTCACGCCACTTGGCTGCAAAAATCGGTCCTCAAGAAACGTAAGGGCTCGTTCCAGCTCCGCGCGATCACGCGGATACGCTCCGATTACCCCATCAACAAATGGCGCGAGAAATTCCGTCGATTCCTCATCTATCTGATTAAAATACATTAACGGATAAAACCTTATCTTCGCATTAATGGCCTTACCCGCATCAACAACCCGACCAATATATTCCCTAGAAAATCTATCAAGCCGAACATTTCCCCAAAAATCATCAATTACATACCCATTGAGATTTGAAAATTCAATTGAGAGCTTAGCAATTTCCTCTGCCCAACGGACATAATCAAGACGGAACGGCTCCGAATAGGTAAATCGTTTATCCTGCACCGGCGTTTCCGAAGGAGGAACCAGATAAACCCATACATTTATACCGGCCATTTTTGCCTTAGGCAAGAACGCTTTTAGATCCTCCCAATCATTTTTGCTACGCCACACTAACCACATATAGGTATTCGCGTGGAGGTCAACCAAACGTTGCACAAGCCGATCGCTATCGACGTGATCTCCAATACGGGGCTCTGCAGAATAATCCCCAAGTGCAACGGATGGTGCCGCCAGCGCATACCCAGAATAGGATAATTCTATAAATAATGCGAAAAATATCAATCTGAAAGTACGCGTGGCGTGACGGCAAAATTTCGATCCTTTTGTGATCCAATAAAAAGCGATGATTTTATTCATGCCCTCTCCAGAATTCACTTTTTTTAAATTTCGGATCATATGATTGGTACCACATTGGAAGTCCCCTCAAAAAACTAAGCACAACCAATCGGTTGCTCAAACTAGAGCCTCAGTTTCGTGCCTCTCAGAGGCAGCTCCATCTACGTTCACCAGCCTGGCACAAAGATATGCTTCACGCCTCTGAGTCCCCATGCTTTGTCGCAGAGAGACTCCGTCGCAATCATCAGACCGATTTAACTCCGCACTTAGCTCTTATGAGCGGTCTAGCGGGCGAGCAGGGTTGCCCACTACCGTTGCCCCAGGAGGGACGCTACGGGTAACGACTGCGCCCATGCCTACTACGGCGCCCCGACCAATTACAAGCGGAGCGTCCGGCCTGCCCTGTTTGAGCACCGCTCCGGTTCCGATATATGCGTGATCCTCCACCAATACATTTCCATTGCACTTAACCCCCGGCGCAAACGTCACGTAGTCACCAATAACGCAATCATGAGCTACGTATGAATATATATTTGCGTGAAAGTGCTTACCTATGCGGATGCTGCTCGTGAGCGTCACGAAGGGGCATATGATCGACCCCGCCCCCAGGATGACGTCATCTAATATCGTCGCATTTTCCGCCAAAACATCGAAAAATCCTATGCCGTCTCGGCCGGCATTTTTCGCGAGCCGTTCTCGCACTTGGCTGGCAGCAATAGCGAAACTCAGCTGCTTCGTGCCGGCTGGCTCCTCAAGAAACTGCGCATAAGACAGCACCCGATGGCCGTTGCGTCGGGGCGAACTATCGCCGTCATCCACGAACACTATCTCGTACGGCCCTACTTCAGCAGCATTCAGCTGGGCCCGAGCTAATGGCATTACTTCCCGCCCAAAGCCACTAGATCCATAAATTCCAATCAACTTCATCGCTTACTCCCGTTGCTCACTCACTTCCTCACCCGCAAAGCGCGTCATTGTGGCCTCGCCGGCAGCGCTGATTCCGTCTCGCACCAACACCTTTCTGACCGTGAGAGCCAATATCTTCAGATCCAGCCAGAACGTGCGATGATCCACGTACCAACTATCCATGGCGAATTTCTGTTCCCAAGACAGGGCATTGCGGCCGTTGACCTGCGCCCAACCGGTAATGCCTGGACGTACAGCGTGGCGACGTGCCTGCTCCAAAGTGTAGAGAGGCAAATACTCCATGAGCAGCGGCCGTGGGCCAACCAGGCTCATATCACCCTTGATCACATTCCAAAGTTCGGGGAGCTCATCTAGACTGGTGGAACGTAAGAAATACCCAAAGGGCGTGAGACGCTCCGCGTCAGACAGCAACTGGCCATCCGCCCCGCGCTCGTCTGTCATGGTGCGGAACTTAACCATCTGGAACGCCCGCCCGTTTAAGCCTGGTCGAGTCTGGCGAAAGAACACCGGTGAACCCAGTTTCTTGCGTACCACCCAGATCAAACTCAGCAGCGGAAGGGCCAAGAGCAGCAACGCCAACGTGGCTAATATAAGATCAAATAAGCGTTTCATTCGTGATAATGAAGTGAATGGCGAACTGGGCTACAGCTTCCCGGGAAAATCGGTCGCGGTCTAAGCGGCAATGGAGCCCCTCTCATATGACAAGGAAGCACTGCATCATCGACTAACCCCGTCGGTCGCGATCCAAAAGACTTCGATAGAACAGAACCATTCGCTTCCAATGGTCCCGCTGTTCAAAGCGCCGCTGTATCCGCTCCCTCGCCCGGCGCCCCATCGCCAGCCGTTGGAAGGACGGCACTTCTATTGCCTCATGCATGGCACGCTCCAGAGCCTGCGCATCCCGCGGTGGTACCAGCCATCCATTAAAGCCCGGCTCAATTACTTCATTGCAGCCGTTGATGTCGGTAGCAATTACAGGAAGCTCCATGGCGCCGGCCTGTAGAACTACGTTTGGAAAACCCTCTCGATAGCTGGGTAGCACCAGCACGTCCGCCGCACGCAGTGCAGGGCGCACATCGCTCAGAAATCCAACCGAATGCACGCGCGGATGGGAGGCAATATCCGCCGACACATCCGCGCCGATTGGCGCCGTATTGTCACTCTCTCCCACCAGCAGCAAATGCGCGTTTGTGGACAAGTTAATGAATGCTCGCATCAACTCCACAAGTCCCTTGTCCCTATTCAGGCGACCGACAAAACAAAATATGAATGCGCCAGGCAAAATTCCAAGCCTGGATCTAAAGTCGGCGGCCGCCTCATACACACCAGGCGCATCGGAAGAAAAATAGTTTGAATCAACTCCGGCAATATTTCCATTACCGATTATTCTCAACCGCTTTCTTGTGATCTGAAACCGCTCCAAATCCTTCTTAACACCCACTCCCTCCGGAACAACATCTGTAGCACAGGCGCAGATCAGGCGATCCATCCAGATCAACAGTGCTCTCTTAAATCCAATTGAAGTCGGAAATATCAATCCTGTAAACGTGTGAACACGTATCGGCACGCGGCAAATCAGTGCCGCAAGCATAGTGACGAGCCCTGCCTTCGGCGTATAAGAGTGCACCAATAAAGGTCGTCTTTTACGCAGAACGATTATCATGGAAATCACAGAAATCAAATCATTTAGTATGCTTATACCACGCTTCATCGGTACCGTCGAAACTAGAACACCCTCCTCTTCGCTTATTCTATGACACAACTCACCTTCACTACTAACCAAAGACAGATCAAAATATTTACGCAGATAGGCTGGTTGCCGTCTAAGAATAGTCGCAAATGTCTCCGGCACTGTCGTCACCAGGATAATGCGACGTGACTGCTGGCTCGCTGACTCTGCGGCCACATACTCTTCATTAGGTTTTCCGCCCAATCCATTCATATTCGAAAATTTATCGCAACAATACTTCTATTTCTTTGCCAAAAAAATGCTCTTAATAACCCCAACAATCGCGGCCACAAAGAATTTCATTCCACGACCCAACAATGCCTCACGAAGCATAAACCCAGAAACTTCTGCGTAGCCCAACTTATTACCGCGCGCCTGATCACTGCAAATCCTATACCTAATAAGGGGTGCTGCTATATTTCTAAAAACAAAGGTCTCATCACGAGACGCACGCAGCCACAGATCGTAGTCCTCTGACATAAAACCACCCAAATAGCCACGCAAAGCTAGAGCAGATCTCACATTCATTGCGCAACTCGGATGAATCATCGGGCATTTTCTCCACAACCAGGATCGGATAGCGCTATTTTCCCGCGGAGGCCTGACATAGCCGATTTCCAAATTGTTCTCGTCCACCAAAATTGCATCACCACCGAGCACATCAGGATAATTCAGATCAGCCAACCATCTCTTTGTCAAATCAAGCCTCTCAGGCAGGCAGATATCATCGGCATCCATTCGCAACACATAACCGTCGCCAATTAAATTTAACCCAAAGTTCAAATTAAAAGATAATTGGCCAATCAGAGTTCTATGCAGGCGCAATCGAGGATCCTTATATTCAGACAAAAAATCCCACAAATCATCATCGCAATTATTAGCAATAATATAAAACAAGAAATCTTGACACGTCTGCTTAAGCACACTATCAATAGCGGCAGCCAAAAATGGCACCTTTCTATTTACGCACATCAAAAATGAGTATTTCTTCAATTGACAGCCTCAACTTAAACCAATCGTCATTTAAATTGATTGCAGCAACCAACCATGAAAGTCGCGCACCAATTTCCTTTTTTCAATATACTGACTGGCCATTTCCGCAATCTCATCCCGTCTCTTCGAAATCACCTGATCCCTAAACTTCAATATCTCATTAATATGTGGGCCTCCGATTTTATAAAACTCGCAACCGGAGGGAAAAACATCCCTATGCCCGGCATAAACTGGTAACCCTTGAGCTAGATATTCTCTCGTTTTCAGCGGACAGGCTTCTTTCATGTCCTTCCTATCTAAAGCAAATGAAGACAAGCCGACATCTGCCTTTGAAATCAAAGCGGTCAATTCCGCTTGAGAAACGTGCCCATGCAAAATAACTCTACGGTCATTAATTGCTTTGATCTTATCCTTTTCATCGATTTCACCAACGACGTGCAGTATAAAATCACTCGTTGATTCTGCAACACTATCCAAAATCAAATCCAGCCCGTGCCATAGGCTAAAATAACTTGCAACAAAAATAATCACCGGGACATTACAAAACCGATCGGCACTCGTGGGTCGAACGGAGAAATCCCTACAATTAACTCCGTTTGTATATCGATATGATAATTTTTCGGGAAAACTGCCCTTCCGTAGGCACGCATCGACAATCTCATCAGTAACGCCGACGATTCCCCTTGCCTTTTCGTAGCTCAGCGCTCCAAAAAATTTCTCGGAAAGAATTCGAACCGGCCCACCAAATCCGCCCACCGCGCGTAACTCTGGAATCTCCAGCGTATGGTGAATCAAAAATACAGGTTTGTCGCAATTTCTAATGAAGAAAAATTGAAACGGATCAGAGGTGCTATATCGCAACAAAATAGCATCATAGTTATCCGATTTCTCCCTCAACCAGGCATAATATTCTCGCCGAAAATTTATATAATCCAAGACACGACGAAAGTAGGATCTATCATTATCCTTCGAGACGGATTTCGAGAATTCAAATAACCCCGGATCCGCAAAATCATTCTTCGGACAAAAAATTTTCACATCCCAACTCAAACCATAGTCAATAGCGGCTGCCCGCTCCCATCTCATTTGGTTAACTATTCCTGAAACAGGACCGAGCATCAGAGCGGAATGCAGTATTTTCATTTACGAAAAAATGTATCTATCTATATTCTGTTCTAAAAAATAGAAAAACAGACTTGAGACAATCAAATTTTTACTACTCGCAATCAATAAACCAGGCCGCGGCAATTCGTCCGAGCGAAATTAAATAATCAAACGTACGACCTCACCCTCACTTCTTTCGCCACTAGAATGAATAACATGGGGGCAATCATCCCCCCTGCGCCCAAATACTCCGTAAACGATCCAGAATTAAGAATAAGAAGCGATGGAACACTTAGCGCCAAAGCGAAACTCTTTATCTCATAGGATTTTTTATAAAGAAAATTATCAACTAGGAGAAGACTTAGGCACAGTGAAATTGAGACTATAGCCACGCCAAGATACCCAAAACCGCTCCAAGCCACAGCAATGAATGACGCATTTGCTGTAAATTGATTTCCCGTAGCGGCCACAGCCACGTCATAAATTGAAACACCCGACACTCCTGGCGGATAAAATATTCTTATAACAAAAGATTCCATCAATCCGCGATAAGGAAAAATATCGGGGAATACATAAAAGTAGTTTGCCTCCGTTGCGGTCGGAACCATAAAAACACGAGCCACAGTAGAGAATATGGATTGATAGAAATCCATATTAAACACAAGAACATATAATATAACCGCCAGAAGAAAGAGAAATATTCCGCCAAATATAATTACACCAGAATAGCTCTTAGCCCCTCTCTCAGCCCCACCTCTTTTATGAATTACCCTGCAGATATGCAAAAGAAAATATGCCAAAAACACCTGAATTATTGGAGATTTCTGTCTTGTCTGAAATGCATACACAAATGAAAGAAGAAAGAAAACAGATAGGACAGTAAAATACGGTATTTTCTTTGATAAGATATTGTTATTTTGAACTCCTGATATCAACCCCGCAAATAGAACGGGCAATATAATGTAGGCGGCTACAGACGCCATGTAGGCACCCTGCCCATAAAGATTATCCTTCGCAACGGTCCGAGCAGCGACAGCATCCTCAGCTGAGAAATACATCAGATTTGTACCGAGCAGTGTTTCCAATCCAGGGCCAAAAATGAAGTATCTCGTATAGGCAAAAAGAAACACTCCTGCCAGAGTTACCTTCCAAAAGAATGAATTGGCTAGCGAAATCTTCTTCAAATCCAATGAAAATCTCTTTTTTTGCAAAGCAATAGCACAGCCGAGAACCGCAAAAAATATCCAATGCGAAACCGCCTGGTGGAAATAGAGCACATCCAACCTTCTATACACCACCATTCCACTATCGTCGCCGAATGGAAGAGCCGCGCCATAGTCGATATAGTGAGAAAATATCAACCCAACGCTTGAAATCAAAAAGAATATTAAAGCACCTAATGAGAGCACCTTGATACCCCGCGTCTTTATTGACTTTCTTATTGCAATAAAAACAACTATGCAAACCAGAAAATGTAAAAACGATATCAGATAGAATTCCATAGAGATCCAACAACCCCGGCCGTGTTCAAAAACAACGCAGAACGGTGGCGATCACTATCGCCTCTTTTACCCCCCCCTCTGAAAACATTCAGCATCATTTTCTCTAACCCAACCAAGGTCGACGATGCCTCGAAGCTATGGTCGGATGGCCTTCTTTCTTGATAAATTTACTCAACCGGCTACTTCATCGAGATCCACTGCAACTGCCTTTGACAATTGTCCGCTATGCTAAATGCCAGACAATAATATGTCACATTACCCCCCAAACAACCATACGCATTAATATCGCCAGCAATGTCCAACCCGCCACAACTATCGCTCCACTTCTTAATTCCACCAGTAGGTCTTCTACTCTTATTTGAGCTGTTAAAATTACGACCCAGAGATAAAACAGATAAAAAATAAAACTGGTTATCGCATATGATTCGAAAATCCAGAGTTGCGCAAGGCAGACTGCCGCGGAGACTGCGCCGACACGCAATACAAGTCCTAGCACTTGCAGCACAAGTGCCGCCCGTTGGCTCTGTGTGACATGCAACGTCATAGATACAGGTGAAGCAAGAAATTGCATGACGAACCAGGGCGTCATCCAATAGAGCATTTCCCCGGCGCGCCGCCATTGAGGCCCAAAAATTAAGGGAAACATTACCGGGGCCATAATACCCGCAAATATTAATGGGCCAACTCCAGTTTTAAGCAATCCGCCCATAGTCCTGGCTGTAAACCTCCCCAAATTACCGATTCGAAGTTCCTCAGGCGCATGGGATAAATATACTTGCGAGACGGCGCCTCCTATTAATGTCATCGGCGACAACATTACCCTGCTAGCCAACAGAAGGAAGCCAGCTTCCGCACCCACTGCATACGCAGAGATTATAATTATTGGTATTTGAATACCTGCACTGTTGGCCAAAGACTCTAGAGTCGAATATTTTGGAAAACGACTGTATTCGAAGAATACGCTGCGCATCCTAGAGCGACTTATCGAGCTTAGCGCGGTACGATCACTTAGCGCATCGCGGACCAGCCCAAAAATTCCCGCGCCGCTATTGATCATCTGGCCAAGCACTAACCCCAGTGGCGCCATGCCGGCAAAACCTAAGGCAACTTGTGTACTGGCACCGCCAATGCCTTGCGTCATTCGCGTTTTGGCAATAACGGAAAATCTCTTTTTCCGAGTAGACCAAAACTGCAGTGCTGTATACGAACTACTCAACCATATGCCCAATGGCAATAGCCATAGGTACGGCCGCAGCCCGCCGCCCTTGGCTAGCAAATTGGCGAACTGCTCCGGAAGGAGTGCTACTAATAGGGCGGATACTCCTGCTACGCCAGCTGAACAACATAGCGCCAGAGCCAGCAAATTCGCCGCATCATCGTCGCGTAGAGGCAGTGGTATAGCAATCTCCAAGCGCAGGCATGCGGCGACCGACACAACGCCAAGGATCGAGGCGTACACAGCCAACACACTGAAATCAGCAGGTGCATAAAGCCGCGTCAATAGAGGTAGCACTAGCACCATTAATGCTTGCGAAAAGGCCGCACCACCGACCAGTACACCGACAGACTTTACGAATCCCTTCCGAAACGGAGCTTCGAATTTTCGACGCACTTTCTGCATGATTTGACGCACGGCGCCAATTCGTTTCAGCATGCCGCCAGAGCTTCTGCAATCTGCGCTTGCAGTATTTCTGTGAGGTACGGGTGCATTGGCAGACTAAGAACCTCCAACGCCACGCCATCTCCCTCTGGCAATTGCATGTGGGTAGCTGCCACGGCAGGCTGCTGGTTCAGCGGGATTGGGTAATGTACAACAGTTGGAATTCCGGCGATCCTCAGTTTACTTTGCACCTTTTCACGTGCCGGTACTCTGACAGTGTACTGCGCATAGACACTAAGACTGTACGGCTCCACATATGGCGTCGTAGTAATGCCCGCCTCCCTAAGGTGCACGTTATAGCGTTTTGCGACTGTTTGACGCCGCTCAATTTCGTCGTCAAAGATGGTGAGTTTGGACAACAGAATAGCGGCTTGCAGAGTATCCAGTCGACTGTTCACTCCGACGCGCACATGGTGGTAGCGGCGATCCTGACCGTGGCGGGAAATCTGGCGGATTACTTTGGCTAGCTCGTCATCGTTGGTGAAGATGGCGCCACCGTCACCATAGCAGCCCAGTGGCTTGCTTGGAAAGAAACTTGTACAAGCGATAGTTGAAAGATTGCAACTCTTTCGGCCCTTATAGAGAGCGCCAAAGCTCTGTGCCGCATCCTCGATTACGGGAATTCCATGCTTTGCAGCGATTGCATTGATGAGGTCAAAATCGGCACACTGCCCGTACAAACTAACTGGGATTATAGCCTTGGTGCGGGGGGTAATGGCCTCCTCCAAGAGAGCCGGATCGAGATTGTATGTTCGAGAATCAATATCCACATATACTGGCGTGGCGCCCAATAGTGCAACGGTCTCGGCAGTGGCAATATAAGAGAAGCCTGGAGTGATGACTTCGTCGCCAGGACCAATTCCAAGCGCCATCTGCGCTATCTGCAGCGCATCCGTACCGTTAGCGCAGGTGATGCAATATTTAGCGCCGGTATAGGCTGCGAGCTTCTCCTCCAGCTCTGCCACTTCGGGGCCGAGGATGTATCGCCCATGCCCCAGCACGCGCTGGATCGCTGCATCGATCTGGCTCTTGATACGCTCTTGCTGAGCGTTGAGGTCAATAAAATCAATCATGGCTTGGGAAGCTCCATCTTGGTCACAGCATGACCGTTAAGCACATACCGTTCGCCGGTGTGCCGGCAGATATCCTCCGCCTGCCCCTGCAAGGGCAAGGAAAGTTGTTCGCCAAATTCACTCATCCAGCCAATCTGTCTCGCTGGCACACCGACCACCAATGCGTAATCTGGCACATTCTTATTAATCACGGCACCGGCACCTACAAAGGCGAATGCTCCGATAGTTACACCGCACACGATAGTGCAATTGGCACCCAAGGAAGCGCCTCTTCCTACCCTAGTATTACGGTATTCACTCTTCCGTTCTACCAACGAGCGAGGGTTATAGACGTTGGTGAATACCATACTTGGTCCGCAGAACACCCCATCTTCCAAAGTGACGTTATCGTAGACCGACACGTTGTTCTGGATCTTGACGTTGTTACCAATGACAACACGGTTTCCCACGAAGACATTCTGTCCTAGCGAACACCCTTTACCGATACGTGCACCGCCGCAGACATGAACAAAGTGCCAGATTCGTGAGCCCTCGCCGATCTGGGCACCTTCGTCCACGATTGCGGATGGATGGACCTGGTAGCTCATATTCACCTCAGCGGACAAAACCGTTCAGGAAGGGATGCCCCTCGTCGTTATGGGGCGGCACAATCCTAGCTGAACGAATGGTATTGACCGTTTCCACACAATGGCGCGCGTCCTCCAGGCCGTAGCCGCGGCCCGCCAGAATCTCCTTGTAGCTCACGGTATGGAGATCGGTGAAGCCTTCAGAGAACTCGATCTCCTGGCCATCGACCGTGATGGAGCGGTATGTGGACTTCTTCCCTTTCACGCTTTCCGGTAGGTCACTAGCATCGATGGACAAGAACCAGCGCACACGCGCCTTCTCGTACTCAAGATAGCCGGCTGCCTTGCTCTCGCCATTGTGGTGCACTACATTGCGCTGCAACTTGCCGAAGATGAAATGCAGCATGTCGTAGAAGTGGACACCGATGTTAGTTGCCAAACCGAAAGATTTGCGCTGGTCGCCCTTCCAGCTCTCCATGTACCACTTTCCACGCGAGGTAATGTAGGTGAGCTCAACGTCGTGTTTGCGGGCGGTACCTTCGGCGGCGACCTTCTCCTTCAAATTCAGGATGGCTTGGTGATGGCGCAGCTGCAGGATATTGAAGACGCGTTTTCCCGTTTCTCGTTCCACTTGGGCTAGTTCATCCAGCAGTTCCGGCGTTGGGACCAGAGGCTTTTCGCAGATCACATCGCAACCAAGGCGCAGGCCCGCCGAGATGTGCGGCTGATGTAGATAATTGGGCGAACAGATCGCAACATAGTCCAACGACGTAGTGGGCTGGCGATTGAGTCGCCAGGCATGGTCGTAAAAGCGCTCGAATTCGGTGAAGAACTCGCTTTGGGGTGAAATGCTATCGATGATGCCAACAGAGTCGTTGATGTCATAGGCAGAGACGAGTTCGTTGCTCGTGTCTTTGATCGCCCGCATATGGCGCGGCGCGATGTAACCGGCGGCGCCAATCAGTGCAAATCGTTTCAATTTAGTTCTCCCGCCAATCAAGCTTTGACGATATGGGATTCGGGGGCGCGGTACTTGCCACGACTATCAATCAGCAGCGCCGCATGCTGGTTTATCAGCGGGTAATCGAAGCTATCATGGTCTGTTGCGAGTACCACAGCATCGAAGCAAGCAATAGATTCGGCGGTAAGCGGCACGCTGGACAAATCGAAGTGGTGCTCCCGCATTTTTGGGAAAACCGGCACGTGCGGATCGCTGTAGGCGACCGTTGCCCCCTTGGCCTCAATGAGTTCCATGATCTCCACCGACGGTGACTCGCGCATGTCGTCTACGTTCTTCTTGTAGGCAATGCCCAGCACCAGTACCTTGCAGCCATTCAGCGCTTTGCCTCGGACGTTCAGTCCGTCGATTAGTTTGCCGACGACATACTCCGGCATGGCCTTATTGACCTCGCCGGATAGTTCAATGAAGCGCGTGTGTAACCCGTACTCGCGCGCCTTCCACGTCAGATAGAAGGGATCGATGGGAATGCAGTGCCCACCCAAGCCCGGACCCGGGTAATAGGCCGTGAAGCCGAAAGGCTTAGTAGCAGCGGCATCCACTACCTCAAAGATGTCAATGCCCATGCGGTCCGCGACAACTTTCATTTCGTTGACGAGGCCGATGTTCACCGCGCGATGAATGTTCTCCAGGAGCTTGGTCATCTCCGCCGCCTTGGTGGAACTGACCGCTACCACCCGATCGATCGCGGGTGCATACAGTGCTAAGCCGACGTCTAGGCAAATTTGTGTATGACCGCCCACGACCTTGGGAATAGTCCGGGTCTCGAAGTTCGGATTGCCCGGGTCTTCCCGTTCGGGCGAATAGACCAGATAGATGTTCTTTCCAACTTCCAACCCGCTCTCCTCCACCCGCGGCAGCAACACCTCTTCGGTGGTGCCGGGATAGGTAGTGCTCTCGAGCGAGACCACCTGCCCTTCACGTAGGTATGGCTTGATAGCGTCGGTGGTGTTCACCACGAAGCTCATATCGGGCTCGCGGTATTTATTGAGAGGAGTTGGAACGCAGAGAATCAGCGCGTCGCATTCGCGGGCACGCTCAAAGTCTGCAGTGGCCTCGAATCCACTCTCACGCGCCCTGGCGATACTGACGGCGGGGATATGCTCAATATAGCTATGGCCGACGTTAAGTTTCTCAACCTTTTCTTGATCAATGTCGATACCGAGCACGCGGAATCCAATAGCGTTATAACGCAGCATCAGCGGTAGACCGACATAGCCGAGTCCCACGATACCAATTATGGATTCCTTGCGCTTTAGCCGATCGATAAGGTTGGCTGCAATGGCATTAGACATAATTTTACACATGAGTTATCTTTGGTTAACCGAACCTGCAAGTCCTGTCGGAGGCGAGGCCATGTACGTGTGAGAAGGTTAAATAGTTGTTCCTTCTTCGTGGTTATCTACATGACTAGATGCAGATAGCTGGCCGAACGTGGACGCTGTCGCGCAGGTTTTCGCACACGAGAAATAATAAATATTTCCGTCATATTTTTTCCGTCATATTGAAACGCGAGACATAGATTCGCGACATTGCCAAGGAGATCTAGATAATCCCTATGTACTCGTTCGTCCTGCGCCACCCACGGATTAGTCGAAGCAATTTCAATCGACTAATCCAAGAAAAATGTACTTCACTACATTAATCCGCTCTGCGATTTCGAATATTTCGTATGGACCCAGCTTTGATAGATCCACTGTAGCCTAGCGTGGCCCACCCACTCGCGCGGATCACGTCCGCGCTAGTAGATCTAACTCTTCACCGGGTCGTGCTCGCTCGCATATCCGTAGTACGCATAGCGATAACGCCCGTACTTCGATCCATATCCATATCGATAGGCGCTGGCATCCAACCCGTTGAAAACCACCCCGTTCACTTCGGCGTTGGATTGGCGGAGCTGCTTAGCCGACTCCGTGACTTCGCCAATAGTTGTCTTTTCAAAGCGCGTGACAAGAAACACCGTGCCGCAGCGTGCCGCCAAGATTGCTGTGTCTGATACGGCGAGTACAGGTGGGGTGTCAATCAGCACTAAATCATATTGGCCGCTCACCTCTTTCAGCATCGCCACCATGCGTTCGTTCAGCAACAGTTCCGCAGGATTTGGCGGCAATACGCCAGTGCTGAGAAAATCGAGGTTGCCGAAAACGTTGCGATGGACGGCTTCGTTGAACGCGATCCTGCCTACCAGCACATCGGACAGGCCACCCTGCCGTTCCTTGCCAAAATAGTTGTTGAGATAGCCTTTGCGCATATCTGCATCTACGAGCAGCACGCGCTTTCCACCGGTAGACATAACCAACGCCAAATTGGCGGAGACGAAGGATTTCCCAACGCCTGGCGTAGGTCCAGTTAGCAGCACGCGGTTGTTGTCTGCATCCAGCATGGCAAACTGCAACGCGGTGCGCAGGCTACGCAGGCTTTCGATGGATGGGTCGTTAGGATAGCGATCTGCCAAGAGGAACGTGCCGAGCTTGCGCAGGCGGATCTCTTCACTGAGTACTGCTTGCTGCGTCGACAGTGGTACCGTTGCATAGACGTTCAGGCCACTATGCCGTTCGATATCTTGGGGGTCGGTAATACCACCATAGAGTGCGTTGCGCACAAAGGCTGCAATCACCCCCAGCAACAGGCCGAGGATGGCAGCGAGCGCGATAGTGAGACCCTTCTTGGGCTTGACCGGCTCCTCGGGAACGGGTGCATTGTCCAGCAGACGGACGTTGCCGACCTTCCCTGCCTTTACCAGCTTGAGTTGCTGCATATTGTTGAGCAGCCCCACGTAGAGGTCATTGTTGACCTGTACATCGCGCATGAGACGAAGCGTATCCTGCTCCACGCTCGGGAACGTCTTCATGCGAAGGGCCATGCCTCCTACTTTCGAGCCTAGCGTGGCAATCTGCTGATCCAGTGCTTGAATGCTCGGGTGGGTCGCGGTGAAGCGTGTCAAGAGTTCGGTACGCTTCTGCTTTAGCTCTAGCAAGCTTCCTTCAGCGGCTACGCTCTCTTGCAGAAAAGCCTTGCCTTCCTCGCTCAGATTGAACGTGTTGCGCTTGTTGCGCATCTCGTTATATCTGACTTCGGCGCGCTCAAGTTCCGACTTCAACTGCGGCAGCAGGTCTCCGAGGAAGACGAGGGATTTCTCCGCTTCTGCGGCCTTGCGCTTAATGTTCTGCGCGACGTATTCATCGCCGATCTCGTTCAGGATGCTCGCAGTGAGGCTGGGGTCGGTGCCCTCCAGGGAGGCGCCGATAACGCCGCTTTGTTTGCCTTTCTCGGCTATCTTGAGCTGGTCTTGCAGTTTCTCGAGTGTTTGGAGTCGCGAATTACGTATCAAGTTAAAGACGATGCCCGGTTTGGCTTTGAGATCAGTCACCAGAAGAGCAAAACGCCCTACGTTTTGATCCGCCTGCAGCAGTTCGCCTACGCTGCCTTCTATCGGCTTGTCGAGGCTGCTGTGTTCGAGCCGGTAACGACCACCACCCAGAGCCACTAGCTTGAATTTCTCACCTTCAAGGTCTTCGGGCACATCGAACTGTTCGACGCTGATCGACTCCTTGGCCCAGGCATATCCACCGAAACCCAGCAAACCTGGCTCGGATAGACCTTTCCCGCGACTAGCAATCCACGCGCCGACAAACGGCAAGTAGTTCGCCTTGGCAGAGAGATAGAGATGCAAGTTATCTACTGCCTTCCCCACAACCATCCGAGAACGAAGGATCTCGATCTCAGCGGTCGCCTCCGCCTTCACATCAAACAGACTGGACACATCCCCCAACAGGCTCTTCGCGCTGTTGGGGTTGTCTTCCACCTGCACAAGGATGTCAGCTTGGTAGACCGGTCTCGCCAGGAAAGCATAAGCAACACCGAGCGCCAACACCACAGCGGCAATCGTCACAATCAGCCACCGGCTAGCGATCAATATGTCCAGATATCGAACGAGATCGATTTCGTCTTCGGGCGGTCCGGTTACAGCAACTGGAGGAGGATTCTGGTTCATAAGCTCTACTGCGAATTCTGTTAACGGAGGGCCTGGATGCGCGGCACCCAGGCTTCCACGCCGCGCTGGATCAACTCCAGCGCGTTATCAAAGGCAGGACGTCCCTCGCGATAAGGGTCCGGTACATCGAACTTGGCGAGTTCGCCAAGCCGGAAGACCCGACCAGTCGTCGCCGGGTGAAGTCGCTGTATCTCCTGCCTTTGCGCGTTGTCCATGACCAGGATCAGGTCGGCCTGCGTGGCGATCGCGCGGTTGAGCTGGCGGGCGCGGTGGCCGGTGATATCCAGATCCAGGTCTTTCATCAGATCGACTGCATGGGCATCCGCCGGCTGACCGACCAGTGCGCCGAGCCCCGCCGAAACAACGTTGGCTTCCGGGAGAGCTTGCCTAAGCAGCGCTTCCGCCATCGGGCTGCGGCAAATATTGCCAATGCACACCACGAGTACGGTCTTGATCATTTCAGTGTCGTGGCGGTGGAGTTGAGGAGCGTGCCGCTCGGGATCAATTGATTGATCACGCGGCTCCAGCGAACTACACCGGCGGCGTCGACATACACGACGTCTTTCGGCTTCAACTCGAACGATTCCGCCAGGGCTAAAGACACCGGCGACTTTCCGTCTAGGTGGAATATCTGGGCTTCTCCGTCATCGCTTTTGCGAATGACATAGAGTTCCTTGGCATCGGCCGAGGTGGGATTCACACCGCCCGCTTCCCCGATGGCTTCGTTCAGTGTCAGGCGGCCATTTCGCGGGAGAACCACGGAGGGGCGCACAACTTCGCCAGTGACAAACACCTTGCTGTCTTCACGTTGTTCTACGCGCACGATGTCGCCGTTTCGCAGCATCACGCGGGTTGGATCAATGCCTTGTTGCAACAACGCTGGCAGATTGACCGAGTAGTTCTTCCCGGCACGCGAAATGCGGATGCGGCTGTTGTCACCTGTCGTCACATTGACGCCACCGGCACGATTGAGCGCCTCAACCAGGGTCATCGGCACGTCGTCAATGTTCTGCGGGCCAGGAGTCTTTACTTCGCCGTCCAGATAGACGCGCTTGCTGCGGAAGGCGAGCACGCGCACGGTAACCTGGGGCATGTTGACGACGCTCTTGAGCTTGGTGCTCAGTTCGCCGCGGATCTGGTCTGGCGTTTTGCTGAGAACGTTGAGCACGCCTGCATACGGAAACTGGATGGTGCCGGCGGGACTGACTACATAGCCAGGTACATTAGCCGCGCCGCTGTAATTGGGGATTTCGTATGCGGAGCCAATCGAGTATGTCTGCGTAGGAAACACCAGCTCAGGGTGATCCCACACCACGATAGAGAGGATGTCGCCGACGCCAACCGTGTAGGCCTCAGGCTCACCAAACAATTCGCTCACCGATGCATTGGTGGGCACGGCTGCGGCCTTCATAGCGCGCACCAATGCCGGCGTGATCTGCGTAACCTTGGGCACAGACTCAGGATCTTCCGGATCAAGAGGGCGCTGCGGATCAAACCGCATCCCCGGCGCAAGTGCACAGGATGCGAGTAGTGGAATCGTCCCCAGCAACAGCAACGCTCTACGGAAAGACAGAAGGCTTGAAAGCTTGAACACGTCTTGATAATTCCCTTGATACCCGAAAGTCCGCGCTCCTGGCCGTCTCCTGGCTTGGGATTGCTGCGACGAATCCGCTTGTCCAACATGGCACACGTCGGTGCCTTTCCGCTGCGATGAGCTGCAGGGCGGAGATGAACGTTGCGGCGGTGGCTTCTTGATGCCTGCACGCTTGGCTCTTGCAGTGCATCACTGCGCGAAGACCGGCGAAGTGTATGGCTCTTGGGGGTAGATCTTCAAGGCGATGCGGCCGATTTTGCCGTGTTTTCTATCCCTACTGAAGAGTGGACCCGACAAAAGGAGGGATGCCCCTAAAAGGGGTAATGCAGAAGAATTTGGTTTGTGTTCATGATGGAGTTTCCTGCCTCTGTTTGCCTGCTTTCACCCGATTGGGCTACGCGGTTTTGCGCGATTTTTCCGGGGTTTTTTGCGGTTTTCCGTGTTCGCGTGCCGGAGTGGCTTGTGGATGGAACGCGCGCTTTCATCGCCCGATTTCGCTGGTCATGCGTTGGCCATGCGTGGATCGTGCGGGGCTTTTATTTCCCCACCAAGGTGGGGATCAAATAACTTCGGGGGGACTTCCCCGGCAATGCGAATTTGTGCTTGCTTGGAGATGGATAGAGGGCTTTGCAGCGAGACTCAAAACATCATGTCGTGATGCATTCTTGCTGCACCGTGTTGAGCATTGCTGATTGCCATGCCCTTACAAAATGGACCTCTGACTTTTGTGTGGGTGCTGCATGCGGCTGCGAATGCCGGAGGCAAAGCGCTGGCCTGGGGGAGAGGGCGGGCGCTCGCTCAACGTGTTGCGCCTCGCTCTTGCGCAGGCCCGCCCTCTCCCCCAACCCCTCTCCCGCCGTGCGGGAGAGGGGAGCTACGGCAGCGCTGGAATTGGCCCAGCGTTGGCTGGATTTTTGCCCAGCGATGCATCGACCCACACAAAAATCGGATGAACCTGAGAATCAGATGAACCCAAAAAAAAGGGTGTAGGCGCGGGGAGTGCCTACACCCTATCGGGAATTAGCAAGGGGTCACGCTTGCTGGTGCTGATTATTGGTGCACACGACGATCGCGGTTACCCCGCTAAGGTAGGTGCCACGCTTAGGTGGGGATAAGAATGTGCCGCCGCCGTCGATATGGCAGTGGCGGCCGGGCGGGGCATGCCTTTGTCCAGACATTCTTACCCTGCGCCGGGGTGGGTCCTACGAAGGCGGGGTACCGACACTGCATTTGCCTAACCAGAATGGTTCGCTGTTGCAGTGGTTGTCACCTTGAAGGGCAGAAGCAGATGCTGGATTCAATCGAAAAAAACCTGGCGGCCGATGCGGCGATGTTTGCGTCGGGCGAGGCGTGGATCGAGGCGCATCTGACGCCGTCGGGCTGGGTATATGGCAGCTACAAGGAGGAGGATGCGGCGCCCGTCTTGATGCCGACACCTGGTGAGTCGGTGCTGACGGTGCGGCGGCACTATATAGTGTGCGGCGCGGCGGCGCCCCGGCGGCTTAGCGAGATCCGCACGACGCGCGCGGATTCGGCCCGGGAGATCATTCGCTTGCTGGAGGCCTTCGGCGAGCCGCATTTCAATATCAAGACGCGCCAGGTGCCGAGAGTCCCCGGCGTAACGTTCTGACTGGCGTTGTCTTGTTGCCTTGTCTTCCCGCCTGATCACGGGGCGTGCCGACGCCGGGCATGCCCGGCCCTATTTCTTATTCCCGACCTTATGCGCCAGAACCTAGCCCGAAAGGATGACGGGCTAGGGCAAACGGTGCATTGACGGCTTATGCTCGGGCGCTACCATCGGATACATCTGGCTCGATCTTCTTGACTGCGGCCTGCCCAGCCGGATACAGCACGGAAAGCGCCTCTGGCTGCATGCGTATACACTGCCGGTTCTCCGCGAGTGGCAAGGTTCCGTGAGTGCCGCGCCGGGAGCGCGATTTTGCGGCGTGGTCTGGCTTGCGCGGCCGTAACAACGAGACAAGACAATAAAACCATGAAAGTTTCGACCACCAACGTCCTCAACGTCCTGGAGCAGGACGAAATCACTGCCGTCCGGGATCTGGCGCGCAACATCTCGCATCCTCTCGCATTTGTGCTGCTTCGCACCGCGTTTATCGCGATGGCCGTGGTGGCGGTGCTGTGTTTCGCGGTGGGTAGCTTCCAGTTGGACGGTTTTGAGAACGTGGGGATTGGCGCGGCGGTGGTGGCAGCGTTGCTGTTCCTTGCGGAGCGCCGCTGGTTTGGTAACCGCGACGAGGTGGTGGTGCCGGCCGAGCAGGTTGCGGTGCTGCGCGGGCAGCTTCGCCAGGAGATGTTTGGCAAGCTGGAGGAGGTGGCGAGCCGCCTGACCCATGATGGCCCGGGGGATGGGGTGATCCGGGTTCGCACCTTGTGGCAATTCCTGTCGGAATCCGTGGCCAGCGATACGCTCAAGCGCCGGAATGCCCGCGGGCCGGCCAAGGAATCTCAAGCGGGCTGAGTTCCAGCGCGCACAATCCGGGTGGCCTGGCGTCCTTATATCCACAATGAGCAAGCGGCTTACCCGCGGCGAGCCACGCAGGCAGTACGGCGAGGATTTCCGTAGGGTGGAGGATCCTTATCCTTACCCAGCCGCGGCCTTCTCTGTCGACCGGGCCGAAAAATTCTTCCGCGGGAAAGCGCCGATCTGGCGTGCTGCATCGCCTCCGACCCTTCCTCCTGATACGTCACCAGAGTGACCACGCGCGAGTGGACTCGCGCTACATGCGTCGTCTGGAGCACACCGGGAGTTTCAGTATAAATTAAGCATATTGCTGTTTTACACTGAAACCACATCTTGTTAACGGCTGGCATCGGCGAGAAGATTCGCGGCATCGCCGGTCTCATAAGGCGGGGAGAAATTCCCCCGCCTATGCCCCCCCCGAAGCTGCTACGAATATGTCTGGAAGTGGATGGAAGCAGCGGACGACCGACTCGCCGCTATGCGTCGCCGCGCCCGCCCTCCCCGTGCTCCGCCGCGAGTTCGCTCAGCACGAGTATTTCCTGCGCCAGTCCGGTCGCCAGTGAGAGCAGAGGGCCCTGGATGTCTGCGACCAGATCGCCGAATGTTCCGGCGGCGGCGCTGTCGCGGGTCATGAAGAGTAGCGCGTAGAGTTGTGCCGCTTTTTCGCCAGCGAGGCTCTGCGGGCTTTCGCATGGGGTATGGGCGGTCACGAACATGTCCGCGCCGGCATGTTCGGCAGTGACGCCGTAGCGGCTGTGCCTAAACATGGGCAGCCTCCGTCGCGGTGGCGTTCCGGTGTGCGTGGGCGAGTGGACTAAGGCGGGTCAAACGTTGCCCGGAATGGGCGAGTGAAGACAGGGGCATGGGAGCGCCTCCTACGTTAGCGAATCGAAAAATCCCGCCTGGCGGCGGTCGTTCGTCTACGTTTTTCGGGCTGCTATTCCCGGCCACTGTTTTGCAGCGACGAGCGGAGTATACCCCGACCCGAACCCGGAGAGAAACGTCACGCTGGGCCACCCCACCCCCTGCGCGGCAGCGCTTGACTTCCCGCCTCTCGTTCTGTAATTTCTGTCTACACAGAAATTACAGAACGAACAGGTGACGCGATGAAGATCTTGGTGACCGGGGCGAGCGGGCTGGTGGGATCGGCGCTGGTGGCCCGTTTGCTGGCCGAGGGGCATCACGTGGTGGCGCTGGCGCGCCGGCTCGATCAACTGCCCCGCCATCCACGGCTTCACCGCGTTGCGGGGGACTTGTCCACCTGGACCACGCCGGCGCATTGGCTGGCGGCATTGCGCGGTGCCGATGTTGTCGTCAACACGGTGGGCATTTTTCGGGAAACCGCGCTGCAGCATTTCCGGGCCTTGCATGTGGATATGCCGCTTGCCCTGATGCTGGCCTGCGAGCGGGCTGGCGTGCGGCGCCTGGTCCAGCTATCCGCGCTGGGCGCGGCGGCGGATGGGGCTACCGCCTACTGGCGCAGCAAGGGCATGGCGGACGATGCCTTGCGCGCTAGCGCGCTGGACTGGGTGATCGTGCAGCCGTCGCTGGTGTATGCGCCGTCTGGCCGCAGTGCAACATTGTTCCGGCGCTGGGCGGCGTTGCCCTTGCTGCCGGTGCCGGCGGATGCGGGGCATGTGCAGCCGATCCATATCGACGACCTGATTGCGCTGCTGCTGCGGGTAGTGCGCACTGACTGCGCGGGCCGGCGCACGGTGGCGGCGGTTGGGCCGGTCCGGCTGCGGTTTGGCGACTGGCTTGGCGCCCTCAGGGGCGGCATGGGGCTGCGCACAGCGCGGGTGCTGCGCGTGCCGGGCTGGATGGCCGGCCTTGGGGCGCAATGCCTGGCGAGGCTGCCGGGCAGCCTGGCCGATGTCGACAGCCTGGCCATGCTGCGCACCGACAACAGCGCCAGCCCGCACGCCGCGGCCACCTTGGCTGTGCGGCGCTTGCGCGCGCCGGCCGCCTTTGCCACCGCTGCCGAGCGGCTGCCAGCCTTGCTGTTCTGGACCTTGCTGGCTGGCCGGCTGGCCATTGCCGCGGTCTGGCTGGCCACCGCCTTTGTATGTTTTGCGGATCTGGGCGCGGGCACGGCCTTGCTGCGCGAGGCGGGGCTGCCACCGGCCTGGCGCGCGCCGCTGGTGTGGCTGGGCGCGGGGCTGGATCTGGCGCTCGGGGTGCTGGTGCTGTGGCGCCCCACCCGCGCGGTGTGGGCCATGCAGATGGCGCTGGTGCTTGGCTATACCGCGCTGATTACCTGGCTGGTGCCGGCGTGGTGGGCGCATCCCTTCGGGCCGGTGCTGAAGAACCTGCCGATGCTGGCGTGGTTTGCCCTCTTCCTGCAGCTGGATACCAATACCAATGCCGATACCAATGCCGATACCAATGCCGATACCAATGCCGATACCAACGCCGATACCAATGCCGGCATCGGCACCAACATCGACACCAACATCGGCCGGCAAGCCACCGCATATGGATCAACCGAGGAGCAAGCATGACCTACCTGACCGTCAAGTGGCTGCATATCCTGTCTGCCACCTTCATGTTTGGCACCGGCTTTGGCACCGCCTTCTATATGTTCTTTGTGAACCGCAGCAAGAACGTGCAGGCCATGGCGGTGGTGACCCGCTGGGTGGTGCGCGCCGACACCTGGATCACCGCGCCGGCCGTGGTCTTTCAGCCGCTGAGCGGGCTTTACATGATGCATGCGGCGGGGTATCCGCCTTCGGCGTCCTGGCTGTGGATCTCGCTGTCGCTCTACGCGCTGGCAGGGGCTTGCTGGCTGCCGGTGCTGTGGCTGCAATGGCGGATGCGCGATATGGCTGCGCAGGCATTGCCGGCATCGGGCGGCGCGCCCGATGCCGCCGGCATTGCGCCGCGCTACTGGCTGTATGAGCGCATCTGGGTGGCGCTGGGGTTTCCCGCGTTCGGCGGCTTGCTGGTGGTGTACTGGCTGATGGTGAGCAAGCCGGCCTGATCCCGCCACGCAGGCTAGCGGGCAACCGTAGCCGATCAGTCTTTGGTAGGATGGCCAATCGCCACGGATTGGGATGCGCGCTGACAATGCCCCAGATCGACCTGAGAACGACAGTCTTGCTGTCAGCGGTGATGTCGGCTCTGATGTCGATCGTGCTGTTGTCGGCGTATTACAGTTTCCCGCGGTCGATCAAGGGGATTGGGCGTTGGGTCAGCGGCTCGCTGCTGCTGATTGTTGCGCCGGTGCTGTTCTGGTTGCGCGATATCGCCCCGGACTGGCTCTCCATTGTGGTGGCTAACTGCCTGGTGATGGCTGCCATGGCCCTGTGGATGCTCGCCGTGCAGGCGTTCTACGGGCGGCCGCAAACATGGCGGTCCGCCGCCGCGCTGAGCGTGCTGGGCACGCTGCTGCTGGCCTGGTATGCGCTCGGGCAGCCGAACTATGTGGCCCGGGTGACCATCGTTACCTTTGTCATCGGGATCTTCTACATCGCGCAATGCGCGCTGATCCTGCGCTACGGCGAACGCCATTTCAGCACCTACTTCTTTGGCACCCTGATGAGCGTCCAGGCGCTGGTGGTGGTGGTGCGTTTCGGCTCCAGCTTGTTCGCGGGGATGACCAGGCACTCCTTTTTTGCTCCCGACGACGTCTTCCAGATCATCTACCTGAGTTCCAACACCCTGATGGTCCTGGCCTTGTCGGTCGCCTTCATGCTGGTGATCACGCGGCGCCTGCACGTGGAGCTCGACGTGCTCTCCAGGACGGACCCGCTGACGCTGCTGCTCAATCGCCGCGCCTTGTATGCGGCCGGCCAGGAGGCGCTGGAGCGCATGCGCGGGGACGGTGGCGAGATGGCGTTGCTGTTGATCGACCTTGACCACTTCAAGCGCGTCAACGACAGCATGGGGCACGCCGAGGGCGACCGGGTGCTGATGGAGTTCTCGGCCATGCTCAAGCGCGAGCTGCCGCCGGGGGCCTACCCGGGGCGCTTCGGGGGCGAGGAATTCCTGGTGTTGCTGCCGCGTACCGGCATGGCAGGCGCGCTGGCGCTGGCGGAGCGCCTGCGGGCAACGTCTTCGCGGTTTTTTGGTGAGCGCATCGCGGATCTGACCATCAGCATCGGCGTGGCCTGCGTGGAAAAATCGGAAACGCGCCTGGACGACGCCGTTGGCCGCGCCGATCTGGCCCTGTACCGCGCCAAGAGCGCGGGCAGGAACCGGGTCGAGGCGGTGATGCAAGCGGCCTGAGGGGAGACTAAGGGGTCTAAGGGAACTAAGGGGCAGTCATCAGGCGAGCAGCCGGCCCAGCGTGGCTACCGCGATGGTGAGTGCGCCAAGCGCCAGGTTCAGGCCGACGGCCTGCCGGATGCGGCCCAGCGCGGCGCCGGCGGCCTTCCAGTCCTGCGCATCGACGCTGCGCCGCAGCGCACCATAAGGGCCGAAGAACACATAGGCAAAGATGCCGATCATGATCAGGCCAAGGCCGAACATGATGTGCCAGTGAACAGGCGCGGCGGCAAACCCGAGCGCGCCGAGCATGGACGCGCCGCTGATGGCGATCAGCGCGACGGCGCCCCAGACCCAGGCGAGGAACCGCGCGAATACGGCGCGCCACAAGCGCAGCCGCTGCGGCGGCTCCAGCAGGGTGGCCGCGGCCGGGCGCAGGCAGACATAGGCGAAGAACATGCCGCCCACCCAGAGCGTGACGCCGGCGATGTGCAGGAAGCGGAGGACGGGATCGAGGGTCATGGGCGGTTTCGGTTTTTTGGGACGACAGGGATGGGGATGGGGCAGGCTCCAGCCGGCGAATCGTGGCGGGGACTGTTGGGGGAATGCCGCATTCTAGTCCCCGAAGGCCACTTGTGCCGACCAAAACCACGAATAAGACACACATGCCAGAGCAATGCCGTCGGCATAAGCGGAGCGCTCCTCCGCTTCTGCTAACCTAACAGCCGGGTCAGTCGCCCGCGATGGGGGATGGGCGGTCGGGACGGAAGGGCCGGTGGTCGGGCTGGTCCGCAAAACCAAGAATAAGATACTCATGCGGCACTCTTTAAAGTATCGGGTCGCCTTAGCCACGGCGCTCGTGGTGACATTCATCATCCTGGCGCGCGCGCTGTTTACCCAGTTCTACGCGTTCCAGAGCTTGACTGCGATGCGCCAGGCCCAGCAGGAAACGCTGGTCAAGCTGGTTGCCGAACAACTCGACGAGAAATTCGAGACGCGGGCGATCGCCCTGCGCCGCCTGGCGCGCCAGCTGGCGCCGATGCTCGGGCAGCCGCCCGCCGATTTGCGGCGCTTTGCCACCCAGGCGATGTCCATGCCGCAGATCTTCAATGCCGTGTTCCTGGCCTTGCCTGACGGCGACATGGTGTTCAGTACCGCCGTGCCCATCGGGCAACGCATCCACCTGTCGGACCGCGATTACTTCCGCGCCATCCTCGACGGTTCTGAGTTTGCCGTGTCGGACCTGCTGCGGGGCCGCATGAGCGATTCGCCCGGCGTGGTGCTTGCCGTGCCCCTGCGCGGCGCGGACGGCAAGCTGCTGGCGGTGGTTGGCGGCGCATTGAATCTCACCGAGAGCAACTTCCTTGGCCAACTGGCGCACAGCCGGGTTGGCCTGACCGGCGGCTATTGCCTGGTCTCCTCCGGCACGAACCCGCGCTACGCCATGCACCCCGATGCTTCGAAGGTGATGACGCCAGCGAAGGAGCATGACGAGACCTGCGGCCTTGGCGCGCCGCCCTCCGCGTGGGAGATCATCAACCCGACGCAGCCCGTGGTGGCGCGCTACCTGCTCGAGTCCAATGGCTGGGAGGTGGTTTCGGTCCTGCCCGCCGACGAAGCGTACGCCCCGCTGATCGCGGCCCGCCACAAGACGCTCATGGTCGCCGGCGTGTCGCTGTTGCTGGCCGCGTTGCTGATGTGGCTGGTGATACGCCGCCTGCTGGCGCCGCTGGAGCTGCTGCATCGGGTGGTCAGCGAGGTGCCCAAGAATCCTGCCGCCCTGGCTGCGCTGCCAACCGGGCGCAATGACGAGATTGGTGAGCTGGCCACCACCTTTGGCACGGTCATGCAACAGCTCTCCGAGCGGGAAGCCGCGCTCAGCGCCGCCAAGGATCGCGCCGCCGAGAGCGAGAAGCGCATCGAGGCCATTGCCAACCATGTGCCCGGCTTTGTCTCGTTCATCGACATGAGCGAGCGCTATGTCTTTGTCAACGAGGCCTACGCGCAGCGGTTCAACCTGCCGGTGCAGCAGATTGTCGGGCTGACCATGCGCGAGCTTTGGGGCACCTCCGTCTACGTGGCATCGAAGCCTTACCTGGAACAGGCCTACCTGGGCGCGTCGGTCACCTTCAGCCTGGAAGGCAAGGATGATGCCGAGTGCATGGAGGTTACCTACCAGCCTGCCTGGAATGACGGCAAGGACACGGTCCAGGGCCTGTACATGTTCGCGCGCAACGTGACCAACGAGCGCCAGAAGTTGCGCAGCCTGGAAGCGCAGACGCTCACGGACCACCTCACGGGCCTGCTTAACCGCAAGGGGTTCGACCGGCGCATGGCCGATGCCATGGCCCGGGCTGGCGCGAACCACGCCAGCGCCGCGCTGTTGCTTGTGGACGTTGACGATTTCAAGACCATCAACGACACGTTTGGGCACGCCGTTGGCGACCAGTTGCTGGCGTCCTTCGCCGAGCGCCTCTCCGCCTGCGTGCGCACTGGCGACGCCGTGGCCCGGATCGGCGGCGACGAGTTCGCCGTCGTGCTGGACGACACGCTCAACATTGCAACGCTGGAGCGCGTCGCCCAGGCCATCGTGCACGCAGCCCGGCGAGCGCATTTCATCGAAGGCCATACCATCGTGGCGACAGCCAGCGTGGGCATGGCCATCCATTACCCGGACGACGGCCAGACCGCGAACGAACTCTTCATGCGTGCGGACATGGCGCTGTACGAAGCCAAGCGCAGCGGCAAGGCGCGCTACACGCCGCCGCCTGCCTCGAGCAACCGCGCCTAGCGTCAATGCGCGACAATACAAGAACATAACAACGCAGCAACGCAGCAACGCAGCAACACAACAACACACTCTCCCTGAGGATGACTCCGTGACCGACCCGATCCTGATCCGCCCCGCCGAGCCTAGAGATTTCGAAGCGTGGAAAGTGCTATGGGATGGCTACAACGCCTTTTATGGCCGCAAGGCAGAGACCGCGCTGCCGATCGAGATCACCCGCATGACGTGGTCGCGCTTCTTCGACGCTTACGAGCCCATGCACGCGCTGGTGGCGGAGCGCTCCGGCGAATTGCTGGGCCTGGTGCATTACCTGTTTCATCGCAGCACCATCCAGATCGGCCCGAGCTGCTACTTGCAGGATCTCTTTACGTCGGAGGCGGCACGCGGCACGGGCGTTGGCCGCGCGTTGATCGAGGCCGTCTACCAGCGCGCCGAAGCCGCCGGTGCCAAGCGGGTCTACTGGCAAACGCACGAGACCAACACGACAGCGATGAAGCTCTACGACAAGGTCGCGGAAAACTCGGGGTTCGTGGTTTATCGCAAGCCGGTTTAGTTCTTGGGCGGGCCTGCGCAAGAGCGAGGCGCATCACCTTGTGCGAGCGCCCGCCCTTCACTCCGGCTCGATCCCCGCTGCCTTGATCACCTTCGCCCACTTTTGCGTTTCGCTGCGCACGAAGGCGGCGAGCTCGTCCGGGGTGGACGGCGCGGGCTCGCCGCCGGTGCGGCTGAAGTACTCGGCGGCCCTGGCGTCGGTCAGGCCCTTGCGCACCATCTGGTTCATGCGCTCCACCACGGGCCTGGGGGTCGCGGCGGGGAAGAATGCCGCGGACCAGGCCACCATCTCGTAGCCGGGCAATCCGCTTTCCGCCATGGTTGGCACATCCTTCAGCACGGGATGGCGCTGCGCCGTGGTGACGGCGATGGCCCGCAGCTTGCCGCCCTGGATCAGGGTCATGGCGGGTGATATGTCCGAGATCATGAAGTCGACCTGATGGCCCATCAGGTCGGTGAGCGCGATTGGCACGCCTTTGTAGGGCACGTGGAGCGCTTGTACGCCGGCCATCATCTTGTAGAGCTCGCTGGCGATGCGGGTGGAGGAGCTGCCGCTGGCGAAGGTGAGCTTGCCGGGCGTGGCCTTGGCCAGCGCGGTGAGCTCGGCCACGGTGTGCACGGGGCTGTCGGGCGGCACCACCAGTACCAGCCCGCTCTTGGCGATCAGCGAGACCGGCGCGAAATCCTTGACCGGGTCATAGGGCAGCTTCTTGAACAGCGATGCATTGGCGGCGTGCGTGGTGTTGGTGGTCACCAGCATGGTGTAGCCATCGGCTGGCGCGGTGGCAACCGCCTGCGCTGCGATAAAGCCATTGGCGCCGGGCCGGTTATCCACCACGACGGACTTGCTGGTCTGCCCGGTGACGGCTTCGGCGACGAAGCGCGCGCTGCTGTCGGTGCCGCTGCCGGCCGGGAACGGCACGACCACGCGTACCGGCTTGGCGGGGTAGTCGCCCGTATCGGCGGCGCGCGCCAGGCTGGCAGGAATGGCTGCCAGCGCCAGGACGGGCAGCAGCAAGCCGGCGATCGCGCGCCGGGTGAAGGGGTGCGTCATGTTGTCTCCTCGTTTACCACTTTTCTGTTTTTTATTACGTTTCTTCGTCGCTTGTGCCTTTGCGGCATCTGCTGGGTTTCTCTCGGGGTAACGCTCAGCTGCGGCTGTCGGGTACCGCAAGCGCCGGGTAGCGATCAGCCAGGTGGGCGGGCAATTCCACGTCGAGGATGAAGCGGTCCCCGCGATACCAGAAACACCCCGCCGTGAGCACCTTGCCGTCGATATCCAGCGTGGTGCGCACGATCTTGGCGATGGGCGCGGCAAAGCCGTAGGCCAGCGCGCGCGCCATCGCATAGTCGGCGGGTTCCACCGTCATGGTCTGGTGCATGATGCCAAGGCGCTCTCCCACGGCCTCGCGCAGCAGGCGGGCGATCTTGCGGTGCTTTTCACTGCCGCGCGGGAACTGGCTGAAGACGGACTCGGCCACGTACAGCTCGATCAGGCAGAACGGCTCGCCATCATGCACGTGCAGCTTGCGCAGCAGCACGTAGCGGCCCAGCGGCTCGCCGCGCGTGGGCAAGCCCGGCGGCAGGCTGACATCCCTGCGTTTGTCCAGGATGCGGATTTCCAGCTCGCTGCCGCCGACCAGCTCGTTGTTGATCGCGGATCGCATGCCTTCGCTCGGGCCGCACGGCTGGCCGGTGACGTGCGTGCCGCGCCCGCGCTGGCTGCTGACCAGGCCCTCCTCGGCCAGCACGGCAAACGCCTGCCTGACGGTGACGCGGGCGATGCCGTAGGTCTGCGCAAGGCGCTCCACCGTGGGCAGCTGGTGCCCCAGCGGCCATTCTCCTGAGATGATCCGGTGGCGCAGCACGCTGGCCAGCTGCCGGTAGCGCGCCACGCCGCCCGTGCCATCGTCTGGCAGCGCACGCGGCTCGTCGTCGGGGGCCGCCGCTGTGTCGGCCGCGCGGGTTGCGTTGCGCATCACGGCAGGCTCCTTGGCACCTGCATGGGCATGGCCTGCAGTTTTTGCGTCATGCTTTGGCCGATTCGCGCGTGGTGCCCGCGGCCATCATGCGGTCGATGGCGGGGTCGTCATAGCCCACCTCGCGCAGCACCTCGCGGCTGTGCTCACCCAGCGCGGGGGCATGGCGCTGGCTGGTGGGCGGCGTGCCCGACCATTCGCTGGGGACCGCCATCTCGCGGATGCGGCCCACGCCCGGGTGGTCGGTCTCGCGGAAGAAGCCAATGTCGCGCAGATGCGGATCATCGAGCAGCGTTTCGAACGTGTGCATGGGGAACACCGGGATATCGGCCTCCTTGAGCAGCGCGCGCCATTCGTCCGTGGTGCGCTTGGCCATTTCGTCGCTGACCATCGCGTAAAGCTCCGTGATGTGAGCGGTGCGCGTGGTGATGCTGGCGAAGCGGGGATCGGTGTCGAACAACCCGGCCTTGCCGATGGCCTTGAGGAAGGTGCGCCAGTGATGGTCGTGATAGATCAGGCAGCACACATGGCCGTCGCGCGTCTGGTAGGGCCGGCGCTCCGGCGACAGCAGGCGCGGATAGCCAAAACCGCCGCGCGGCGGCACGAAGGTCTCGCCGTAGAGGTGGTCGCCCAGCACATAGGGCACCATGGTTTCGAACATCGGCACGTCCACGCGCTGGCCCTTGCCGGTGCGCGCTTGCGCGTACAGCGCGGCGCAGATCACGCCAAAGGCGTAGAGCCCCACCGAGCGGTCGGCAATGGTGATGGGCAGATAGCGCGGGATATCGTCGCTGCCCTTGGCCACCGCCTGGGGCAGGCCGCAGGCCGCCTGGATCAGGTCGTCGAACGCGGCCTGCGGCGCGTAGCGGCCGCGCTGCGAGAAGCCGAACATGCCGACATAGACCAGGCGCGGGTTCAGCGCGGACAGCGTTTCGTAGTCCAGCCCCAGGCGCTGCATGGCTTGCGGCCTGACGTTGTAGGCCAGCACGTCGGCGTCTTGCACCAGCCGCAGCAACGCCTCGCGCCCGTCTTCCGATTTGAGGTCCAGCACAACGCTGCGCTTGTTGCGGTTCAGGCCCAGATAGAGCGGCCCCATCTTCTCGTCGCCGCACGGCCCGATGCCGCGCGTGACATCGCCCTCGGGCGACTCCACCTTGATCACGTCGGCGCCGAGATCGCCCAGCATCTGCGTGGCCGAGGGGCCCATGAATACCGCCGTGATGTCCACCACCTTGACCCCGGACAGGGCGCCAGCCGTCATCTCCATCGTCTCCCCCAACGTTCGTTCGAATAGTTCTATGAATAGGACTATAGGAAAACAAAACCGATGGGACAAGGAAGAATCCGAGCGCCGCCGGGCGCCGGGAAGCTGGCCGAACAGCCGCTGCCGCCAGCCATTCGAGCAAACCCTCTAACCGCTTGACAATTTATTGCCGACCCTAACCAAAGCCTGTTTTTATGGGTCGTGTTATCCACAAATACTGTGGATAACAGGCACCTCGCTTCCCGCCAACCGGCTTGCAGCCGCCAATCCGGTCGGACTGCCTATTGTTTCAGCAACCTGAAGGTTTTGTGGCACATTCATGGCAGGGATGCCGACAGCCGGCGGTGCGGCGCGGGCCTGACCGCGCCGCACCGCCCTGCTTTCCGCACCCCTTGCCACCCTTCTTGCCACCCCGCGCGCTACCCATGGCGGGACGCTTGTCCCGGTACCGGGACGGTGCCTGGGCGCCAACCGGGACGCTGGCCTCATGGCTGGCGCAGGGCTCGCGCCCGACAATACCCCCCTCGTTATCAATCACGTGCAGCGCGCCGCGCCATGGATGGGATGGATCTGCCACCGAGCACCGACCTGGTCTTTACCATGCTGACCCGGCGCGAGCGCGATATCGTGGAGCTGATCGCGCAAGGCCGCGACAATGCGCAGATCGCGGCGCACCTCGGGCTTTCGGAAAAGACGGTGCGCAATCACATCGCCAGCGTGCTCTCCAAGCTCGAAGTGGAGAACCGCGCGCAGGCTATCGTGCTGGCGCGCACGTCGGGCTTTGGCCAGTCGGGCGCTTAGCGCACAGCGGGTGCGCGATGCGCGTGCCGCATAAAGTAACGGGCCGGATAGCCCGGCCCGTTACCCCCTCCCAGCGGCCCTCTGGCCGCCTCCCCATTAGCGACTTAGTTATAACGATGCACGCTTTCCTTCTGCGTGCCATTGAGCATGCGGTAGCGCAGTTGCAACTGGCGCGAGGTGAGCCCGTCGCTGGTGAGGCCGATGAACTGGCCGCTGCTGCCGCAATTGGGATCGCTGACCGCGCTGGGCGCATCGATCGTCACCGTGGTGCTCCCCCTGGGCACCGGCGTGGAACCGCTGACCACGCTCTGCTGCACTGCCGGGGGTGTTCCCGTCGCCGGGTCACCGAGGCTGGCAAAGCGGTAGGTGTAGGCACCGACGGAGGAAACCGGCTCCGCCAGCAAGTTAGGCGTCCAGCTCAGCGTCATGGTGCTGGCGCTGCCCGCCGCCGTGCTTGCCGGTGCAAGCAGATCACGGGTGGCGGCATCAATCGGGGTCCACTCCAGCGAGGCGCCGGCCGCTGCCGGAATCACGGGCGAAACGATAGGCGCGCTCAGCACGCGGGATGGCGTGGTCTCGTCCTTATAGAAGAACTCGAAGGTATAGCGCGTCCAGGCGCCGAGCTTGCTGAAATCGATATAGCTTGTGGCGCCCGCGACCGCGCCGAAATCGCCCGGGTGGGACCAGTTGGCAGTCTGGTTGGCTTTGGCAAGGTCGCTCGCAAACGGGTTCGGCCGGATCACGGTAGCGTTGGCGCCCTGGATGTCCCGGGTGCGCTGCAGCCAGAACACGCTGCCATACTGCGCGCCGTCCACGCCCGCGTCCGAGATGTTGATGTTGCCGGTCTTGTTGGCGATGTTGAACCAGGTCTGGTCCGAGCACGTGGCAGTGCCAGGCTGGCTGAGCACCACCCCGGCCGCCGGCAGGCCGTAGCCTTTCACACGCACCGCGCGTAGGTCGGTGCTGCCCGGGCCTGCGCGATTCACGAAGATGTTCAGGCCTGTCTGGAAGCGGCTCGCCCCGGAATACCAAAAGACACCTGTTTCCGGCGTGGGCACCAGCTCCTCGCTGCGGCGAACCACGGGGCGCACGCTCACCTCCACGTTGCGGCTATTGCCTGTCAGTGCCCACTTGCCATCGGCTTGCTTGCGGGCGTTCAGGATGTAGTTGCCGCCTGCGCCCGTGTTGTCGACGTATTTGATATTGAGCGCGATGAGATCGCCGCCCGTCGCCGGGGCGTAGATCATCAGCTCCGGTGCCGAGAATTTCGCGCCGGTCATGTTCTCACCGGTCATGGTCGCGTAGAAGTACTGCCATGGCCGATAGCCACTGTTGATGAAGCCCGCCTCGATCGGGACGAGCTCGCAGTCGGCGTGCCGCTTTGTAACTTCCGGCCCGCCGCTGGCTAGCGGAATCGACTTGTCGACGCTGATGGCACGCTCGCTTACCGGATGGGAGAAGCAGGCCTGAAGCTGCTTGCCGATGCCGGCTGTGGCCGTGAAGTCCACACCGGACACCGTGGAGGCCGGCACTGGCTTGACGCTCGCCGTATCGCCCTTGCTGCCGAGCGGCACTGGTGCGGCGGCCGGGGCTAGCGGATTGGAGAGCATCAGGACCATGCGCGGCGGATTGCCACTGCCATCGTCATAGGGTGCGGCGGTCACGCGGATGTTGTCGAGCAGCCTGTCCGCACCTTGCCCGCTGCCCGCCACGATCGGCGTGGTGACCGGGTCGAAGGTGGCGGGATCGGTTAGACCGGCCTCTTGCAGCAACGCGGAGAGCTGGGCCTTGAGCGTGGCGAGCGCGGCTTTCAGATCCGCATCGCTGGTGGCGGTCAGCGCCTTGATGGCTTCGGCGGATCCGATCAGCTCGGTAAGCGTCAGCTTGCCCGTGGCAATGGCGACGGCCGCCGTGGTCAGCGGCGTGATGTTGGCCACCCCGGTCTTGCCGGCTTCGGGCGTGGCGATGATAAGGGAGACTTGCGGGCTTTGAAGGTTGTTCGGGTCGCTGACCACGATGGCGAACGGCCCGCGCGCGCTGTCGGTTAGCACGCAGGTGTAGATGCCCGCGTCGCTGGTCACCAGGCTGGAGGTGGCCGCGCTGCAAGCCGGTGCGCCAGTGGCATCGATGACGCTCACCAAGCCGCCGGCGAAGGCCGCGCCGGTGGCCGCCGTGCCCGACAACGCGCGCGCTTGCACGACCGGCGCTGGCGTGGATGTGGCGCTGCCGCCGCCCGACGCGCCGTCGCCTCCGCCACAGCTGGCCAGAACGATGGCGCTGGCCGCCATGGCCAGTGGTGCGATGCGATGGATCTCGTGTGCAGTCATGACTCTCCCCTGTTGAACGCTGTTGTTGCGCTACCCGTATTGCCTGTGTTGCCTGTGTTGCCTGTGTTGCCTGTGTTGCCTGTGCTGGCGGTGGTGCGTGCGTGCCCAGGTACTTTGGCCGCGCGCAAGTGGATCGTCATCATCAAATCTGACGATGACTACGCCGCGCGCACAGCTGGCGTGCTGGCAGACCATCACCACAGCGTGCGAATCCGCACGGCTTCCCCCCGTATGGGGGATGCAATGCACGGCATCAATCTGGGATAGTCGGCGCCATCACCCTGGCAAGTACATCGACCCCGCAGGGGCGCTCCCGAGGCATGCATCGGGGCGATGCCACTGCGCTTGCAGGAGTCGCCATGAACACGACCGCGAAAGCGCAGGCGTTCAACGAAACCGTCATCGCCCTGTATGAAGGCGTGACCGACCCGGGCGGCTTCAACGCCGCGCTGCAGCGGATGACGCAGCTCACCGGCAGCGCGCACTCGGTGTTCATCCTCTGGCCTCATGGCGCCACCGGCGGCAGCATCGAAAACAACTCGGGCGATCCGGGCCATCTGGTCGACCTCTACAACTCGAGCTACAACGCGCTGGACCCGGCCAGGGACGTGGTGCCCTTTCTGCCGGAGGGCGCATGGTTCTATGACCGCCGCGAGCTGTCGCCGGCAACCCTGCGGCAAAGCCCGTTCCACCAGGATTTTCTCTACCGCGAGGGCATTGGCAGCCTGGTTGCCATGCGCGCCGTCACAGACCACCAGACGATGGCGTTCTTCGGGCAGCAGAAATACCTCGATCGCCCGCACTACGAACAGCATGACCTGGAGATGCTGGAGAGGCTCTCGCCCCACCTGCGCAGAGTGACGCGGCTGCGCCTGGAGCTGGCGGTGCTGCGCATGCGCCAGGGCTGGCTGGAGAGCGCCTTCAGCCAGCTCAAGGCCTGCATGATCCTGTGCGATGGCAGCGGGCGCATTCTCTTCACGAACCGCGCGGCGGAATCCATGCTGAAGGACAGCACGCAGGCGCTCACCATCCGCGCGGGCCATCTGTCGGCATGGCGCAACCCCAATCTTGTCGCGGCGGCATTGGACCGCGCGGCCGGCCTCTTTGCGCCTGGCGTTGGTGCTGCGCTCAGCCTGCAGGCGGCGCGCGGAAAGCAGATCGCCTGGGTGGTGCCGGTGCCGCCCAGCAGCAGCCTTGCGGCGCCCTGGCAGCGTCCGGTGGCGCTGGTCTGGGTCAGGCAGCCGGAGGCGGGGACGGAAGCGGACGAAGGCGACGGCCCGGACTTTGAACTACTGAAGGCCGTCTATGGGCTGACCCAGGCCGAATGCCGGATCGCGGAGCTGATCTTGCAGGACCTGAGCCCGCAGGAGTGCGCGCAAGTGCTTGGCGTCGCGCTGGCAACGGTGCGCACGCAGGTGCGGTCGCTCCACGCCAAGTGCGGATGCCGCCGGCAGACCAGCCTCATCCGGATCCTGGAGCAGTTCCGCAAGCCGGTGTGAGCGGCGCGGTGTTAGCGGCGCCGTCAGCCCGCTTACATCCTTGGCAGATGCGCCTTCACGATATGCGCGTGGCCCAGCGCGTGCTCGACCAGCTCGATCGCGGCCGTGCATTGCGCCTCTGTGTGATCGGCCATGGCCATCATGCGCAAACGCGCGCCGTTGCGCGGGGCCGCGGGAAACTCGGTGAGGTTGGCCATCAGCCCGAGGCGCGTCATTTCACGGCTGGCAAGGCGCGCGGCGGCATCGTCGCCGAGCAGGATCGGCACGACCGGGGACGGCTGGCCGAGCACCGGCAGGCCACGGCCGGTGGCGGCGCTGCGCAGCGCCATGATCGTGCGCATCAGCGCATTGCGCCGCGCCTCGCCTTCGCACGTGCGCAGGATCCGCACGCATTCGATGGCCACGGCGATCTGTATCGGCGATAGCGCGCTGGAGCAGGCATTGGGTGACGCGTATTGCCGCAGGTATTCCTTGATCGCCATGCTGTCGGTGGCGACGAAGCCGCCGTTGGACGCGAAGGCTTTCGACAAGGATCCCACCACGAGGTCCACCTTGCCCTGCAAGCCTTGCAGTCCGATCTGCCCCGTGCCGCCGGGGCCGGTGCAACCGAGGTCATGCGCCACGTCCACCAGCAGGATCGCGTCGAACTCCGAGGCCAGGGCCTGCAGGCCCGGAAGATCGGCGATCTCCGAGTCCAAGGCATAGACGCTCTCGGCCACCACCATCACGCTGTTGGCCGTGTCGCGTGCCCGCACGCGCGCCAGCACGCGGCGCGCGTGCGCCAGGTCCAGGTGCCGGTGCAAGTGCACGTTGCGCGTGGCGGCCATCGCGCCTTCGCGCAGGCCACCGCGCACGCGCTGATCCAGGATGACGTGATCGCCCCTGCGGATCAGGCCTTTGACCACGCCGAACCCGGCGGCCCAGCCGGTGGGAAACAACACGGCGTGCTGCTTGTGCAGCAGCACGGCCAGCTCGCCTTCCAGCTCGGCGCCCAGGCAACTGTTGCCGGCCTGCGCGGCAGATCCGGCGCTATGCACGCCGAACCTGCGCATTGCCTGCGTTGCGGCATCCAGCACCCGGGGATGGGTGGCGAGGCTGAGGTAGTCCTGCGAGGCGAAGTTCAGCCCGCAGGTTTGCGTGCCGTCCAGGGAGCGCAGCGTGGCAACCGGGCGTGGCGCATCCAGCAGGCATCTGGCGTAGGGGTACACGCCCATCTCCACGCGTGCGGCCATCCATTGGTGAAACTGCTGCGCCCGGCGCTGCGGATGGTTTGCGGCCACCTGGAAATAGTCCCGGTGGCTGCCCTGCAAGGCGAAGCTGCGCTTCTCGCGCAGGTTGGCGATGGCGGCGTCGATGGTGGTCACCGGGCTGCCATCGCAGCCGGGCGCCGGGAGCGTCGTGGTTGGCATTGCGTTCTCCCTCTGCCGGACAAAAGACCAAGGACAGGGACGCCGGCCGTGGCCGTTGTGGCCTGGCTGGCGTTTCTCCTGAGTCACTGTGGCAGGGGGCCGCGCCATCGTCATCATCAAAATTGATGATCGACGGCACAAGGCGCTGCGGTTGCTGCTTGCTGCTTGCTGCTACTGCAGGAAATCTCCGTAGCGAGCGCGGATCTCTTCGAGATTGGCGAGCGTGCCGGAAAGGTGCCGGCGCAGGCTGGCCTGGGCGGCGTCGGGGTCGCCGCTGGCGATCGCATCGACGATGGCAGTGTGATCCGCCACGACCGCGTTGGCCTTGCCGGCAATCGGCAGGTGCAGGCGGCGCAGGCGGTCCAGGTGGCCGCTCTGGCGGCGCACCAGCATCCACAGGTCCGGCACGCGGGCGGCTTCGTACATCTGGCGGTGGAAGGCCTGGTCGAACAGGGAGAACTCCGCGAAGTCCTGGGCGGCGAGCATGGCCTGCTGCCGCGCCACGCTAAGGCGCAGCCGCTCCACCAGCGCGGGGTCGGGTGCCTCGGCCAGCGTGCGCACGATTTCCACTTCCACGGAGCGCCGCAGGAAATGCGCCTGCTGGGCCAGCGCGATGCTGATGGGGCTGACCACCGTGGCGTGCTGCGGGAAGATATCGACCAGCCCTTCCTCGGCGAGCCGCATCAGGGCGTCGCGCACCGGCGTCTGGCTGATGCCGTACTGCGCGGCGAGATCCGTGCGCGACAGCACCGTGCCGGGGGGCAGCGTCATGGAGATGATCATGTCCCGCATATGCTCGAACACCTGCGGCGCGGCATGCCGGGTGCGGTCGAACTGGAATTGAATCTGCGGGGCGGACAAGGTGGCTTCTGTGGCTTCCATCGGGCGGTCTGATTTCACTGCACGGGCGTGGATCATCACGCACAAAGACGCTGCATTGCGTCTCATGGCAGCAGTTTAATGGAAAGCTTTACGGTTTGACACACTAATATATTAGTGCTTTAATCCTTCCGACGATATCAGATGTCGTATCTCTACCGCCCAGTTCTGGCACCAGAGGTCCGGCCCAATGACAACATCCGTGGAAGAGACAGCATGACGTCACGAAAGAAGACGCCCGAGACCTTGCGCAGCGCGCGCTGGTTTGCCCCCGACGACCTGCGCTCCTCCGGGCACCGCTCGCGCATCATGCAGATGGGCTACTCGCCCGAAGAATGGCTGGACCGCCCGATCATCGCGATCATCAACACGTGGTCCGACATCAATCCCTGCCACTCCCACTTCAAGCAGCGTGTCGACGACGTCAAGCGCGGCATCTTGCAGGCCGGCGGCTTCCCGATCGAGCTGCCCGCCATCTCGCTGTCGGAAAGCGCGGTCAAGCCCACCACCATGCTGTACCGGAACATGCTGGCGATGGAGGCGGAGGAACTGATCCGCTCCCACCCCATCGATGGCGCGGTGCTGATGGGCGGCTGCGACAAGACCACGCCTGGCTTGCTGATGGGTGCGTCGAGCGCGGGCGTGCCGGCCATCTACGTGCCGGCCGGCCCGATGCTGCGCGGCAACTGGAAGGGCAGTGTGCTGGGTTCCGGCTCCGACGCCTGGAAGTTCTGGGACGAGCGCCGCGCCGGCAATATCAGCAAGACCGAGTGGATCGGCATCGAGGGCGGCATCGCCCGCAGCCATGGCACCTGCATGACGATGGGCACGGCCAGCACCATGACTGCGATTGCCGAGGCCATCGGCATGACGCTGCCAGGCGCTTCGTCCATCCCGGCCGCCGACGCCAACCATATCCGCATGTGCTCCGAGGCCGGACGGCGCATCGTGGACATGGTGTGGGAAGACCTGACCCCGCAACGGATCCAGACGCGCGCCTCGTTCGAGAACGCCATCGCCGTGGCCATGGCGATGGGCTGCTCCACCAACGCCATCATCCACGTGATCGCCATGGCGCGCCGCGCCGGGCATGACATCGGGCTGGAGGATTTCGACAAGACCAGCCGCCACGTGCCGGTGATCGCCAATATCCGCCCCAGCGGCGACAAATACCTGATGGAGGATTTCTTCTACGCCGGCGGCCTGCCCGCGTTGATGAACCGCATCAGCGACAAGCTGCACCTGGATGCGCTGACCGTCACCGGCCGCACGCTGGGCGAGAACATCGCGGGTGCCGAGGTCTATAACGACGACGTGATCCGCACCAAGGACAACGCGTTGTACCAGGAGGGTGCGCTGGCCGTGCTCAAGGGCAATATCGCGCCGGACGGCTGCGTGATCAAGCCCAGCGCCTGCGAGAAACGGTTCTTCAAGCACACCGGCCCGGCGCTGGTGTTCGACGACTACCCGTCGATGAAGGAGGCGGTGGAGCGCGACGATCTCGACGTCACCGCCGACCACATCCTGATCCTGCGCAACGCCGGCCCGCAAGGCGGCCCGGGCATGCCGGAATGGGGCATGCTGCCCATCCCCAAGAAGCTGGTCCAGCAAGGCGTGCGGGACATGCTGCGCATGTCGGACGCGCGCATGAGCGGCACCAGCTACGGCGCCTGCATCCTGCACGTGTCGCCGGAATCGTATATCGGCGGCCCGTTCGCGCTGGTGCGCACCGGCGACATGATCTCGGTCGACATCGACCGCCGCAGCATCCACCTGGAGGTGTCCGACGAAGAGCTGGCGCGCCGCAAGGCCGCGTGGACGCCGCCGCCGCCGCGCTTCGGGCGCGGCTATGGCTGGATGTTCTCCAAGCATATCCGGCAAGCCAACGACGGCTGCGACTTCGACTTCCTGCAAACCGATTTTGGCGCGCCCACGGGCGAACCCAGCATCTACTGATAGCGGACCCATCATGACCGATACCATCACCAATTCCATCACCGATTCCACGACCCAAGCCAGCAAGCTCAGCCAGCAGACCATCGACAAGTTCAAGACCGTCAGCACCGCTACGTTGTGCACGGCGCTGTTCAAGCGCGGCTTGCGCAACCAGTTCATCCAGGACGTGCATCCGCTCAATCCCGAGCGCGGCAACATGGTGGGCGAGGCCTTCACGCTGCGCTACATCCCGGCGCGCGAAGACCTGAACCCGATCTCGGTGTTCATGGACCCGAACCATCCGCAGCGTCAGGCGGTTGAGCAGTGCCCGTCCGGCGCGGTGCTGGTGATCGACAGCCGCAAGGACGCGCGCGCGGCCTCCGCCGGCTCGATCCTGATCACGCGCCTGATGCAGCGCGGCGCGGCCGGCGTCGTCACCGACGGCGGCTTTCGCGATTCGCCGGAGATTGCGCGGCTGGCCATGCCGGCCTATCACCATCGCCCCTCCGCGCCGACCAACCTGACGCTGCACCAGGCCATCGAGATCAACGGCCCCATTGGCTGCGGCGACGTGGCGGTGTTCCCGGGCGACGTGGTGGTGGGCGATGCCGAAGGCGTGATCATCGTGCCGCGCTACCTGGCCGAGGAAATCGCGGCGGAAGCGGTGGAGATGACCGCGTTCGAGGACTTCGTCACGGAGGAAGTGATGAAGGGGCGCTCGATCATCGGCCTGTATCCGCCGACCCAGGAGCAAAGCCGGCTGGACTTTGCCGCCTGGCGCGAAGCCAAAGGCCGCTGAGCATCGCCGCCTGCCAGACCGTACAAGCCACGAACAAGCCAAAAACAAGCACATGAGCCAGCCGGCTCCCGACGCGAGGGGCAAGGCGGCCACGGATGGAGACAAGATGCATCACAACAAGCGAGGCGCGCTGCGCCGCGTTGCCGCTCTCGGCATGCTGGCCGCGGCCAGCGCCCTGTTCCTGTTCAGTACCGGCGCGCAGGCCGAGGACAAATGGCCATCGCGCCCGATCACCTGGGTGGTGCCATTCGCGGCGGGCGGCTCCACCGATATCGTCGCCCGCACCATCGGGCAGGAGATCTCGAAGGCGCTGGGCCAGCCGGTGGTGGTCGAGAACCGGCCCGGTGCGGCCGGCGCGGTGGGCGCGGGCTATGTGGCGCGCGCCAAGCCGGATGGCTACACGCTGTTTGGCGGCACCATCAGCACGCATGCCATCAACGCGAGCCTGTACAAGAATCTCTCATACGACCCGGTCAAGGATTTCGAGCCGGTCTGCCTGATCGCCTACGTGCCCAACGTGCTGATGGTCGACGCCAAGCTGCCGATCCACAACGTGAAGGAGCTGATCGCCTACGCGAAGAGCCACCCGGGCCTGAGCTTCGCGTCGTCGGGCGCGGGCACTTCGACGCATCTGGCAGGTGAGCTGTTCGCCGACATGATCAAGGTGCCGATGACCCACGTGCCTTACAAGGGCAGCCCGCAGGCGATCCAGGACGTGGCCGCCGGCCTCGTTCCTTTTCTCTTTGACCAGCTGACCGCGGGCGACGCCATGATCAAGGCCGGCAAGCTGCGCGCGCTGGCCGTGACCTCGCCCAAGCGCTCCGCGCTGGCGCCCAACGTGCCGACCATGGCCGAGGCTGGCGTGCCGGGCTTCGAGATGGTGTCGTGGCAGGCGCTGTACGCGCCGCACGGCACGCCGAAGGACGTGGTGCAGCGCCTGAACGCCGAGGTGGTGCGCGCGCTGAAGCAGCCCGCCGTGCAGCAACGCATGACGCAGCAGCTTGGCATGGAAGTGGTGGGCAGCAGCCCCGCCGAACTCGCGGCGTTCATGGGCAAGGAGATCCCGCGCTGGGCCGAACTGGTGAAGAAATCGGGGGCGACGGCCAATTGATGGCTGGTCCGGCGTTTTGCTCCCCTAACCCCTCTCCCGCCGTGCGGGAGACGGGAACCGCGCAGTTGCGAAACGATGCGTTGGCGCCATTGCTGCGCGTTGGATGGAAAGCGAGAGCATTAGGCCAATTAGGCGGCCATTAAGCGGCCATTAAGCAGCCATTAAGCGGCCATCAAGCGGCCATTAAGCGGCCATCAAGCCGAAACAAAAACGCGCAGGAGACAACATGCACTTCTACACCAAACCCATCGCACGAGCGCTAGCGGGCATCGCGGCCGCGCTCGCCTTGACCGCCCCCGCCATCCATGCCGCCGAAGGCAGCTACCCCACCAAGACCATCACCATCATCGTCCCCGCCTCCCCCGGCGGCGCCATCGACCTGGTGGCGCGGCTGGTGGGCCAGAAGATGACCGAAGCCTGGGGCCAGTCCGTGGTGGTGGACAACCGCCCCGGCGCCACCGGCATCATCGGCACCGACCTCGTCGCCAAGAGCCCGCCTGACGGCTACATGCTGGCGCTGGTGGCCAGCAGCCACGCCATCAATCCCAGCATGGTGAAGAAGCTGCCCTTCGACACCATCAAGAGCTTCGAGCCGGTGGCGCTGACCCACGTGGTGCCGCTGATGCTGGTGGTGTCCCCTTCCCTGCCGGTCACGTCCGTCAAGGAACTGATCGCCTACGGCAAGGCCAACCCGGGCAAGCTGTCGTTCGCGTCCAGCGGTTCGGGCGGCGCGCCGCATTTCTCGGGTGAGCTGTTCAAGAGCATGACGGGCATCGACATGGTCCACATCCCGTACAAGGGCAGCACGCTGGCTCATCCGGACCTGACCAGCGGCCGCGTGTCGCTGATGTTCGACACCGTTGCCGCCATCGGGCCGCAGGTCAAGGGCGGCAAGGTGCGCCCGCTGGCGGTGACGACCGCCAAGCGCTCATCGGCCGCGCCGCAGGTGCCGACCATGGCGCAGGCCGGGCTGCCCGGCTATGAGACCAGCACCTGGGGTGGCGTGCTGGCCCCGGCCGGCACCCCCAAGGCGGTGGTAGACAAGCTCAACGCCGAGATCAACAAGGCGCTGGCTTCGCCCGATGTGCGCGAGCGCCTGCAGAACGCCGGCATCGAGCCCGCAGGCGGCACGCCCGCGCAATTCGCCAGTTTCCTGCAGGTGGAAATGGGCAAGTGGGCCAAGGTGGCCAAGGATGCGGGCATCCAGCCCGAGTGAGCTGCCACCGGGCAGCCACCAACAAATGCGTGCCGGCGCCATGGCGCCCGGCCATCAAGCCGTACTTTCGGAGACAAGACATGCGCTCGCTCTACACCCCCACAATTAGCCGCCGCGCGGCCCTGGTCGCCCTGGCCATCGGGGCCTGGCTGCCCGCCGCGCAGGCCCAGCCCGGCGTTGCCTGGCCGACCAAGCCGGTGACCATCATCCTGCCGTTCGCCCCCGGCGGCGGTACCGACGTGGGCACCCGCCTGGTGGCGCTGAGGCTGTCGCAACTCTGGGGCCAGCCGGTACTGGTGGACAACCGCCCCGGCGCGGCCGGCAATGTCGGGCTGGATATCGTGTCCCGCGCCAAGCCGGATGGCTACACGCTGGTGGCCGGCAATGTCGGCACGCAATCGATCAATCCCTCGCTTTACAAGAAGCTCAACTATGACCCGGCTGCCTTCGTGCCGGTCAGCCTGATGGCGGAGTTGCCCTTTGCCCTGGTGGTAACGCCCAAACTGCCGGCCAAGAACCCGAAGGAACTGGTGGCGCTGGCCAAGGCGCAGCCAGGCAAGCTGACCTATGCCAGCTCGGGCAGCGGCGGCTCGCCGCATCTGTCGGCCGAGATCTTCAAGGCAGCGACCGGCACCGACCTGCTGCATGTACCCTACAAGGGCGGCGGCGCGGCCATGAGCGACCTGATGGCGGGCAATGTGGACATGCTGTTCGCCTCGATCCTGGAAACCGCCGGCCATGTGAAATCCGGCAAGCTGCGCGCACTGGCCGTGACCAGCAAGGTCCGCTCGCCCGCGCTGCCGGACGTGCCGACGCTGGCAGAGGCAGGCATCGCCGGTGCCGAGTCGGGATCGTGGGTCGGCCTGCTGGCGCCGGCCGGCACCCCCAAGGACATCGTCGACAAGATCGCCGCCGGCGTGAAGGAAGTGGTGGCGATGCCGGCGGTGAAGGAGCAACTGATCGCGCAAGGCGCCATTCCCGTGGGCAGCACGCCCACGCAGTTCGCCGACCTGATTGCCACGGATCGCAAGCGCTACGCCAAGATCATCCAGGACAACAAGCTCAGCGCAGACTGAAGCCGGCACCGTCAGACCACCATAGCCGCCATCACCACACGGATCTCTTCTCATGAAACCACGCCTTGTCCAGCACGGACGCTTGCCAGCCCCCCTTGAAGCCAGCCTGGCCGAACACTATGACGTCCACCCGCTGTGGGCCGAGACTGATCCCGCCGCCTTCCTCGCCAGCCACGGCGGCGAGTTCACCGCACTGACCACGCGCGCCGCGATCGGCGTCGACGCGGCGATGATCGCGGCCATGCCAAACCTGAAGGTCATCTCCAGCTTTGGCGTGGGCCTCGACAAGATCGATCTGGACGCCGCGCGCGCGCGCGGCATCGCCGTTGGCTATACGCCCGACGTGCTCAACGATTGCGTGGCCGATACGGCCTTCGGCCTGCTGATGGACGTGGCGCGCGGCTTCAGCGCGGCCGACCGCTTCGTGCGGCGCGGCGAGTGGCCAAAGGCGCAGTTCCCGCTCGCCACCCGCGTCAGCGGCAAGCGCATGGGCATCGTCGGCATGGGCCGCATCGGACGCGTCATTGCCCGGCGCGGCGCGGGCTTCGACATGGAGGTGCGCTACCACAGCCGCCGCCCCGCGCAGGATGCGCCCTACCGCCATGAGCCTTCCCTGACCGAGCTGGCCAGGTGGGCGGACTTCCTGGTCATTGCCACCGCCGGCGGCCCCGAGACCCGGCACCTGGTATCGGCCGAGATACTCGACGCGCTGGGCCCGAAAGGCTTCCTGATCAATATCGCGCGCGGCACCGTGGTCGACGAATCCGCGCTGGTGGATGCGCTGGTGCAGGGGCGCATTGCAGGCGCCGGGCTGGATGTGTTCGAGAACGAGCCGCAGGTACCGCAGGCGCTGTTCGCTCTGGACAACGTCGTGCTGCTGCCGCATATCGCCAGCGCCACGCACGAGACGCGCAATGCGATGGCGGATCTGGTGTTTGAGAACCTGCAGGCTTTCTTTGCCAATGGGGCGGTGAAAGCGTCGGCTGTGTAGAGCGGTTAGATCGACGTCAAGGGGAAGGGGGAGCGGGAGGACGGCGCAGGCCAACGCCGCACGCCGCCCCCCGCGCTCAGAAGGGCTTTGACAACGCCACGTAGAAGCTGCGCCGCGGTGCATACTGCGGCGCGCCCACCCCAATGCCCGTCCCGTCGCGCAACTGGTAGTTGCGATCGAACAGGTTGATCACCGTCAGCCGGACTTTGAATTTGCCGATGACCGGCGCATCGAAGGCGTGTCCGGCGCCCACGTTGACCTGGAAGTAGGCGCCCAGGTGATTGGTGTTGGCAAAGCCGTTGCGCAAGCCGCTGCCGAACAGCGCATCCGCGCTCAGCAGCGTGCCGTGCCACGTGTACGAGGTACCGAACGAGCCCGCCACCGTCTGGTCGTGGTCGAGGTGGACCCAGTTGCTGGCGATATACGCCAGCTCATCCGCGCCGAAATGGAACTGCCCGGTCTCGACCCCCTTGGCCAGGGCACGCGAAACGCCCAGGTTGGCGTAAGCGGCGAAGCTCCCCTGCCGGTAGTTGGCCGTGCCCTCCAGCCCGTAGATCTTGCCTTGGTCGTAGTTGAACGAGGAGAAGATCAGCGCGTTGCCGAACTGCCCTTCGTCCTGCAGGTGGCGCACCTTGCGGTAGTAGGCATCCAGCCCCAGCGTGAGGTTGCGCGTGGCCTGGTGCGACACGCCAACGTCGAAGTAATCCGAGCGCTCCGAGCGCACGGCGGTGTTGGCGTCAGAGGGCAAGGCGTTGGTGGTGCCGGCGAAGCTGGCCACCGAGGTGGTGTCGATCTTCTCGGTCGCCGGCGGCGTGAAGTAACGCGCGTAGCCGGCATGCAGGCGGGTGACGTTGGTGAGATCGTAAGTCAGCCCCACGCGCGGGCTGAGCTGCTGCTCGCTGACAACCGTGTTGACGTGGTCATAGCGCGCGCCGTAGTTGACCGTCAGCTTGTCGGTGGCCTTCCACTCGTCTTGCAGGTAAAAGCCCAGCGTGGTGCCGGTATTGCTGGTGTTGTCCACGATGGTGAATGGCACCCCGCTGGTCTGGTTGCCGTTGGCGTCGGCAGGCAGCACGCTGGAGGTGTTGTCCACGCCGTAGTGCTCGCGCTGCACGAACACGCCGGTGCGCAGCGTGTGGCTGGGGTTGAGCACGTAGCTGCCGTCGGCCTGCACGCCGTAGGCTTCGTTGCTGCGCGTGATGTTGGCGGCAACGCCGGTGTAGGCCAGGTCGCCGATCGGATCCGGGTTGTAGTCGACGCGGCTGGTGCGATGGAACAGCGACACCTGGAAATCGAGCGCGGACGATACCTTGTTCTGGTACGAGAGGATCTGGAAATCGGTCTTCTCGCGCTGGTTGGCGTTGAGCTGGTCGGAGGGCGGCGTGACCACGCCGTCGATGGTGAACGTTGGCGACAGGCCCGGCCGGTTCGGTATCTGGAAGCGGTTGTCGGCGCTGCCAAACATGAAGCTCACCCGGCTGTCCGGATTGATCAGGTAGGACAGCATGCCGAATGCCTTGCCCTGGTCGGTGTGATCGTGAATGGCATTGCGCCCGGCGGCGGGGTTCTCGATGCCGAGGTTGTTCTCGACAAAGGAGCCGCTCAGGAAATAGCTCCACGGCCCTTTTGCGCCTTGCACATAGCCGTTGAGCTCATGGTCGGCGTGGCTGCCGAAGACCGTGCCGATCTCGCCGCCGAAAGCCTTGGGCTGCCCCTCCTCGTCCGCGGCCGCGCCCTTGGTGCGGATGTCCACGATGCCCGCCGTGCGAAAACCGTACTGCGCCGGCAGCGCCCCGGTGATCAGCTTGATCTCGTCCGCGAAACGCGTATCCAGCATTTGCCCGAAGCCGCTGATCGGCTCGGGAATGATGACGCCGTTGATGCGGTATTGCAGGTTGGCGTGGTCGCCGCGCACGTGCAACTGGCCAAAGGAGTCCTGCACCACGCCGGGGGCTTGCAGCAGGACCTGGTTCAACGGGGTGTTTTCTCCCTGGGGCAGCGCGTTGATGTCCTCGCTGTCGAAACGATAGACCGAGCTGCCAGTCTCGGGCGACAAGGCGTTGCGCGCCTCGTCGAGCCGCTTGGCGGTGACCACGACAGCGTTCAGGGCCTTGGCGCTGGCTGCCTGCGCGGGTGCCGGGGCGGGAGCCGATGGCGAGGATGGCGCGGAAGAAGACGGGTCGGCCGGCGACGATTGCGCGTGGGCGGACAGGGCGAGCGCCGACGCGGCGCCGGCCGCGATGGCTCGAAGCGGAAAACGGGACATGGGGTGCCTCTGATGGAATGGGAATGTCGCGCACGGCCTTCAGGCGCGCGCGCATGCACTAGGCGAACAATCCGCCAGTCAGAGGGGGGCCACGGCTGCGGGGCCGTGGCGAGACGATGGGCGCGATGTGCCGCTCGGCGAGCAGCGGGTAATGCCAGCGGCGGAAACTGACGAGCAGCAGCCAGCAAGCCATCGACGGCATGCCCACCGCAGCGGCGGCGAAGGCCAGGCATTGCAGGCAGGCGTCGTGGCCGGGCCCGCACTGCTCAATGTCGGCCGGTGCCGCGCATGGATTGCTCTGCTGGGACGCGTGGAGATGGGAAAGCGCGTGGACGACGGCACCCGCCTGCCCGAAGAGCAGGAACACGCAGAGCAGGAGTACTAACGGGCGTCGCCACATGAATTGGCTGCGAGGGCGAGGGCGAGGGCGAGGGCGCAGGGCCATGGGCGGCCCAGCTATTCATTATTGCAACAGTGTTGCGAGTGTGCCATCAGGACACAAGCGAAGTAAACACCTATGTACCTGGCTGCCTGTGCAGCCAACAGCGTTGTGATTCGGGCCACACCCCCCTCCGTCGAGTGGTAGCGGGCCAGGTGTGCTATTGCGCATACTCGCGGCTAGCAAAAAAATAGCGCGAACGCGCATCGAGGGGTCAGATATGGAAGCAACCATTACGTTTGCGGCGTACCTGCTGGCGTTTCTGCTGGCGCTGGTCCTCGGGGCGAGAAGCGTGAACCGGCACCATCCGGCGCTGCGCCAGGAATTGCCGGTTGCAGCAGAGCCGCAGCAGCCCTGACCTTGGTCCTCGCGGCCCCCGCCAGCACTAGGATTCAGCAGCCACCGCGACGTCGTCGCTTTCCTCCTGCGCCAGCGCCCTGAGCCGCGCCATCGAATTGCGGATATGCAGGCGGGCCAGATGTTCTGCCTCATCGGCATCCGCGCCTTCGATCGCCGCCACAATCTGCTCGTGCTCCTCGATGGCCGCCAGTGCCCGGTCGCGGGCAAACAGGACCCTTGGCGCAAACACCTGCGATGTCATATGCACGATGGGCACCTGCCGCGCCAGGTATTCGTTGGCTGCCAGCCCGATGATGGCCGTGTGAAACTCGACATTGGCCGCCGTATAGACTTCGGGCCGCCAGGGATCGAGGCTCCCCCGCTGCACTTCGATGATGGCGCGCAAGGGCGCTGCGGCCAGCTCGCTGGCGCGTGACGCCGCCAGCCGCGCCGCCAGGCCGTCGATCACTTCCCGCAACTCGTAGGCATCCATCAGCTGCCGGAAATCCGCGCTGACCACGGTCACGCCGCGCGCCGTCTCGGCGCTGACCAGGCCCTCGCGCTCCAGGATGCGCAGGGCTTCGCGCAGCGGCGTGCGGCTGATCTTCAGGTCCTCGGAAATCTCCACCTGCCGCAGCGGCTTGCCCGGCGGGTAGACGCCGCGATAGATGCGTTGGCGCAGGACCTGGGCGACTTCCTCGACCAGCCGCACCCGGCCTTGCCATTCGAATGTTTCTGCCATTTGCCCCCAATTTTATGAAGCTTCACGCAATTTTGCGCATCCCGGCGCGGTTTGGGCACGGGGTGATTCAGCTTGGGTGGCGCAGTTTACAAGGGCTGCCCACGGGTCTACTATAGCCGCAAACAGTGGATTCTGGATCCAAAAACCAAAGCCTCGCAAAGCGCGGCATCCAGCCCCCCGAGACGCTTTCTGGAGACGCCCGCCAATGCGCGATGCGCTTTGCTTCCTGTCCGCCGCCGAACTTCAAGGCCGCATCGCCCGCAAGGAAATCTCGCCCGTCGAGCTCACGCAAGCCGTGCTCGACCGCGCCGCCCGGCTGCAGCCTGAGCTGAACTGCTTCATCACGCTGTGTGCCGACGAAGCCATCGCCGCCGCCCGCGAGGCGGAGCAAGCCGTGATGGCGGGCAAGCCACTTGGGCTGCTGCACGGCATCCCCTTCACCGCGAAGGACCTCGTCAATACAAAGGGCGTGCGCACCACATTTGGCGTGGCACCGTACCGGGACAACGTGCCCGACCACGATGCGGTGGCCATCGCCCGCTTGCGCGAGCAAGGCGCCATCCTGATCGGCAAGACCACCACGCCCGAGTTCGGCTCCAAGTGCCTGACCGATTCGCCACTGTTTGGCCGCACGCGCAATGCCTGGAGCCGCGAGCGCACCAGCGGCGGATCGAGCGGCGGCGCAGCGGTTGCCGTGGCTAGCGGCATCGCGCCGCTGGCGGTCGCCACCGATGGCGGTGGCTCCACGCGGATTCCGGCCGCTTGCAACGGCGTGGTCGGCATCAAGCAGAGCCACGGCGTGATTCCACACAGCCAGGCGCAGGACCTGTTCGGCAACCAGACCTATGTCACGCCGACCACGCGCACGGTCGCGGATACCGGCCTGATGCTGCAGGCGATGGCCGGCGAGCATGCCTGCGACCCCTGGTCCATCGGCGTGCCCAAGCCGGACTATGTCAGCGCGGCGCGAGCGCAAGGCGACCTGCGCGGGCGCCGCATCCTTTACTGCCTGACGCCGCCAGGACGCCCGGCATCGGCGGAGGTGGCGCGGGCCTTCGAGGCGAGCCTGTCCAAGCTGGCCGACCTTGGCGCGGAGCTGGAACCTTTCTCCGGCGAAGGCTTTGACGTGGAGCCGATCTGGCGCGCCATCAACCATACGGTCTGGCGCGCGCGTTTTGCCGCCATTGCCGAGGAGCACGGCGACCAGCTCAGCGCCACGTTCCTGCGGCAGGTGGCCTCCGCCGCGCAGGTCAGCGGCGTGGAGTACCAGCAAGCCATGTTCGACCGCACGAAGCTGTTCCAGCGCGTGCAGGCGCTGCTGCAGCGCGCGGACCTCCTCGCCATGCCTACGCTGACGCGCACGGCGCTGCCCATCGGGCAGGACCTGTTCGGCACCATCGACATCGACGGCGAGGCTTTCGAAAACGTGCGCGCGCACTGGTTCCCGTGGACCATGCCGTTCAACATGACCGGCCACCCCGCCATCAGCCTGCCCTGCGGCTTTGGCAGCGACGGGCTGCCGATCGGCTTGCAGCTGGTGGGCCAGTTCCGCGGCGACGCTGAACTGCTGCGTGTGTCGGCGCTGTTCGAGGCGTCGCACGGGCTGCTTGGCCAGTGGCCGCAACTGTAATCCGCTGCAACCGCCCCCTTTATCACCGATAGACCTCGCCACCGCATCCGCCATGACCCAAGCTTTACGCCGCAACCTCGTGATCCACACCCTGGCGCTGTCGGCCTGCGCCGTTGCTGTCCTCGCCCTGCCCCGGCCGGCCAGCGCGGCGGACAACCCGGATGCCGCGATGCACATCATCGTCGGCTACGCCCCCGGCGGCGCGGCCGACAGCCTTGCCCGGATCTATGCCGAGCAACTGCGCCAGGATGGGCATGGCACCGTCATCGTGGAGAACAAACCCGGCGCATCGGCCCGCCTGGCGCTCGACTACGTGAAACGCGCCAAGCCGGATGGCAAGACCATCTTCATCGGGCCGTCGCCGCTGTTCACCATCTTCCCGCTGACCTACAAAAAACTGGGTTACGACGCGGACAAGGACCTGGTGCCCGCGGCCGTGCTGACCGACGTGCCAACCGTGATCGCGGCGGGCGTGCAGCAGCCGTACAAGAACATGAAGGAGTACGTGGAGTGGGCCAAGCGCAATCCCAATAGCGCCAGCCTGGGCCTGGCGACCATCGGCAGCGCCGGCCACCTCGGCACGGTAGCCCTGGGCAAGGCTGCCGGCATCGCCATCACGCCGGCCGCTTACCGCGGCGCGTCCCCGATGCTGGTCGACGTGATCAGCGGCACGGTGTCGATCGGCTGGGATGCCGTGGCCAGCATGATGCCGCTGTACAAGGGCGGCAAGCTGCAGTTCCTGGGCGTGAGCGGCACGCGGCGCGCCAAGGCGCTGCCGGATGTGCCGACCTTGAAGGAGCAAGGCTTCAGCCAGTATGACTACGCCACCAGCTGGTACGGCGCGTTCCTGCCGGCCGGCACCCAGCCGGACGTCGTTGCCAAGGTCGAGAAGATGTTCATCGTCGCCTCCCGCAATGCCGCGACCGCCGGCAAGCTGGAGGCCCTTGGGCTGGAAGTGGCAGCCAAGCCTGGCCAGGACGCGCGGCACCGCATCCAGCTGGAACGCGCCGCCTGGAAGCCGATTGTGGAGGCTACCGGCTTCGTCGCGGAGGACTGATCAGGATCAGAGGAAGGGGCGGATGACTCCGCCCCTTGCTCCGCTCTAATGCGCCGCGCCTTCCCTGAGCGCCTCGCGCGCAGCCATCAGCGCAAATCCGAGCAGGTTGGGCCCGCGCCACTGATCGGGATTGGCCGCGCGCGGATCGTCAGCGGCCAGGCCGATGCCCCATATGCGGTCCACCGGGCTGGCCTCCACCAGCACGCGCCGCCCGGTGCCGAGCAGATAGCCAGCGAGGTCCGGATTCTGGCGGAATTTTTCGATATTGCCCTGAGTCACCAGCGCCAGGCACGCGGCATTCCAGCGCTCTTCGTCAAAGCCGCGCACCTCGCGGCCGAGCCGCTTGGCCGCGGCGGGCGAGGGCGCCGCCAGGATCCGCGCCAGGGCAGGCTCGTCGCCGAACAGGCGCGCCTTGCCAGCCATCATGAAATGCTCTGCGCTGGCGAACACCTGGCCATCCACGCTGAACCGCGCGGGCCACCACTGCGACAGGCACTCTTTGCCCACCGCGGCTCCGGCCTTCGCGCTGTGGCCCCAGAAAAACAGGTAGGCGGGACGGTGGCCGCGCCGGAAGGCACTGATCAGGGAGGCGTGGTCATGGATATCGGGCTGGGTCATCGTAAGTCGGTATGGTCTGGCATGGATGGAGCCTGGGCGCCCCCAAAGCTCGCTAGTATTGTTTACGGCAAAGGTGTGCGTCAAATGGCGCAAGGCGCGTGTTCATGAGCAAGGCGTTTTGAGCGCCGGGGCGCCGGGGCGCCGTATCCTCGCCAGCGCAGGCCTGTGGTATTATTTGCGCCGTCTTAGGGGAGTAGCTAGCCTCCAGTCCCTACTGGAGGGGCCTGCGTCAACATACTTGGTACAAAAAACCATGGCGCCGGCAGCCTGATTGGCTCAGCGAGACCTTTGACTTTTCTGTCCACCAGCTGGGGCTGGCACTGGGCAGCGAAGTCATTGGTTCGTTTGTTGCCGGCCCCCTTTGGATGTCACATGGAAGCACTCATTGCTTCGTTCGGTATGGTCGCCCTGGCTGAAATGGGCGACAAGACTCAGCTCCTTTCCTTTCTCCTGGCCTCCCGGTTTCCCGGCAAGCAATGGAGCATCATTGCGGGCATTTTCGTCGCAACGATCTTCAACCACCTCTTTGCCGCCGCCTTGGGCGACTGGGCGGCATCGCACGTCAGCCCGGATGTGACACGCTGGGTGCTGGGCATCGCCTTCCTGGCCTTTGCCGCCTGGGCGCTGATCCCCGACAAGCTGGACGACGAAGGAAACAACGGCAAGCGCGCCGGCGCCTTCGCCACCACCGTCGTCGCCTTCTTCCTCGCCGAGATGGGCGACAAGACGCAGTTCGCCACCATTGCGCTAGGCGCGCAGTATGCCAACCTGAGCATGGTCGTGGTCGGCACCACCCTCGGCATGATGGCGGCCAACGTGCCCGCGGTCTTGCTGGGTGAACGCCTGACCCGCATCATCCCGCTGTCCAAGATGCGCTTCGTCGCAGCGGCGCTGTTCGCCATCTTCGGCATCCTGATCCTGTTCAAGGTGAACTTTGGCCTGAACCTGGGGACCTGAGCCAGCTGCATGGCACGGCCAACTCGCATGCCGGCGCGCCAGCTTGTGCTTGCGCGCCGGCATGCGCCTATGGCGCCACCGCTCCGAGGGCAGTATCCTCCCTGAAGCCGTCACGCCCCCGAGTCCAAAGCCCAACTTGCCAGCCCAATGAAAACAAGAGCCGAAGTCGTCGTGCTGGCAGCCGATCTTGCCGGCACCACCGTGTTTGCCGTGGAAGGCGCCATCGTCGGTATGCGTCATGGCCTGGACCTGCTCGGGGTGCTGGTGGTCGCGCTGGTCACCGCGGTGGGCGGCGGCATTATCCGCGACCTCCTGATCGGCGCGGCCCCGCCCAATGCGATCCGGGACTGGCGTTATCCCGCGCTTGCCTTTCTTGCCGGCAGCGCGGCGTTCGTGTTTCACTCGGCGGCGCAGGGGTTTGCCGGCCCATTGATCATCGTGCTGGATGCGGCGGGCCTGGCACTGTTCGCCGTTGCGGGCGTGCAAAAGGCGACAAACTACGGCGTACGCCCGTTTGTGGCGACGCTGATGGGCACACTCACCGGCGTGGGCGGCGGCGTGGTGCGCGACATGCTGCTGGCACAGGTACCGACCGTGCTGACCGCCGACATCTACGCCACGGCGGCCTGGCTGGGATCCGCGGTATTGGTCTGTGCCCGGGCCCTGCGCCTGCCGCCGACCGTCGCGGCGCTTGCCGGCGGCGCCAGCTGCTTTGCGCTGCGGCTGCTTGCCGTGCAACATGACTGGCACCTGCCGAAGGTGCCGGTCTGGTGATCGTGCCGGCTCAAGGGCTTGGTTCACGGCCCGACTTATGGGCCGACTTATGGGCCGACTTGAAGGCTAACCGCAGCCAGGGATGGAGCATCATGTCGTTGAAAGACACGCAAAAGGACTGGGTCCTGCGCGCGCCGCAAGCAGGCCGCATGGAACGCATCGAGGCGTTCTTTTCCGGGCATGGCTACGATCCGCATCGCCACGATACCTATGCCATCGGGCGGACGCTGTCGGGCGTGCAGCGCTTTCAATATCGTGGCGCACAGTGCAACAGCATGCCTGGCGGGACCATCGTGCTGCACCCCGATGAAGTCCATGACGGCGAGGCCGGCACCGAAGCTGGCTTCCAGTACCGGATGTTGTATATCGAGCCGGCGTTGATCCAGCAGGTGCTGGGCGGCAAGCCGCTGCCCTTTATCAAGAGCGGCCTGTCCTCGGATGCGCGGCTGTGCAAAGCGACCGGCGTCCTGCTGCAAAGCATGGGGTGCCCGCTCGATCCGCTGGAGGAGGACGATGCGTTGTTCGATCTCGCGCATGCCCTGAGCGCCGCGGCCGGCGCGCGCGCCAGGCACCAGGGCTATGACTACCGGGCCGCAGAGATGGCGCGGGAATGCATTCACGGCGCGCTGCACCGCACGGTCACCTTGAGTGAGCTGGAAGCGTGCAGCGGGCGCGATCGCTGGAGCCTTTCGCGGGACTTCCGCTTGCTGTTCGGCACCAGCCCCTACCGCTACCTGACCATGCGCCGGCTTGACCTGGTCCGCTCGCTGCTGATGCGGGGCCAGTCGCTGGCCGATGCCGCGCTGGCCGCCGGCTTCACCGATCAGAGCCACATGACGCGTCACTTCGGCAAGGCCTATGGCATGTCGCCGGCACGCTGGGTAAAGATGCAGCAAGGACTGCGCTGAGGGCGCCGGCTGACAGCTTGCACGATCGTACAAGATTTCGCGCGCCGGCCTTGCTAACGTGTGCGTTCATGACAAGGCAAGGAGATACACGCGATGCAACACGATCTGGCAAGCGCCTCACATAAAGAGTCCGGAGAATACAAAAGCCTGAACTTCGCGCAGAAGCTCGGCTTGATCCATGAGCGCTGGACACCTAAGGTCATCGCCGAGATGAACGACTACCAGTTCAAGCTGGTCAAGATCGAAGGCGAATTTCTCTGGCACCACCATGCCGAGACCGATGAGGCGTTCATCGTGCTGGAGGGCGCGCTGCGCATCGATTTTCGCGACGGGCACGTGCAGCTATCGGCGGGCGAGATGTTCGTGGTGCCCAAGGGCGTGGAGCACAAACCTTTTGCCGAGACGGAGGTGAAACTGCTGTTGATCGAGCCCCGGGGCGTGCTGAATACCGGTGGCGAGGGTGGCGAGCGGACGGCGGTCAACGACGTCTGGATCTGACCGCCCTGCCCTTCCCGCCCTGCCCGCCCTATCCTCCCGGCGCTCAGGCCATGCGATAACGTGCGATGCCGTCCGGGCCCACCTCCATCACGGCCTCTTCCCGATGCACGAGATAGTTCAGGTGGGCAATGCTCTCGCCGGTTGCCATGCCGAGCAGCCCGGGCTCTGCGCCGATGGGGCGGGAGAATAGCTCGCCGAAGACGTCCACCGCCCGCCTGGGCTCGGCCAGGGCGGCGCGCAGCCGGTCCAGCGCGTGGTGCTGGCTGCGCTCCAGATAACCGATACGCGCGTGCAAGCCACGGAAGGGCTCGTTGTGTGCCGGCAGCACCAGTACGTCGTCCGGGACTTCCCGGCGCAGCTTGGCGAGCGAGGCCAGCCAGTCGCCCATCGGATCGGCATCGGGCTCGGTCGGGAAAACCGACACATTGGATGAAATGCGCGGCAGGATCTGGTCACCACTGATCAGGATCTTCAACGCCTCGCTATAAAGGCAGGCGTGTTCGGGCGAGTGGCCGTTGCCAACCACGACCCGCCACTGGTGCTCGCCAATCGTCAGGATCTCGCCGTCGCGCAAGCGCCGGTAGCTGTCGGGCAAGGCATGGACGTACTTGCCGAAACCGCCAAAGCGCACGCGGTAGGCCTCGATGGCATTGTCGTCCCAGCCTGCGCGGCGATAAAAGCGCACGCCGTCTTCCGGCGCCTCGCGCCCGGTGTCCGCCGCGAGCACGCGGCAGTTCAGGTACTCCAGCCGGGTCATCCACAGGCGGCAGGCGAACTTGCGGGTCAGCCAGCCGGCCATGCCGATATGGTCGGGATGCATGTGCGTGACAAAGAGCCGGGTGAGCCCGTCCGCCAGCGCCCCGCCCTGCGCGAAAAGATCGCGCCAGGCGGCGGCGGTTTCGCTGGTTTGCAAACCGGCGTCAACCCCTGCCCAACCCTTGCCGTCACGCACCGCCCACAGGTTGATATGGCTCAGCGCAAACGGCATTGGCATGCGGATCCACAGCACACCCGGCGCGACCTCAACCGCGCTGCCTGGCGCTGGCGCTTCTCCGCAAGGGTAGTCGAGAACAGGCTTGCTCTCGGCCTCGGGTGGGGGGGTCAAACTCTCGTCGCTCATGTTGTTTTCCGTGGGTCCGTGCGGACATGCCAGTTGCGCCGCGTGGCGCTCGGGAGACTGCACCGGCATGGGGCAAGGCTGCGCACCCTTGCGTGCGACGCCGTGAACGATTCTACCGAGGTCCGGTCGTTCGCGCAGCCGCACGCACCCGGCTCAGCGGGCGCGCGGGCGGCACGGCACTGGCTAATACGGTGGGGTATATCCAGATTCTATATCCGGCATCAAAAAACTATCTTGGACATTTGGCGGCGGCAGGGCAATAGTGGGCCAGATTCCCCGGACACCGGCACGCGCGGCTCCTGCCTGGAGGCATTTCGCAAGCAGGCCGCCAGATGGCACCGCATCCTGCATGCGCGCGGCTGGGCTGCGCCCGGTTGGCCACGCGAGCACGGTGGCCCAGGCTGGTCGGACTGTACATGCAGGGCAAGCTGCCACTGGACGCGATTAATGAGGGCTTCAGCGCGATGCAGTCAGGGCATGTCGCACGCAGCGTGATCGTCTTTCCGGGCTTTGGTGGCCTGCAATAGGAACCTGGCCTGTCGATTCATCTACAAGTTGGGGGGAAAAATGACAGAGAGCGTGTTTCCCGAAAGGGCCGGGTCGCAGACGCCCGAGCATTTCGATGTCTTGATCGTCGGGGCCGGCATCTCGGGGATAGCATCCGCCTATCATCTCGCCGACCAGTGCCCGGAGATGCGCTTCGTCGTCCTGGAGTCGCAGGAAAGCTATGGTGGCACCTGGCACACGCATCGCTATCCCGGCATCCGCTCCGACAGCGACCTCTACACCTTCGGTTATCGCTTCAAGCCCTGGACTGGCGCACCGATCGCCACGGCGGCGGAAATCCGTTCGTACATGGGCGAGGTCATCGAGGAGAACGGGCTCGACCGGCACATCCGCTATCGGCACGCCATCCACTCGGCATCGTGGTCGAGCCAGGACAATCTCTGGACCATCGAGGCAAAGCGGACGGACACCGGCGAGACGGTCCGGTTCACCACCCATTTTCTCTGGATGTGCCAGGGCTACTTCCGGCACTCGCAGGGCTACACGCCGGAATGGCCGAGCATGCAGTCCTTCAATGGCCAGATCGTCCATCCGCAGACATGGCCCGAGGATCTGGCCTACGCAGGCAAGAAGGTCCTCATCATCGGCTCGGGCGCCACGGCAGCCACGCTCGTGCCGGCGCTCGCCGGAAAATGCGCGCATGTCACCATGCTCCAGCGCTCACCGACCTATTTCTTCACAGGGCGCAACGCCAACGTGCTTGCCAACGAACTGCGGCAACTGGAAATCGACGAGACGTGGATCCACGAGATTGTGCGCCGTAAAATCCTGCACGATCAGGCCGAGTTCACGCGTCGCGCCCGGGAAGAGCCGGAGGTGGTCAAGCAAGAGTTGCTTGCTGGCGTGCGCGCCCATCTCGGCCCGGAATTCGATATCGACACGCACTTTACGCCGCGCTATCGGCCATGGCGGCAGCGCATCGCCTTCATCCCGGACGCAGACCTGTTCCAGGGTGTGCGCGATGGCAAGGCCTCGATCGTCACCGACGAGATCGAGCAGTTCGTGGAAACCGGCGTCGAGCTGAAATCCGGCCGGACATTGGATGCCGATATTATCGTCACGGCCACGGGTTTTGATCTGAGCGTACTCGGCGACATCGCCTTCACCATCGACGACAAGCCTCTGAACTTCTCCGACACCGTCACCTACCGCGGCATGATGTTCACGGGCGTGCCCAATCTGGTCTGGGTCTTCGGATACTTCCGTGCGAGCTGGACCTTGCGCGCCGACCTGATCGGCGACTTCGTCTGCCGCCTGCTTCGCCACATGAAAAGCAAGGGCGCGAGCAGGGTCATGCCGACACTGCGGCCCGAGGACGAGAACATGACGCTTGGGTCATGGGTGGACCCGGAGAACTTCAATCCCGGCTACCTGATGCGCGGCATGCATCTGCTCCCCAAGCGGGGCAGCAAACGCGAGTGGCAGCATACTCAGGACTATTGGGCAGAGAAGGACGAATTCCCCACCATCGATCTCGATGATGCGGTCTTCGACTACACATGCGAAATGCCCGAAACGCCCGAAATGCCAGGAGGCGCCAAGCCACCGCTTGCTTGACGGCGCTGGACAGCAGGGTTGCAATGCCCCCTCATCTTCGATCGGCTGCGGCCCTGCCGCCGACCCTCCCGACACGCAGGACGCTATGGGTCACAGCGTCCCGGCAATGTGTTGCATGACCAGGCTGCTCATCGCCACGCTGACCCATACGATCAGGCCAAGCAGCAGCGGTCGTGCCCCAGCGCGCTTCAGCCTGTCGATGTCGGTACTCAGGCCTACCCCGGTGAGGGCGCCGACGACCAGGAACGGGGTCATCCACTGGATCGCATGCGTCAGGCCAGATGGCAGCCATTCGTTGACCGCCGAGGCCAGGACGAAGAAGACAATGAACCACGGAATGGCACGACGCATCGACCCGCCAGGCTGATTGCGCTGGCAGATCAGCGCGATCACCAGCGTGACCGGCACGATCATCATGGCGCGCGTCAGCTTGACGATCGTCGCGAATTCGCCCGCGGCCGAGCTCCAGGCATAGCCGGCTGCGACGACCGAGGACGTGTCATTGATCGCGGTTCCGGCCCAGAGGCCGAATCCGGCATCGGACATGCCCAGCATCTTGCCAAGGATAGGGAAAATGACGACCGCCACGACGTTGAACATGAAGATCGTGGACAGCGCATACGTCAAGTCGTGATCATCGGGCTGGAGCACAGGCGCGATTGCTGCGATAGCCGATCCGCCGCAAATGGCGGTGCCGGCGCCGATCAGGATCTTGAGCTTCTCAGGGATGCGCAGGATGCGGCCGGCGATGATGGCGACGGTGAAGGCGACCGCTAGCGTGACCAACGAGACCGGCAGCGACCTCAGCCCGGTCTGGACGACCTCGTGCAGCGGCAGGCTGAAGCCCAGTCCGATGATCGAGTATTGCAGCATCTGCCTGGAGGCGAACTGGATACCTGGCTTGTATTGGTCGCCCGGCTTGAGAAAGGCTCGGCAGAGCACACCAATCAACATGCCGAAGACAGCACCGCCAAGTATTGGAACCAGCTTGCCAAGTAACGCAGCGGGCACCGCGACGGCGACGACCAGGAGGAGTCCGGGGAAGAAGGACTTGGTCGAGAGCATTCTGAACGCCATGTGCAGCACCTTCTTAGATGAATTTGGCATAACGATATGCTCTCAACGCATATCGGAGCCAACGCCATTTTTGGGTTACTGCTATTGAAAAAATCGATAAGGACGCTCCCGGGCTGGCACAGATTGCACGCGCAAAAAAAGCCGCCGCACGGGATGGGCGGCGGCGGCTCGACTTCGACAAGGCTGATCCGGGCCTTCGCCCATTCGACGGCGATCGGCAAGTCCTTGACCGCACCGTCACGCATCAGCTTGATCCTGCCGCGCTTGACGGCCACCTGCCGCTTCATGGACTTGCCTTGCATCTCCTACAAATGCGATGACCATCGTCACCGGCTTTGCCCCGGTTCCGGGCCCGGGCGATCCACGCGGCCACGCGCGATTTCACCTTCCGCGACCGCTCGGGCGATGGCACGCTGGTTTTGCCCAGCGCAATATCTCGAAGTGGTGATCGAACGCAACCGCTGACGCGCAGCCCGAAGCGTGCCCTGACAAACCGAAAAACCTTGAGGCAAAAGGCACTTCAGCCGTGCGGCCGCAGCCGGCACCGGCTCCCTGCTCTGCTGCCTGGTATCCACCCTCTTTCAGAAGGGTACTGATATTGCTGTACTGCAGCACACTTACCAACGGCAACTCGATCGACCCTGTTGTTGCCATCCCTTGAGGGTGTAGGCGATCTCCCCGGCCTACACCCCTTTTTCCCCTCTTCTCTCCATTTGAAGGGCCGGGACGTGTCAATCCAGGGGCGTTTTCAAAAAAAACGAATCCCCCCATCAGAGGGGATGAAAATAATAAATGCACCGTAATACCTGGCATTTCATCGTTCTTATGTCAGACATAAAAATATTGCAATGCGTGCCACAAATGATCTCGGATATAGTGCATCGCAACAATTGAATATTTAGCATTTTATTTATTTCATATCGATTTACCGTGGGAAGTAACTCGGAATATGAACAGCTCAGGCCGACAGGCATGAACTGGCTATTTGCAGTTTCCAGCACCATGTAAAACAAATACAACGAGCGAGGCCGCAACCGGCGCGGGAGAGAGAACCACCGCACCGTGTAGCCGACCTGCCGGACACATCAAATAACCACACGGCACGCGCGGCGCTGCAAGCGGCGGGCGGCACGTTGTGGAATCAGTGAAAACGGGGTCCCACCAGAAGGTAGGGGGCAAAAAGTGCAGCACACAGGGGTATTCACGCGTCAGGAACTGGACAATTACTTTGCCTCGTACGTAGGGATGGAAGGCGGAAACCCGAGGGCCAGTCTCTGGATCTGCGACAGAAGCCCGCATCCCTGGTACGAGCGCTTGACGGGGCCGTTACGGCCGCGCACGGAGCCACACGCATGGGATGCGGCGTTTCGCGCGAAACATCGGGAAGACATGGGCAAATGGCTGAATCACCAGCGCATTGCCCGCTTCATGGCGGCGGCACGCGCGCAAGCGCTCGGTATCCGGCTGGATGACAATGACTGGAAGGCGTACTACCGGGACGAGCTCTACGCACCCGACGGCGCGCAATTCAAGCTGAACCTGTTTCCCCTGCCTGTCATGCTCGATGGCCTGACCCCCTGGTCCAAGGTGTTCCGCGGCCAGTCCGAGCTCGTGCCCAAGGATCGCTACCTGGACCTGTGCCGGCATGGCGGGCGATTCCGCTTCCTGCGTACGCTCTGCGCGCACTGGCGGCCCAAGGTGGTCGTTTGCATCGGCTATCGCCAGGCTGACGACTTCGTACGCGCATTTGGACTCGAGCAGGTCGCATGTGAAGAGCGGCAACTGCAGCCCGCAGACCAGGTAAGGCTGCTGCAGATCTACAAGCGGGATGGCACCACGTGGATCCTCTGCCCCGCCCTCGCGGGCAGCGCGGGGCTGACCTCCGACGTGCAGCTCAACGCGTTCGGCGAGCTGCTCGGCGCCAGCCTCGCGCCGAGCGACTTCGATCACCACCGCGCGGCGGCATGCGGTCCGGGCAGATTGCCGGAGAGCCTGAATGCGTTGTTGGCCGGGAATGCCTCCGGCGGACTGCCAAGCGGCGGATATCCTGCCCAACGGCATCACCACCCTGACCTGAGGGACGCGCGGCAACACCGATCCGATTTTGTGCCCCAGGCCATGTAGCCGCCAGGGCCATGCGCCGGGCCTACGGATAGCGCCTATATTCAAAGACCGAACCAAGCGCACGGACAGGGAGCAGCCATGGATCCTGAAGCCTTTGCCGGTCTCCTCGCCCGCGAGGGGTTCCAGGAAGTCGTCACCGTCACCCGTGAGGCTAACGGATCTCTTCCCGTCCATGCGCATCCCTTCGAAGCCAGGGCACTGATTCTCGAAGGGATGCTTTACCTGGCCACCGAAGGCGAGGAACAAGCCTTCCGGGCCGGGGATGAATTCCACTTGCGCGCCAACGAAGCGCATTCTGAGCGCTACGGGCCACAGGGCGTGAAGTACATGGTCGGCAGGAAATAGCGCGCCGCGGCTGCCAGGCGCCTGGCGGGATTTGCACCCGCTGGCCAACTCATGCGAACATCCTCCGTTTTTTGGGGACCCTGCCCATGAAACGCTCGACCTTGCTCGCATCGCTTGCCCTGCTCACGCTGGCCGTGGGGCAGCCCGCCGTCGCGGACACGCTGAAGAAACCCGGCCTCGACGCACTAGCCGCCGCCGCGCAGGCCAGCCCGCCGGCTGATTTCGACGCATTCCTGAGTGCCGCAGCCAAGGCCGATCCCTCGCTGGCAGGCAGTGTCACCGCCTATCGAAAGCACGCCCCGCTGCACGGCGACGACCTGACCAACATCGCACGCTTGCTGGGCCTCTATAACCGGATTCACAACCACCAGGCGGTGATCAGCGCCATCGAGCGCATGGTGGCCTTGCGCACCGTACGCGACGACAAGATCCCGCAGCATGAGAACCCCGCCATCATCGCCTTCGGCAACCTGGTGGAAGGCATGGCCAAGGACTTCGGCCTCACCTTCCGCAACGTGGACAACCGCGTGTTCGAAGTCTCGCTGCCGGGCACCGGCAAGGAAGAATTCGGCTTGCTCACCCACGCCGACGTAGTCCCTGCCGTGGCGGACGAATGGGCGCTGGACGACGGCACCAAGCTCGATCCGTTCAAGGTCACGCGCGTGGGCGATTTTCTGTACGGCCGCGGCACCATCGACGACAAGGGCTCGATCGCCACCGTGCTGTATGCGATGAAGACCGTGAAGGAGAGCGGGCTGAAGCTCAACCGCACCATCCGGCTGATGATCGAGACCACCGAGGAAACGGGCGGCGACGGCATGAAGTACTACCGGCAGCACACCAAGCTGCCCGAGTACAACATCGTGCTCGACAGCAAATACCCGGCCGTGGTGGCCGAGAAAGGCTCGGGCAGCCTGAAGGTGTTTTTCCCCGTGCAGGCCACCGACGGCAACGCCACCGCCATCGTCGGCATGAGCGGCGCGGCCTCGGCCAACGCCGTGCCGCAGACCGCGAGCGCGCAACTCAAGGGCGGCGACCTGAACGCGGCCCGCGCCCGGCTCGAAGCAGCACGCGCCGCCTTTATCGAGAAGTACGCGCCGCAGGGCAAGTTCGCCATCGATATCACCCCGCGCGCCGACAGCCTGGAGGTCAAGGTCACCGGCAGTTCCGCCCACGGCTCGCGGCCAGAGGAAGGCGTGAATCCCCTGCCGCGCCTGACGCTGTTCCTGCGGGAATCCGGCATCGCGCTGGCCGACAACCACTACGCCCGTGCAGCGAAGTACCTCGACGACCTGTATGGCACGGGCTACCTCGGCGAGAAGATGGGCGTGGCCTACAAAGACGACTTCATGGGTCCGCTCACCCTGTCGCCCAACCTCGTCCAGGAGAAAAACGGCCAGCTGGAAGTCACTACCAACGTGCGCATGCCGCGCGGCAACACGCCGCAAGCACTGTCCAAGGCCGTAGCCGACAAGATCAACGCCTGGGCCGACGCCAACCACGCAACGGTGACCATCAGCCATGACCAGGGCGACTGGATGGCACGCGATCCTAAAGGCGCGTGGCTGTCCACGCTGCTCAACATCTTCGGCGACACCACGGGGCTGGAAGCCAAGCCCGTGCCCACCGCCGGCAGCACCACCGCCAAGCTGATGCCCAATGCCATCAACTTCGGCCCCGCCATGCCCGGCAAGAAGTACACCGCGCACAACGCCAAGGAGTACAAGGAAGTCGCCGACCTGGACCTGGACATGCAGATGTTCACCGAGATGCTGATCCGCATCGGGGACCTGAAGTCGATGCAGTGAGGCTGTGGCGGCTGCGTTGCGTTAGTTGCGGCCGCGAAACCTGTCCAATAGCCAATCCCGAGCGATCGCCGTGGTCGCCTCGGGGCGCTCCATGGACGGAAAGTGGCCGCAACCGGGAAGTACTTCATACCGGGCATCCGGCAAGATACCCGCGATTCGCCGGCCGACTTCAATCGGCACGAATGTATCCGCCGCCCCCCAGACCAATAGCGCCGGAACCTCCACCAACGCAAGGGTGCCCCAGTGATCCCGTCGTGTCAGGGTGGCATCCGACTGGCGGGCGAACAGCGCCGCCCCGCAATCCCGTGCCATCTGCACGAACATCGCTCGCGAGAGCGTGTCGGCCGGTGGAATCGCCCTCTCGGCCAATGTGCGCTCCGGGACAGGAGCGTCCGTTGGTTCAATCGGTGACCGCGAGTTCGTAGCAGGCGAAGGAGCGCGCCTTTGTGCACAACCCGATATGGATAACGCGCAACGCCGATCACACACTTCATTTCAGATTCGGATTAGCCTGATTGCTCTCTCTTGCGCAGTGGACGCATAGGTATCTACCCATCAAATCGCACATGCCACGGCGTGTGCGCGTCCTGATCGATCTCCTGCTACGCCAGCCGGGCCTATCCGCTTAGCAATAACACTCGGCACGACGATGGAAACGCTCGCCATCCTGAATCATGGCCGCCACAGGCAACCTCCCCGTTGAACACCGCCCCGCCCTCTCATGTGAGACGGAACGTCGGTTTTTGTGAGACACAGAGTCAAGTGACGAAATGATAACTCTGCAAAAATTGGCGCCGGTTCGTGGTACGCGCCACCCATCTAGCAAGAGCGCGGCCCGGGCCTGAGTGGCAAGCGACCTTCGATGGCAAGCATGACTTGCTTGCCGGCACCTGGCCGCGCACGACCAGGCCATCCCAAGGGTTCTCGATAGCAGCCCAGCAGCGCAGCTTGTGTGCGGCACAGCGCGCCGCGGCTGGCTGAGCCCATGCAGTTCCTGCGGGATGCGCCAGGCACGAGCCATAGCGTACTGAAAACACAATATTGAAGGCGGGAAATCGCATGTTGAAAAGTAGGACGACATTAATATCACTGACACTCCTGGCCGCCGCCGCGCTCGCGGCATGCGGGGGCGACAATCCAGAGAACACGGCCGCGAACGCTCAAACGCCCGCCGCGCCCACGCCCACGCCAGTGCCCCCGGCATCCGCCTGCGCCGAAACCGGCGTGGATGCAAAGTTCGCCTGCCAGACCGGGGCCACGGAGCCGCTCTACATCTACCAATGGGCGCTCAAGCAGGCCACCAGCTACTTCAAGTCTTTCTCCGGGATCGCGGATGGCGTCACCGATCTCAACGTGGAAGACGTGCATGCCGCGGGCATCAAAGGCCAGGGCGTCAATGTCCTGGTGCTCGACGACGGCGTCGATATCGGCAATGAGGACCTGGCCGCCAATGTGAACAGGTCGATGACTTACAACTTTGACGACGGCACCAACAACCCCACGCCCGCCAATATCCCCGAGAACATCAAGGAGGCACATGGCACCCATGTCGCCGGCATCATCAGCGCGGCGCAGAACGGGAAAGGCGTGATTGGCATCGCGCCCCGCGCGACCCTGGGCGGCGCGCGTTTCATCGGCACCGCGAATGCCAATATCTTGCAGGCCTACGGCGGTGCCGACTGGTCCAGGAACGCCCACATCATCAATGCGTCGTACGGAGGCAATCCCGTGGTGCCGGACGAGTACGACACCGAATCCGGGAGCAGCTCCGTCATCAGGGCCTTTCCAAACCTGAGAAGCGGCAAGGGCCTGGTCATGGTGAAGGCCTCAGGCAATGAGTACAACAACACCGGGGGCGACAATCCCAGGTTCTGCCCCGATATCGATGGGATAAGCGGCGTCATCAGTTGCGAGAATCCCGCGAACGACACAGAGGCGCTGGAGCCAGGCGTCATCCTGGTCGGCGCGGCCAACGCCAAGGGCATGAAGTCAAGCTACTCCAACGCCGGGGCGGTCAACTGGATCACCGGGCTTGGCGGTGAATTCGGCGAAGCGGGGCAATATGGAGAGCTCGGCTCCGGCCCGATGATCTTCTCGACCGACCTGAGCTCTTGCGCGAGAGGCTATAGCCGCAACTTCCTGGAGCTTACCAACGCATTCAGCATTGGCGGCAGCGCAACCAACAAGAAAGATAACGCGAACTGCGACTATTCCAGCATGAATGGCACCTCGGCCGCCACCCCGACCATTTCAGGGGTGGTTTCCCTGATGCTGGCGGCAAATCCAAACCTGACTTGGCGCGACGTGCGCGAGATTCTCCGCGTCACCGCCAGGAGAATCGATCCGGACTATGGCTCGCGCAACAACCGGAATCTCCGGCTTGACCTGAAGCAGGGGACCTTCACCGCCAGCGAAGATGCCAGCCTCGTCGATGGCAGCCAAACGGCACGGCTGGACCTGGGCTGGCAAAAGAATGCCGCGGGCAACTACTACTCGAACTGGTACGGCTTCGGCCTGGCGGATGCCGCGGCCGCGGTCAGGCTGGCGAAGGCATACGGTGCCTACAAGCCGGCAACCCTGGCCATTGGCGACTTCACCAAGGCGTTCGCCGATAGCGCCCAGCTCAAGTACGGCTCGGTCCAGAAACTGGGGCAGTTCACGGTCGGCGGCAATGACAAGGTGGATGCCCTGCAGCTGAGATTGAGCGGCTCCATCTGCGTCGGCAGCGTTGGCGTTTTTGTCAAATCGCCCTCCGGGACCATTTCCGCACTCGCTGTTCCATACAACAGCTACTACAGCACGGGCGTTCCGGAAGTGAAAAGCTACGGGCTAGGCAGCTATGCGTTCCATGGCGAGAACGCCGCCGGGAATTGGGAGGTGTATGCGGTCAGCGTGATGCCGGCCACCGCCGCGCCCGGCACGTGCAGCAGCTTCCAGCCGGAAGCCGATGGCGTCAGCGTCAAGCTCAGCAAGCCCTTGGCTGTTGAATACCGTGTGATTGCCGCGAAATAACGGGGCGAGGAGAATGATGATGAAAATGAATTTGTCCTTCAGGGTCTTGCTGTGCGGCGTCGCGGCACTGGCCACCACGCTGTGCTACGCAGGCGCGTCGACTTATGTGGCTGGGCAGCAGTTGTCGCCCGCGCAATTGAAGAGCCTTGCGGGCACCACGGTCGTTCGCCTTGGCAGCCAGTCGCTCCAGACGCTGCCGGCCTCGGCTTCGGCCACGGCGAAGAACGCGGGAGCCGTGGGCAGTGCGGTGACGCTGGTCGTCAACGATCGCGGCGTTGTGGGAGAAAGCCGCAACGAGGTGGTTGTTTCGCAAGTGTCGATCCAGGAAGTCCAGCAGGCGATTGGCAAGCTAAGCCACGCCGCAATCGGGGTCCAGTACTTCGATCACATGCGCATCAGCCAGTTGACGTTTTCTTCGTTCCAGGACGCGGTCAGCGCCAGGGAGCAGCTCAAGACACTGCTTGCGCCGGGGGCGGCGGTCGATGTCCCGATCCGGTATGGCAAGCCCAAGGTGCGCTGAGCTGGCTTTCGCGGCCGCAGCCATCCCCTCTTGCCGCGTTTGAAGACCCCGGCTGCCCGAGCCCTGTCGTTTGGTCACGGCGCCTGCCTGGCGTGCTACATGCAGTGCGCCGGGCAGGTAATCGACATCGCGGGCTGAAGCCTTGCAGTCAGGCGCCGGCACCGATGGCGGTGAATTCGCTGCGGAGGCTCTCCAGCCATTCGTTGATGGTGGCGGCTTCGCTGCCGTTGGCCGACGCCGCTGGCCAGTTGTTGCGGGGACGCTCCGCGAGCGCGCGCACCTCCCGCGGACTCAGGCTGAAGCGGCGGCGAAAGGCGCGGCTGAACGTGCTCTCGTTGGAATAGCCGTAACGATATGCCAGCTCGGCGATACTGAGCCCGCTGCCCTTGGATCGGGCCAGTTCATCGAAGCAGCGATCCAGCCGCCTGCCCTGGATGTAGGCGTTCACGCCGCCGTCGCTCTCGAACAGCCGGTAGAGGCTGGCTCGCGACAGGCGAAAGACGCTGGCAACCTGCTCCGGCGAGAGCGCTTCCGTGGCCAGATGTTGTTCGATATAGCGCCGTACCAGCTTGCGCATGCTGCGGCGCGCCGCCGTTTGCACATCAGGCTCGCTATCGCGCAGCCTGGCGCCGCTGCCCTCCAGCATGATCAGCGCCGCGGTGACCGATGCGGCCATCTCCTGCGCCGTCAGGCTGGCGCCGGCCAGCATGAGTTGCGACAGGTGAGACGCCAGCAAGCGTGTGGAACCCTGGCCGGCATCCAGCACGGTGCCGTGCAGGTTGCAGCTCCTCAGCGAGGCGGGAAGGCGGTCGCGCGGCACGGTAGGGTGATGTTCGAAAACGCCGGCGTCCGGCTATCCAGCGTCCTCCCCAGGTCGAGCAGGCTGATCGATCCCTCGCTCGCATGGAACGGCCGGTTGCCATACTCGCCCTGAACGCCGCCCGAGACGTAAAGCTGGATCAGGATGTGGTCGATATTGCTGCGCCGGATCTCGACGCTGCCTCGCTTGAAGCGATGCGCCACGGAGCCCCCAACACTGGCAATCAGGCTGTCGCCCAGATGGACGCCCTTCAGCTCGGCCGAGAAAGCGCCGGACGCGGCGCCGATTTCGACGTCAAAGAGCGGCGATAGCGCTGCGCGCCAGAGTTCGCAGGCGTCGGGAAGTGCCCGCCCATCAAGTGCCCGCCCATCAAGCCGGACATGCACTTGCGGCGGCGCCGCCGCGCCGTCTGCCTGCGCGCCGGTTTCGGGTTCTGCCGCCGTCTGTGCTGATGCTGGGCCTGCCACGCGATTCCTTTTTTTGGGGGGGCGGTACAAGGCTTCGGCGCGCTGCGCATCGCCGCCCCGTCACCACGGTGCGGCCGCCATGCCGTAGCGTGCGCGCCGGCCCGCTGCAGGGCACATGATATCGAATGGATGCGGTCATGCGTTAGTGCGGCGGCTTGCCCCAAAGAAAAACGCCCCACCGGGACCGCGTGGGGCGTTGCCTGACTGGACGATGTCTCTGCGCTACACAGGCAATTACACCGGCACGTCCTTCATCGGGTCCGGCTTGCGATTATCGAACCAGCGATACAACGTCGGCACCATCACCAGCGTCAGCAGGGTCGAGGTGATCAGCCCGCCGATCACCACCACCGCCAGCGGGCGCTGCACTTCGGAGCCCGGGCCGGTGGAGAACAGGAAAGGCACCAGCCCCAGCATGGCGATGGTGGCTGTCATCATCACCGGGCGGAATCGCTGGGTCGCGCCCTGGATCACGGCCTGGTCCAGCGACAAGCCGGAGTCACGCAACGTGCGGATGTACGACACCAGCACCACGCCGTTGAGCACCGCCATGCCCCACAGGGCGATAAAGCCCACGGAGGCCGGCACCGACAGGTACTCGCCGGTGACGAACAGGCCGATGATGCCGCCGATGGAGGCAAACGGCAGCACGGTGATGATCAGCGTGGCAAAGCGCACAGAGTTGAACAGCAGGAACAGCAGGAAGAAGATCGCGGCGATGGTCACCGGCACGATGATCTTCAGGTGGCCCATGGCGCGTTCCATGTTCTGGAACTGGCCGCCCCACTCCAGGTAGTAGCCTTCCGGCAGCTTGACCTTGGCATCCGCGGCCTGCTGCAGTTCGGCGACAAAGCCGCCGAGGTCGCGGTCCTTCACGTTGATCATCACCACCACGCGGCGCTTGGCCATTTCGCGGCTGATCTGCGCGGGGCCGTCGGTGACCTCGATCCTGGCCACGCTTTGCAGCGGCACCTGGGCGCCGTTGGGCGTGGCCACCAGCAGCTGGCGGATGGCCTGCACGTTGTCGCGGAACTCCTCGGGCAGGCGCACTGCCGCGGCGAAGCGGCGCTCGCCCTCGAAGATGTCCGTGGCGCGCTTGCCGCCGATGGCGATCTCGATGATGTCGTGGATGTCGGAGGCATTGAGCCCATAGCGCGCGATGGCCTGTCGATCGATCTCGATCGACAGGTACTGCTGCCCGGAGATCCGCTCGATGCGGATGTCCTGCGAGCCCTGGATGCCGCCGGCAACCCGCGCGATCTCGCCAGCCAGCTCGCGCAGCTTGTCGAGGTCGTCGCCGAACACCTTCACCGCCACGTCCGAGCGCACGCCGCTGACCATCTCGTCGACGCGGTCGGAGATCGGCTGCGCCATCACGATCTGCACGCCGGGGATGGCCTTGAGCTTCTCGCGGATGGCGTTGGCGATATCGTCCTGGGTCCAGCCGTCGGGCCACTCGTCGCGGTCCTTCAGGCTGGCAATCGGCGTCGATTCGTTCTGGCCCTGCGGGTCGGCCGGGCTTTCGCCGCGGCCCACGCCGGACACCACCGACTTCACGCCGGGTACCGACAGCACCAGCTTGTTGGCTTCCATCTCCAGCTTGACCGATTCCTCCAGCGAGATGTTGGGCACGCGGTCCAGCGCCGGCACGATCGAGCCCTCCTTCATCTCGGGGATAAAGGAGGTTCCCAGCAGCGGCACGATGGCCACGGTGGCCATGAACGCCACCACCGCGCCAATCACGGTCTTGCGGCTATTGTTCAGCGCCCAGTGCAGCATGCGCAGGTAATGGCGTTTCATGAAGGCGATCAGCCAGGTATCGTGCTCCGCACCGCCCTTGAGCAGATAGGACGACAACACCGGCGAGAGCGTCAGCGACAGGAACAGCGAGATCGCCAGCGCAATCGAGATGGTGAACGCCAGCGGCGCGAACATCTTGCCTTCCATGCCGGTCAGCGTCATCAGCGGCAGGAACACCAGGATGATGATGCCCACGCCGACAATCACGGGCGTGGCCACTTCCTGCACCGCCGTGACCAGGATCTCGGTCTTGCTCATGCCGCTCTTGTCGCGGTGGCCGAGCCGCTCGAACGCGTTCTCCACCACCACCACGGAGCCATCGACCATCAGGCCGATGGCGATGGCCAGCCCCCCCAGCGACATCAGGTTGGCCGACAAGCCCACCTGGTTCATCACCATGAAGGTCATCAGCGGTGTCAGCACCAGCGTGGCCAGCACGATGACGGACGAGCGCACATCCCCCAGGAACAGGAACAGCACGATCACCACCAGCACCACGCCTTCGAGCAGCACCTTGGTGACCGTCCACAGCGCCGAGTCCACCAGCTCGCTGCGGTCGTAGTACGGCACGATCTGCAGCTTGCCCGGCAGCATGCCGCGCTCGTTGATCTCGGCCACGCGGGCCTTGACGCGGCTCACCACTTCCTTGGCGTTGCCGCCGCGCATCATCATCACGATGCCGCCGACCGACTCGGTCTCGCCGTTCTTGACCAGCGCGCCCTGCCGTACCTCGTGGCCGATGGTCACGTTGGCCACATCCCGCACATAGACTGGCGTGCCCGCGACCTCCTTGAGCACAATGCTGCCGATATCCTCCACGCCACGGGCCAGGCCCACGCCGCGGATCAGGTACTGCTCGGCGTAGTGCGGCAGCACGCCGCCGCCGGAGTTGGCGTTATTGCGCGCGAGCGACTGGTAGACCTGCTGCAGCGTGACCTGGTAGTGCCGCATGCGGTCCGGGTTGACCAGCACCTGGTATTGCCGGACAAAGCCGCCCTGCGAGTTGATTTCCGCTACGCCCGGGATGGAGCGCAACAGCGGGCGCACCACCCAGTCCTGCGCGATGCGGCGCTCGGAGAGTTCCTCGGTCGTGAGCGCGCGGTTGCCGTCGTCGGCGCGGTCCAGCGTGTACTGGTAGACCTCGCCCAGCCCGGTGGAGACCGGGCCGAGCACCGGCGTCACGCCCTCGGGCATGCGGCCGGCCACCTCGATCAGGCGCTCCATCACCAGTTGCCGCGCAAAGTAGACGTCCGTCGCATCGGTAAACACCAGCGTGATCAGCGACAGGCCCGCCTTGTTGAGCGAACGCATTTCTTCCAGGCCTGGCAGCCCGGTCATGGCCATTTCCACCGGCACCGTGACAAAGCGCTCCACTTCCTCCGGCGAGCGCCCGGTGGCTTCGGTGGCGATCTGCACCTGCACGTTGGTGACGTCGGGGAAGGCATCCACCGACAGTTTGGTTGCCGCGCGCAGGCCGAAGAAGAACAGCACCACCGCCAGCACGCAAACCACCAGCCGCTGTTTGATGGCGGCTTCCACAAGGGATTTCAGCATGATCGATTACCCCTGTTCCAGGCGCTTGCGCTCGTTATCGAGGTGGAAGGCACCATCCACCACGATGCGGTCGCCCGCCTTCACCCCGCTTTGCACCACGCGCATGCCGTCGCTCTCGGCGCCCAGCTTGACCTTGACCTGGCGGTACAGGCCACCGGCCTGCTCCACATAAACCAGTTCGTCGTTGCCGTCGCGCACGATGGCGGATTCCGGGATCACCAGTTGCTCGGACGCCGCGCTGGCAATCAGCATGCTGGCCAGCATGGCCGGCTTCAGGCGCCCTTCGCGGTTATCCAGCTCGGTGCGGACCAGCACGGTGCGCGTTTGCGGATTCACGGTGCGGCCCACGTAGATGAGCTTGCCGGTGATCTGCTTCTGGCCCGCGCCGTTGCCAAGGGACGGCACCTCGATGTCCACGCTCTGGCCTTCGGCCACCAGCGCGGCCTGCTGCTCGGGCACTTCCGCCACCACCCACACGCGCGACAGGTCGGCCACGGTGTAGAGCGCATCGGCCGGCTGCACCACCTGGCCTTGCGCGACGTTGCGCTCCACCACGGTGCCGCTGATGCTGGAGAACACCGGCGAGTAGGAATCGATGCTGCCGCTCTTGGCCAGTTGCGCCACCGCGGCGGCCGACATGCCAAGCACGCGCAGCTGGTCGCGATAGGCGCGCATCTCGGCCGAGGAAATGGCCAGCTCGCTCTCGCGGCGTTGCAGCTCGCCGCGGCCGATTACGTCGGCGGCGAACAGCTGGCGTGCGCGCTCGGCGTTGCGGGCCTGCAGCTCGGTCTGCGCCTCGGCCTTGAGGAACGCCATCTGGGCCGCGCCCAGCTCGCTGCTATGCAAGCGGGCGAGCACCTGGCCCGCCTTGACCTCCTGGCCGAGGATGCCGTAGAGATCCGTCACGCGGCCGGTCACGCTGGCGCCAATGCGCGCCACGCGCTGCTCGTCGAAATCGATGCGTCCGGACACGCGCAGCACTTCGCTGAACGGGCTGGCAGCCACCGCGGCCACCTTCAGGGTCTTCTGCAGCGTCTCTTCCGGCTTGACCACGCCGGGCGGCTGCTTGGGCGGCTCGGCGGCGGGAGCGGGTTCGTCGGAGCAGCCAGCCAGGGAAAACAGCAGGGCGGCGGTTGCCGTCAGGGAAAGAAGAAAATGGGGGCGCATGCTTATTTGGTTTCCGTAGATGCGGGGGGAGCCGTGGGTACGGACGGAGCGGAAGGTGCCGACAGTGCGGCCGGGGCCGTGGGTGCCGCGGTCTGCCCGGGCACGCTCGACAGCAGCTTCTCGATCTGGATGGTGGCGGCCTGCAGCTCGAACTGCGCGGCGATCAGGTCGCTGCGCGCGCCGCGCAGCACGCGCTGCGCATCGAGGTAGTCCAGGATGCCGCGCTCGCCGAAGCGATAGGCCGACTCGGCCACCGCCAGCGCGGACTCGGCCTGGCGCACGATGCCGCCCTCCAGCGCGCTTACCTGCGACTGCGTGATCTCGTACTGGCGGTAAGCCGATTCCAGCTCCTGCGTCAGCTCGAACTCGCGGGCCTCCAGCGCGGTGCGGGCCTGGATCGCCTGCGCGCTCGCCTCGCCTACCGGGCCGCTGCGGCGGTCCCACAGCGGGATGGTGAGGACCAAGCCAACCTGCGAGACCGTGTTGTCCGGCTGGCGCTCGGCGCTGGCGCGCACCGCCAGCTCGGGCAGGCGCAGCGAGCGCTGGTAGTCCACGGCCAGGTTGGCGCGGTCCGCTTCCAGGCGGCGCTGGGTCAGCTCGGCGTTGGCGCCGGTCAAGGTGTCGCGCAGCATCGGCAGGGCCGGCAGCGCGGGGGGCTGGCTCAGGCTGCCGGACAGCGAATAGGCCGCCGGCATGGCGCCGCCCACTTGCTGGCGCAGCGCCGCCTTGGCCTGGTTGACGCGCAACTGGGCACTCTGCAGCGTCTTCTGCGCGCTCAGCAGCTCGGTCTCGGCCTTGATCAGCTCATAGCGTGGCGCTTCGCCCACCTCCACCCGCAGGCGGGCGCGGTCCTGGATCTGCCGCATCATGGCCAGGTCTTCCTTGGCCGCGGCCAGCTCCATCTCGCGCCGCAGCACATCGAAGTACGACGTCTTGACCCGCGCCGCCAGGTCCGCGCGGAACGCCTGGCGGCCAGCTTCGGTGGCCTCCAGGCTGCGCCCGGCGATCTCGGCGCGCAGCTTGCGCTGCTGCGGATAGTCCAGCTTCTGGGTGATGGCCATGGTCGGCGCGGCGCCACCGGTCACACCGGCAGTGCGCGGCGACAGGCGGCCGTACATCACTTCGACCTGCGGATTGGGATAGGCACGCGCGCTGGTCACGGCGGCGCTGGCGGCATCCACACCCGCCTGCGCCGCCTCCACGCCTTTGTTGGTGGACTGCGAAAGGGACAGCAGTTGCGGCAAGGTGAACGTTTCCGCCGCGAGAGCCGGCAAGGCTCCGAGCGACAGCAACGCCACCATGGAAAACATAGTGATCTGTTTGATCTGCATGACAAATGGGGGCAGGCGAAACGGCTGCGCGCCCGCCGCCGGCGCGCGCAAAAAAGCGCGCGCAAACGGTCAGCCAGCGATCGCGGATGCGATCGGGCCAAGGCGCCCAGGCAATAGGAACGCAGCCCGGGCGCGCAAGGAGCGCGCCGGGGTTGCCAAGGCTGTCAGATCAGCGAGATGGGGGGCTTGAAGAACGCCGCGGGCAAAGGATCCGGGCGTGCGGGCAGCTGTTGCGCGATCTCGTTGGGGGGCAACGAAACACGCACGGTGGGCAGCGCGAAGAGCGCGCTGGATTCCTCGATCTCGTCGAGCATGTCGAGGGGATCGAGCAGGTCGGCAGACCAGATCTCGCAGTAGCCGGGAGGATCGTCCTCCTCCGCCGCTGCCGCCATCGCTTCGCCCGCCAGGCCATCGTCGCCCGGCGCCACGACGCGCTCCAGGCCGGCACCGCCGTCCAGCTCATCGAGGGTGCGGGAGAACGCCGGTTCGGCAATCAGAAGTTCAGCGCGAGCGGGATCAAATGCGGGATCAAATGCAGGCCCCGGCATACCGGCGTGCGTGTTCGCCGCTGCCCCGAAGGACAGCGCAGACAAGCACAAAACGGTGATCAGGAGCAGCAGGGATCGCATGAATCGGGGTAGAACGACAAGGGCCAGACCGGCGCGGATGGTGATAAATCAGCCACCCGGCGCCGATGGTGCACCACAGCATTGTAACGCGGATGTAAGTCATAGACCGCCAAAGGGCCGGTGCGTTCCGGTCAAGCGCGACAAAAGTTACTTGTGCGCAGGCCGGGCTGGAACGGCTCCAAGGGCACGGCGCCCAGGCCGGCCTCACCGCGTTGAAGCCCATCTACATCCCGGCGTGGCTGCCGCAAGGGATGGCGCAGAATCAGGCCAGCACCACGCGCCGCGACCGCGTCTGGCTCGCCGCCCCGCCGATCGGTAGCCCCGACGCCGGCACGGCCCGCTCCCTGCCCCAAGCCCTGATGGATTCGATCTGCTCGGGGCTGGTCTTGGACAACGGCACCAGGTTCTGGAAACTGCGGCGGAAGAGGTCATCCGAGACGGCGCCATCACCGTTCAGGTAAGCCTCTTTCACTACCTCGCGCACGGCCGATTCCAGGTCCGAACCGGCGAAGCCTTCCGAGGCCTCCACCAGTTCAGCCATCAGCGCCGCAGGAATCTCTCGCTTCAGGCCGCGCTGCACATAGATGCCAATGATCTCCCTACGCTCCTCGGCAGTCGGGAGATCCACGAAGAACAGCTCATCAAAGCGCCCTCTGCGCAGCAACTCGGGCGGCAGCCGCGACACATCGTTGGCCGTGGCCACCACAAACACCCGCGAACGCGCCTCCTGCAGCCAGTAGAGGAACTGGCCGACCAGCCGCGTCGAGGTGCCGCCATCGCCGGCGCCCTGCGTGGCGCCGGCCAGGCCTTTTTCGATTTCGTCGATCCACAGCACGCACGGCGACACGTGGTCGGCAGTGCTCAGTGCTTCCTTGAGCCGGCCTTCGCTCTGGCCGAGGTACTGGCCGTGGATGGTGGAAAGGTCCAGCCGGTACAGCGGCATCTTCCAGTTATGGGCGATGGCCTTGGCCGACAGCGATTTGCCGCAGCCCGGCACGCCGACCAGCAGCACGCCGCGCGGCGGGCGAATGCCGCGCTCGCGCAGGTCAGCGGTGAGCAGCGGGCGCTCCTTGTCCAGCCACCCTTTCAGCCCGCCAAGGCCGCCGACGTTCAACTCGGAGCCACGCACCTGCACGCGTTCTATGCCGGAGATATCGGCAAAGATGCGGTCCTTGGCATGGGTGAGCTCGGCCAGGTCGGCCTTGACGATCCGGCCATTGGCCAGCAGCGTGGCGATGATGTTCTCTGCCTCGATGCGTGAGACGCCGGTAAGGATGGCGGCAGCCTCGCGCTCGTCGGCGTCGTCCCATTCAATCACGTAGTCGGCACGATAGGCGCCGATCTGCTCGTGGATGATGTCGAGCATTTCGTCCTCGGTCGGCGGCGACAGCACCAGGGACATGCCCAGGCGCTGCAGTTGCCCCCAAACCGGCTTGGTGGTGATGACAGCAACCGCGCCGCCGTTCTCGGCCGCCAGCATCACGGCGTCCAGCAACTGGCGGGCAAAGGGCGTGTCGTCCTCGGTGTCCGAGACCTCGGTAAGCACGAAGGTGAGGCTCTGCCGCTGGCCGATCTGCTGGCTGGCAAAATCCAGCGCGCCGATCACCGATCGGTCTTCATTGGCCGACCTGCCGCTGACCAGTTCCTTGGTGCCTTGCGAGAGCGTATGCACGTAGACCGGGGCATTGTTCAGCCCTTGCGCGATCTCGCGGACGATGTCGAGCACGCGGGCGCGTTCCGCGCTGCGGATGGAGATAAAGGGCACCCGTGCCTTGAGGTAACGGGTCAGGGTGCTCTTGAATTCTTTGGTATCGCTCATGTCTAGGCCAGGATGTTTCTGCGGCGCGGCGCAGGGCCGCCCGCAGGCGTGCTCGCGGCAGGCTGTGCAACGCCGCCGCCGGATGTGGCTGCCGCGTTCGTGGGATTCGCGACACTCCCCGAACTCGCGGGAATCGGCTCGGCGTCGAATCGCAGCAGCGAGTTGTTGCGGATGATGCTGGCAAGCAGCCCGCTGCGCTCGCTACGCGCGCTGTCTTCCAGCGATTGCTGGGCCTGCGCTGCGTACTTGCGCAGCTGTTCCTGCAGGCTGCCGGCCAGCTCGCCCGGCAAGGACGGCAGTTGCGCCACGCGGTTGAGCACCCACAGCTTACGCCGGGCATCCAGCAGCGTGCGCGACAGCACCACGTGGTCGCTGCCGGTGCTTCCATGACGCAGGGCGCGCGTCATCTCGTCGGCAATGCGCTGCAGGCGCAGGCTGAACACTTCACTGATGCGTTGCGCGAACAGCGGTGCAACGCCGCCGGTCCAGCTCAGCACGCCAGCGCGCATCGCGGCGATGACCTCCTCGTCACTGCCGCCGCGAGCAAAGGCATCGATGCACGCAGACCATTCGGCGTAGGTATGCGGAGGTGTCATGCTGCGGCGGCGCCGTCGCTCACCGCACCCGGCGCACGAACGGCGCGGCGGGCAGCAGGTCCCAGGCTGGGAACGCGCCAGCCAGCGCTTCGTTGAGCGGCGCCACTAGCGCAGCCTGCACCGGCTCGGTGGCTGCAGCGGGGCCGGGCGTTGCAGCGACGGCATCAGCTTGGGCCGCGTCGCCGGTAGCGGCGGCCAGGATCTGTCGGGTCATGTCTGTTCCTTTTTGGGCATCAGGCCGCGGCGGCGATAACGCGGCGCGTGCTTTCGTGGGTGCTGAGCGTGTACTGCTCCGGCGAGATGGCGTCGAGCAGTTGCGTCACCTGCGCGGCAACCGCGTCGCGGGCGGCCAGCTCCCGGCGCCATTCGACCAGCTCGGCCAGCGTTGCCTTGAGGGCCTGCTCGCACTGCGCTTTCTTCTTCTTGGCTTCCTGGATCACGAGTTCCTTCGCCTTGGCGATCTTGCTGCGGGCGACCACGACCCAGCCGATGGCCGCGATGCCAACGAGGGCCGGGACCATGCCGCCCTTGATGGCCATCAGCAACGCCATCACGCCGACCACGCCTGCCACCCAATGGCCCACGCCCAGCTTGAGCTTGGCCAGCGTGGCATCGCGCTCAGCGTCCAGGTGCGTGCCCAGGCTCGCCAACAGCTCGCGCTCGTTCTCGCCACCGCGGGTCTTGCCCGCCCAGCCTTCGATGGCCACTTCGGCTTCGGCCGGCACGGCATTGCGGAACGTGGCGCTCAGGTCATCGTGCGCATCGCGGATCCAGGCGCGCGACAGGGCAATGGCATAGCGCTGCGTGGCACGCGTTGCCTTGCTCAGCTCGGGGTTCATGGCGGCGTTGGTGAGCAGTTGCGTAAAGCTCACGCGCTCGTCGAGCGCGGCATTCTCCAGCGCCTGACGGCGCTCGGCGGCCTGCCGGTCGCCGGATTCGTTGATGATGAGCTGGTTGAGCCGGTCGTCCCGGCGCAGCGGTAGTTCCTCGTCGTCGAACTGGCTCACCAGCGTGTCGAGCAGGCCGTCCACCGCCGCGCCAATGCTCTTGGCGCTGGGCAGCGCGCCGTCGAAGATGCCCTGGAAGTGCTTGAGGACCACCTCATGGGTGGCGGCCTGGTTCATCGACTCGTTCAGGCGCGGCCACGTCGGGCTGAAGCGTGAGAGGTGGCTGTACTTGTCCGAGCGGTCGGGCGTGGGCATCTTGGTCAGCAGCCCGTCGGTCCACTGGCGGCGCTGCGTCTCGACGAAGCCGGCTTGCTCGCTCAGCTCATCGATCCACGACTCGATGCGGCGCGTGCACTGCAAGCGGATCTCGCCACCAAAGATGCCGCTGGCCACGGCATCGACCAGGATGACGCTCTGCCGGTCGAGGCTGGTCGGGTCCTGCATGCCAAAGAAGCGATCAAGCCAGGTACGGCAAGCCTCGCCGCGGCCGGCACGCCGGCTGACCAGCGCGAAGAACAGCGAGGTCTTCTCGTCATCGCGCCGGATGGCTTCGGCCAGCGCGCGCCGGGCCAGCTCCGCATGGTCGCTCAGCCAGGCGGCCAGCGCCACCAGCGCGGGCGCCAGCCAATAGCGCGGCGCCGACAGCATCAGGCTTTCGGTCGCGGCCTTGATGGTCTCGTTGCGGACCACGTTGACGTCCGCTGCCTGCAGGATCCCGGTGGCCTGGCGGCGGACTTCCGCGTAGTAGCCGTAGGTGGTTTCGAGTTCCTGCCGGATCTTGACCTGGCGCGTTTCCGCCAGCGACAGCTCCTTGGCTTTCAGGTCCGCGGCGACAAAGCGCAGGAAGGCGTCTTCCAGGCGCTTGAGTTCCGAGCGGGTGTTGGTCAACACGTTCCCGACATCGGACACCTGGCTGGAGACCGTTTCGATGTCCTTGTTGAGGCTGTGCAGGCTCTTGGTGATATAGGTCAGGTCCGCGACCTGGATAATGCGTTCCGCAGTACTCATGTCATCCCTTGACGATAGAGGTGTCACCGGCGGCAGTCACCGCGATAACTTTGTCCGTGTAGATTTCTACGAATGCATATTGCGCGTGCACGGCCAGCGCCCGGCCTTTTGCCAGCAACGGCGGCAAGGATTCGAAGGTCTTGTAGTGCTGGATGATGTTGCCCTGCCGGTCCAGCGTGTGGACCTCATAGGGCGGGCCCAGATGGCATCTGGCGACAATGCCGACCGGCTGCTGGTCGATGGTGATATCAGGAAGCTCTTCGCAGATCGCCGCCACCAGCGCGTCTACGGCGCCGCGGTCGTGCACGTGAGCGCCGGCATCCAGCCGCTGGATCGCCTCCATATAGGAGGCCGAGCGTTTCTTGCGCAAGCGGGCTTGCAGTTGCTCCGCGGACAACGCAATCGTGGATTGTGGTCGCGACTTCACCAGCAGGCCCAGATCTGGACCTGCTCCCTGAACCAACAGCTTACGTACCATGGACGCCCCGATGCGCCTCGCCAGGTGTGGCCCCAGCTTGAGCAATCAACAAAAACAATCGGCCACATGTTAACTATCAGGCATATCGCCGTCAATTGAACCGCCTCAGGTCAGCGGCCTGGATTCCCACCGCCGCCCCGATGTCACGCCCAATGGCAGACTGCATCGATATCGGCAGCCAATGGAAGCGGCAACACCCCTCCGTGGTTGGGTGCGGGCTGCCGGGCCCGCTATGCTGGCGCTGCCACCGGGGGGCGCAACGCCGCACTCTCGATCTCCGCCAGCCACAGGACCAGTTCCCACCAGCGTGAGGCGGTGTTCTCATCCGGCCCGCCGCCAAAGCCCTCCAGCGCCGCCTCGATGCGCAGCGCCGTCTCCGCCAGTCCGGCGCGCGACAACGCCGCGGCAAGTTCGCGCGCGCGCTCCAGCGCGGCCGGACGCTGGTTGCGCAAGCCCTGGCGCAGCCACTGCGCCAGCAGCGCCAGCGCGGCGCCGGCCAGGGCAGCATGCGGCACCGGTGCGGCAGCGACGCCGGCCGGCATGGCGCCGGGGCTGGCGGGCTCGGTCGCCAGCACCACGGCGCGGGCCTGGGTCATCAGGGCCAGCGGCTCCATCTCCAGGGTGCCGCCAATCACGCGCACCGTGCCCGCCACGCGCTGGATGGCATCGCCTCCCGCCTCGGCGATGCGCAGCACGCTAGCTAGCGCGTCGACGGCGCCGGGCGCGCCGCTGCCGTGGCGGCAGCGCAGCAGGCAGCGCTGGCCATCGGTGTCGAGCAGGCTGGCGAGCAAGGTCTGCGCAGCGGCGTCCCAGCCCCATTGCTCCACGGCCAACACGTCCAGCACGTGCAAACGCCCGATGGCCTGGCGCGGCAGCAGGCAGGCGGGCGCGGCTTGCGTGAGATGCTGGCGCAATGCCGCCACCGTGGCAAAGGCCAGCGGCGGCCGCAGGTCGTTCCAGGCTTGGGCGGAGAGCGGCAGCACATTGGTCTGGCGCGCGGCGCTGCCGATCTCCAGCAAGCCGTTGGCGCGGCGGCGCGCCGCGCGCGTGACCACCTGGCTGGCGGCCAGCCGGCCTATCGGCTTGCCCGCCACGCGCCGCTGCACCAGCGGCACAGGCGGCGCGGCGCCCTCCGACCTGGGCCAGCTACGCTCGAGCGCGACGACGCCCATGGTGTCAGGGTCCGCGAAGGCGATGGAGACCCCGCAGGCCGCATCGGGATGGTCGGCGTCGTCCCACATGACGGCGCCCAGCGAAACCAGCTTGAGGTGGTCGAGCGCGACTTCGCCCTTGACGCCAAGGCCGAGGATCTGGCGTGCCGGCAGCAGCGCCCCGGGCTGCCCGCCGGCCTGTCCGGCAATGCTGGCGGTGCCGGGGCCAGAGGCCGATAGCGCGGCGGCCAGCCGGCCTTGCAGGCACGCCAGCGCATCCAGCAGGCGGCGCGGGTCATAGCGGGCACTGCGGTTGTGCTGGTCATCGAGCTGCGCCGCCAGCGCGTCGACGTCGGCGCTGACCCAGGCCGCGCCGAAATCGGCGGCCAGGCTGCGCATCAGACCCAGGCGCGGGGCGAGCGCCAGCGGCGCCTGGGCCGTGCCTTCCGCCCACAGTTGCCGCGCCAGTGCATCGGCCGCGGCGGCAAGGGCACGCAGCGCTTGGGCATCGGCCTGGCGTGTATCGGCATCGGCGGCGTCCGGCTCGGGCGGCGCGATCTCCACGGTGGCATCGACCTGGCCACGATGGCGCCCGGCCGCAGCGCGAAAGGCCCAGGCCGCCAGCGCCACGTGGGCGCAACTGCTGCCCTCCTGGCAATCGCAGCGCGCGTGGCCAAGGCTGTGGCGCGAGAAAAACCGCACCGTGCACATCGGCAGGTGCGCGGTGGGCACCGGCGCGTCCACGCGCCAGCCAGCCAGTCGCACCACCGGCCGCGCGCGTGCCAGCTCGGCGGCCTGGCGCAGTGTGGCCGGGTGCAACGCGGCTTGCAACGCGGCGTCGTCGAAATCGGCCGGGGACCATGGGCCGCCGGCTAGCCCTTCGGGCGTGGTGACGGGTGTTTGGCCACTGCCCTCTTCCACGCTGGCCACTTCCCGGCAGGCCTGCTGGTAAGCCAGCACCAGCAGGATGCGGTGACGGCAGAGGCCCGAGGCAATGCAGCTACAGACCGCATCGCGCAGCGCGCGGCCTGCGGCAAGGCTGGTGCGGGTGCCGTCGGCGTACGCGGCGTGCAAGGTGCCATCGGCATCTTGCGCAAGCTCGGGCGCCTTGCCCTCGGCCATTTCCTTCTGCGCACGCTTGACGAAACCGGCGTTGGCCAGCGCCACCAGCGCTTCGGGCGTCAGCTCCAGGAGATCGGCGCGGTCTGCCCTCATGCGACCAGCCTTCCGGGCACTTGCCCGCCGGCCTTGCCGGAGACTTTCTCGGCCAGCCAGGCGGCCAGCTCGCCGGGCGTCATTGCGGCCACGTGGGCGCCTTCGCGCACCAGGCGGGCCGCCAGTTCGCGGTTGTAGACGGGCTCGGCGCGCGCATCCAGCGCGGCCAGGCCGAGCACGGTCACGCCGGCGCCGACCAGCGTCTTGACGCGGCGGACCAGTTCATAGTCGCTGCCGCCCTCGTAGAAATCGCTGACCAGCACCACGATGCTGCGTGTCGGCGTGCCGATCTGCGCCTGGGCGTAGGCCACGGCCCGCGCGATATCGGTGCCACCGCCAAGTTGCACGCGCATCAGCAACTCAACCGGATCGGCCACGTCGGCGGTGAGGTCCACCACCGCGGTATCGAACGCCACCAGCCGCGTGCGCATGCCCGGCAATTGCCACAGGCAGGCGGCCATCACCGCGGCATGGATCACCGAGTCCACCATCGAGCCGCTTTGGTCCACCAGCAGGATGATGTCCCACGATTGCGCATGGCTGCGCACGCGGCTGAAAAATGCCGGCGCCTCCACGAACAGCTTGCCGCGCTGCGGGTCCCAGCGATGCAGATTCTCGCGCAAGGTGCGGCGAAAATCGAAGTTGCGGGCGATGCGCACGCGCGAGCGTCTGCGCCGGTCGCGTGTGCCGGAGAAAGCCTGGCGCACTTCGGTGGCGAGCTTTTCCATGATGCGCCGGACCACCTCGGCCACCAGCTTGCGCGCGGCGGCCAGCACCTCGGGGTTCATCAGGTGCTTGGTGTGGAGCACCGCGCGCAGCAGCGCTTCGGACGGCTCGATGCGCTCCAGCACTTCGAGGTTGGTGACCACTTCGTCGATGCCGTAGCGCTCCACGGCGTCCCGCTCCAGCCGCTCGATCACTTCACGCGGAAAGAGGCGGTGGATCTCGTTGATCCAGTCCGGCGTGTTCAGTTGCGAGGCGCCGCCGCTGCCGGTGCGCTCGCCGCGCCGCGCGCGCTCGGGGTCGCGGCCATAGAGCCAGTCGAGGGCGGCGTCGGCCGCAGCGGCATCGGCATCGAGCTCGCCCAGCGCGGGCTGCGCGGCTTCGCCCAACAGCAGGCGCCAGCGTTGCAAGGGATCAGGCAGGTGCAGGCTCATGGCGCGGTGGGCTTCGGGTTGGGATCGGGGGCCGCGCCAACGGGCACGCCCCAGTAACGCAGGCGCGCCGTCACGGCGGCCTCCAGCAAGCGCGCGGCGGCAATGTCCACGGGATCATGCGCGCCCAGCGGCGCGGTGAGCGAGCGCTCGCCATAGGCTTCGCCGCCACGCAGAGCCAGCACCTGGCGCGCCAGCGCGCCGCGCTCCGCCGGCGGCAGCCAGGCAAAGGCCATGCGCATGGCGGGCAGCGCCTGCACGAAGGCCTCGTCATCGAGCTGCTGCAACAGGCCGTCGAGCCCGCTGGCAAACCCGTCGGCATCGGTCAAGACATCGCGCGCCAGTGCCAGCAGGCCGGCCAGCGCATCGCCGATGCCGGCCGGCGGCAAGCCCGCCAGCAGGCGCAGCGCGCCCGCGATGCTGTCGCAGCTGCCGCCGTCTTGCGGCGCGGCCGGTTCGTCCAGGCTCGCCAGCGCACCCAGCGCCGCGCCACGGCTGGCAGCCGCCGCCTGCGGGTCGCGCGCCTTGCGGCGCCACACAGCCAGGGCGCGCTGCGCATCGAGCGCAGGCAGCGGCTGTCCATCGCCAAACGCGCCATTGCGCACGTCGCGCACCACATCGCGTACCGCACGGAAGGTCAGCAGGTGTGCCTGCTGATCGGCGCTGGCTAGCTGGCCTGGCAAGTCGAGCAGCCACAGGGCGCGCTCGACCGCGGCCACCACCACCGTGTGCAACACCGGCGCGCCGGCCATGCCGAGTACCTGGCCATGGCGCAGCAAGGCATGGAGCAGCCCCAGCGCCTCGCCCAGCGCCTCGAAGCGGGAGGCCGCGCCCACCGCCCGGCCCAGTTCGGCGAGCGAGGCGGCGCCGGCTTCCGGCAGCCCGGCGAATGCGGCATCGTTAAGCAGCGCAGCCAGCGCTGCCAGCTTGCCCGCCGCGCAGCGCAGCGCTTCTTCCAGCCGGGCGCGCGCGGCGTCGTGCAACGTGGCGCCATAGGCGCCGGCCTCGATCAGCGCGGCGCGCTGCTCCAGCGAGCCAAGCAGCCGCCAGTGCTCCTCGCGCTCGCCGGACAGCGCCAGCGACGGGCCCCGCTCGCGCTGGATCCCCGGCAACGCCAGGATGCGCAGCCGGTGCAGGCTGCGGCTGCGCTCTCGGTCGGCGGTCTGCAACAAGTCCAGCTTGAGCGGCAGCACACGGCCCGGCTGCAGCACGATACCGTGCGCGGCCAGCTCGGCGTCGACGGCATCGACCAGCGGCGGCTGCGGCGTGCCGGCCGCCAACACGCCAACCTGGTCGCCGGCCAGCACGTCCATGAGTTCGACCAGCACGGGATCGGTGCCGCGCAGCAGCGGGCCGCGATAGCTCCACGGCAGCGGCGCGTCGAGGGCGTCCTTGATCAGGGTGGCGGCGCTGGCGTCGAGCCAGTCGCAGCGCAAGGGCTGGCCATGGCCGCGCAGCATCGCCAGGCCGTGGGCATGCGCGTGCAAGGCCTTGAGATCGGCGGTGGAGGCGGGAAGCTTCTTCTCGCGCAGGCGGTGCATGGTGCGGGCGAGGGCCAGCTTGCCGGCTTCGGCGCTGCCGTGCTGCCACACCCAGGACTGGTACATCGGCGACGGCATGCCAGAGGCATAGCCAGCGAAGGCGTCGAGCCGCTTGCTGGTGTAGGGCACGAGGTAGCTGCCGCTGCGCACGGGCGCTGCGCCGTCCTCAACGTCGGCGGCTACCTCTGGCTGCGGCACGGCAGGGGGCTCGCTGCCAGCCGCCTCGGCATGCCCGCGCCATAGCGCGCGCAGTGCGGGCGCGTGATAGCCGCCGCAAACGACCAGCACCGGCGCACCCTGCGCCTGGCCCATGGCCCATGCGATCCAGCGCGCCATCATGGCCTCGCGCTCGGCATTGGCGGGGGAGCCGGGATCGTCGCCGCGCAACTGGCCGAAGTGCGTATCCAGCGCTGCGGCCAGCGCCGGCAGCGGCATCTCGCGCTCGAACAAGTGCTCCCACAACGCGTCGCGGCCGTCGATGCACAGCGCGGTGCACAGCGCGGCCTCGTAGCCGGCGGCGCGCTCGGCGTGATGCTCGTCGTCAGCGTCGGCGTAGCGGTTGGCGCGCCCGGACAATGCATCGTGCCAGGCCGGCAGGTCGATAAAGCGGGCCTGCGCGCCGATGCGCCCGGCGCCCTGCAGCGCCACCCATTCCGGCGAGTATTCGCAAAACGGCGTCCACGAGCCGCGCTGCGCGCCAGGGCCCGACAAGTAGCTGAAAATCGCCACCGGCAAGCGGTGCGGCAGGTGCAGCTCCGCCAGCCGCGCGTTGAAATCCGCCGGCCCTTCGATCAAGACGAAGCGCGGGCGCAGCGTGTCGATGCGCTCGGCCACCAGGCGCGCGCAGGCGGGGCTGTGGTGGCGCACGCCGATCACATGCGGCTCGGTGTGCGGCATGGGGGTCGGCGCTGTCATCGGCCTGGGGCTGCGTGGCGCATCAAGGCAGGCGGTCGCGCGCGGCGAAATAGGCCTGCCAGTGCGATCCGGCACGGCGCGAGACCTTTTGTTCGAAGTAGCGGCGCAGCTTGGCGCGGTCGTCGGCGTTGTCCTTGACCACGGTGCCGCCGATGCAGTCGACCAGGTCAGCCGGGCTGCCATCGCGTTGCTCCAGGAACCAGGCGCGCACGCCCACCGCGTGCGCCACGTTCACGGCCTCGGCGGTGGACATGACGGCGCTCATGCGCTCGGCGCCGCCCTCATCCGCGTTGCGGCGCGGCTGCGTGCCCTGCCCGCGCAAGTCGCGGAAGGTGGTGACCAGCAACTCCAGCACCGGCTCCGGCACGCGCCGGGGAATGCCGCTGCGCGCCAGCAAGCGTGCCGAGGCCTGCTCCACCAGTTCCAGCTCGCGCTGGAAATCCAGGATCGGGAACACCGTCTCGAAATCGAAGCGGCGCTTGAGCGCCGCGCTCATCTCGTTGACGCCGCGGTCGCGCGTGTTGGCGGTGGCGATGATGTTGAAGCCTTCTCGCGCGTACAGCATGCCGGCGGCGCCTTCGAGCTCCGGCACCGCCATCACGCGGTCCGACAGCATGGCCAGCAGGCAGTCCTGCACCTCCAGCGGCGTGCGGGTGATTTCCTCGAAACGCACGATGCGGCCCTGCTGCATGCCGAGATACAGCGGCGCAGGCACCAGCGCGCGCTGGCTCGGGCCCTCGTTGATCAGCAACGCGTAGTTCCAGCCGTACTTGATCTGGTCTTCGGTGACCGAGGCCCCACCCTGGATGGTCAGCGTGGAGGTGCCGCTGACGGCCGCCGCCAGCAACTCCGAGAGCAGCGACTTGGCGGTGCCGGGCTCGCCCACCAGCATGAGCCCGCGCCCGGTGGCCAGCGTGACCAGCGCCCGCTCGATCATGGCCGCCGGGGCCACCAGCTTGGCGGCGATATCGCTGCCGGCATCGCCCAGGATAAAGCGGCGCGCGGCGGTCAGCGACAGCGCCCAGCCTGGCGGGCGCGGCGCATCGTCGGTGGCGGCCAGGCGCGCCAGTTCGTCCGCGTAGAGCAGTTCGGCGGGCGGGCGCTGGAGCGTGGGGCTTGTCTTGTCAACCATGGTGGCTTTCCATTGGTGCGGTCAGCGGCGCCATCAGGCGCCGCAGAATAAGGGATGCATGGACCCAGGCGTTCATGCGCGCAGGCTCTCCATGTCGCGGATCAGTTCGCTGGCGGCGATCGGGTCGAGCCCGGCGAACTTCTTGCCGCCGTTGCGGGCGATGCCCCAGCCGTGCGCATCCACGCCGAACTGCAGGCTTTGCAAGGTCTGCTCCGGATTTTCGTCGGGCATGCCCACGATCATGCCGGGATCGAACGTCAGCTCGATCGCCCGTCCGCCCTCGACCTGCTTGGTGTAGTACCAGATGCCGCCGCCGTCCTGCGCCGCGCCGCGCCGCCAGCCGCGGTTGGCCAGGCCGAACAGCTTGCCGGTCGGGATGACCACGCCCTTCCAGCGATCCAGGTCAATGGCCTGCCGCTCGGCCTCGGTCAGCGCGTAGGTGTCGCGGCCGATCTGCGCAAAGGGCTGCAGCAGTTCGTAGTCGGCGAACAGCTGGCCGAAGGCGGCGGCATCTTCGGCGGGCAATTCCAGCGCGTGGGGAATGCCCACGCGGATATCCTCGCCTTGCGGCAGCGCGTAGGCATCATCATCGGCCGTGGTGTAGCTGCCGTCCTCGGCCACGCGAAAGCACGCCAGCAGCTCGCCGCCGCTGTCGCTGCCGTGCGCCACGCGGTACACGCCCCATGCCAGCCGCTGCACCAGGTGGCGCACCAGCGGATGCTGCGCGAGGAGGGGCTCGAACACCGCGGCGCTCCAGCGCCGGCGCGCGCACATGGCCAGCTCCAGGCGCAGCACCTGCTGGCTGGCGATGGTGCGGGCGTCTTTCTTGAGCGCCTTGAAGCGCTCCACCGCTTCCTTGGACAACGCGGCGTCGTCGGTTTTCTTGGGCTTGGGCAGGTCGGCCAGGCGTGCGCCGTCGGTGTCGCGCACGAAGGGCTTGAGGGCTTCGTCGAAGCCCACACGGAACCGGCGCGGCCCGAAATCCAGCAGCAACGTGCCGTGCGCGTCCAGCCCAAGGTCGGGCGCGAGGCGGTCTTCGAGCTCTTCGAGCGAGAGCCCGCGCGCCTCGGCCACTTCGTCGATCTTCTCGCGGGCGCGGTCCTGCAAGCCCTTGAACTTGACCTTCTGCGCAATGCCGTTGAGGTGCATCAGCGCCACGTCGCTGCCGATCAGGGCGAGCACATCCAGCCCGGCCACGGCGCGCGCATGCGCGGCCTCGCCGGGCCAGGCGCGGATATACGGGGTGAGCCGGCGCGCCGTGTCATCGTTGCCGAGCACGCCCAGCGCGCTCAGCGCCCAGCTCTCCTTGGCAGGCGCATTGACCAGCAGCCACGCCGCGAAATTGTCCCAGGCAAAGTCCGCCAGCGACTCGGGCGTGCAGGCCGCCTTGACCATGTCCAGGCCGGGATAGCGCCCTTCCCCCGCGGGAAATGCCAGCATGGTGCCCAGGTGCTGCAAGGCTGAATCCGGCAGCGGTTTACCGGCCCCCTTGCCGGTGGCGAGCACGGGGCGGTGGAAGCTGGCGGGCTGGTAGAACACGGGCAGCTTGGGCAGCTTGGCCGGGAAGCGCTGCAGCGGATCTTCATCCAGCACCCCGCGCACGGCGGCCACGATGGCAAGGTCCGCGTCGCGCTGGGCGAAGCGCTGCGCCACGTCCATCACCAGCGCCTCGTGCCCCTCGCCGGCCAGCATGCGCAGCGCCGTAGCGGCGTTGTCGCGCGCCTCGCCAATGCGGCCCACCGCGGCCGGGATCAGGCCGGCGACGGCATGCTCCGGATGGCGCAGCAGCCAGGCACGGCCCACTTCGCGCAGCGACTTGAGCCTGGCCAGCGCGCGCGCCGCCGGCACCGCCAGCTCGACCGCGCCAAACGGCATCGCCAGCGGCAGCCCCTCGGTGGGCGCGCGGCGCACCGTGCCCAGCACGCCGGGCAGTACCCGCAGGCCGAACCTGGCTGCCATATAGTTGTCGTTGTGGGTTGCGCTCTCCGCGGCCACCATATTGAACAGCGGCAGCGCCAGTTCCTCGGGCAGCAAGGCCGCCATCATGGCGTCGAGCGAGCACCAGTTGGTGAGCTTGCGCAAGGCCTGCCAGGCGGCGAACAGCGCCTGCACATCGCGCTGGCGAATCGCCAGCATGGCCTGTTCGAGCAGGCCGGATTGTTTGCCGAGTGCGTCGCCGAACCCCAGGTCGCTCGCCAGCAGTTGCACATCGCGCGCCTTGACATGGTCGTAGCGACGCACCTGCCAGTCGCTCATCGACACCCATTCCTCGCGCTTGCCCTCGGCCCAGCGCTCGACCGCGGGAAGATCCAGCGGCGCGAGCGCAAGCGGGCCGGCGGCGGCAACGCGCTTCTTGCCAAGCCAGGGCGGATCGGCCAGCACCGTGGGCAGGTCCTCAACGGCGGCCGCCTCGGCAGGCTGCGCCAGCCTGGCCTGCAGTTGCCTCACCAGATCAACTTCGGCCGGGCTCAGCCACGGCAGCACGCGCTCGGCCTCGGCGGGATGCGCCTGCAGCAGCGCGGCCAGGCTGGCCGTGTACAGGCTGGCATCCTTGCCACCGGCAAGCGCCAGGCCGGGCAAGGCCCCAAGCGCCGCCAACGGCCAGCGGGCGGTAGCCTGCTGGAAGCGGGCCATGGCGGGCTTGCCGTTGGTCGCCACCCGCGCCAGCGCGGCAACGGCGTCAGGCAGGCCGATGGCCGCCAGGCCTTCGCCAGCCGCTCCGATGGCCGCGCCTGGCGCCAGGATCGGTAACGCGTCGGCGCCGCGCTCGCGCAGCACGGTGGCCACCATGGTCTCCACGCCCCAGAAATTGCTGCCCCAGCCCTCCACCTTCTGCCGCTGCGCGAGCGCAAGCGCCGCAGGATCGGTCACGGTCATCTGCAGCCAGTGCAGCGACGCCGGCGCCTGTGGCCCTTGCAGGCGCTGCGCGGTCTCGTTGCTAAGCTCGGGCAGGTCGGGCAGCAACATGGCCATGACCGGCTGGCGCGACGGCGGCAGCAGCGGCAGGGCCGCGCGGATCTTGTCCGCACAGGCTTGCCACTGCGCAGGCTCGGCGCGCGCCAGCAGGGCGCGTAGCGCCCACTCGGCATCGCTGTGGATGCCCTCGTAGCCGGTGCCGTGCGCGCTGTCGACGTTGTCGTTCAGGCTCAGGCGGGGCTTGTGCGTATCGCGCACCCAGCCGAGCTCCGTGCCCATGGTCTGGGCGGTCAGTAACGCATCCACCGCGCCTTCCAGGCCGAGCCGGCCCACCATGAAGGCCATGCCATTGGCGCCCAGTTCCGCATCGTCGCGGTAATACTGGGAAGACAGCTTGACGAGGATCGTCATCAGCACCGCGTCGGACGCGGGCGAGCCCTCCATGCGGCGGCTTTCCACGCGCTGCCATGCCTCGGCATAGGCCGCCTGCCAATGGGCGACGCTGGCGTCGATATCCGGCTGCAGGTGCTTGAGCAGGGATTCGCGCACGCGCAGCCAGGCCCGCATCGGGTCCAGCGGCTCGGCGGGCGTGGCGCCGGGATGACGCCGGCTGGGCCGGGCCAGGTCCTTGAGCGATTCCGGCATCAGCACGGCGGCGGCGCCCTCCAGCCAGGGCGGCGAGTCGCCGCGCACGGCAGGCGCGATGACGGCGGCCGGCGGCGCAACCGGTTCCGTTGCTTGCGCCCGGGGCCGCGAGGCCGGGGCGATATCCAGCGCCGGCTGCGCCGTGGCCCCGAGGCTGGCGCCGGCCGCTACCTGCGCCTCCACATAGCCTTTGCCGGTTTTTTCGGCAATCAGCTTGGTCATTGCCGCAGCCGCCTTGGCGGCATCGGCAAACGGCTTGCTCTGGCTTTGGCCATGAGTGCCGATCTTGCCCCAGCGCAGGTTGAGCTGCGCCTCGTCTTGTTCCACTTCCCAGAATTTGCTGGAGCTGTCGCTGCGGAATTCGAAACGCCTCATACCTTGCTTTTCCTTTGGCTTCACATCGTCGACAAACCCACCGGGCAACGGGAGTCGCCCTGGGTTCGGCGGGCGGCTATGCGGGTTTCCCGCCTGGCTGCGCCTCGCACCCGCCCGTTATGTTAAGAGAAAGGTACATTTGTGCAAACAAAGTTACATTTAGTTCGCTTTTGATTGGCGCTGGCGCGCCAATCAAGCGGCAGCCAGCACCGCTGCCACCGCCCTTTCCGCCGCCGGCGACAGCGTGCGCTGCGCCAGGTGCACGACGACAAAGTCCATGGCCATGGAGACCGGGCTTGCCAGCGCGAGCGCCACCAGCGCGCCGCTCTCCAGCTCCGCCCTGAGCGCCCGCGCAGGCGCCAGCAGCACCACATCGGAGTGGCGCGCCAGATGCCTGAGCGCATGAAAATCATTGCTCTGCACCTGAAACGGCAGGCTCTCGCCCGGCCGGCAGCCGAGCAGCCTGCGCAACTGGTCGTGGCCATGATCCGGCAACGGCACGGACACCAGGGTAGCCTCGCGCAATTGCGCCGGCGTGACACGCCCGCCCGCAAGGGGATGGCCCGGGCGCGCGAACCAGCCCGATGGCTCGGGCCGCAGGCGCCGGACTTCCAGCTCTGCCGCCGCCGGCATGGTACGGCGCTCGGCAACCAGAAAATCCAGCGTCTCCGCGTGCAGGGCGGCGAGCAGCGCCGGGGCGCTGTTGACCTCGGCCTTCACCCGCAGCTTCGGCCAGTCCCGGTTGAGGGCGCACAGCACCTCGGGCAGCAGGATGGCGGCAGGGAACGGCCCCATCCCCATCTGCACGCTGCCGATCTCATGCTGCTGCACCAGCGTGAGATCGCGCGCCAGGCAACGCGTCTCGAACAGGATCCGCCGTGCCCGCTCCGCCACCATGCGCCCGGCCGCGGTCAGCGCCACGCCGCGCGGGCCGCGATCGAGCAGCGGCATGCCAGCCTCGGCCTCCAGCGCCTGGATGCTGCGGGTCAGCGCGGGCTGGCTCAGGTGCACGCGGCGGGCGGCCCCCGCCAGCGAGCCCTCTTCCGCCACCGCGATCAGGTGCTCCAGCCGTTTCAGGTTCAAGACATGCGCTCCTTGCATCGCTGAGATAAAAAACTTGCAATTGAATTATAGGTGGCGGTGGACTCCAATAGACGTCCTCTTCGTTTCGCCGAGCCCTGCCATGCCCCTTCGCCGTACCCTCCCCGCCATCCTGGCGCTCGTTGCCATCCAGTCCGCCACCGCCCAGACGGCCAGCGCGCCTGCCTCGCCCGTCACCGCGCAAGCCAATGCGGCATGGCTGCAGGCACTGCCCTTTGGCGACCGGCAGGATTTCGAGGATGCGCACCGCGGCCTGGTGGCCCGCTTCCCCGAAGGCAGCATCCGCGGCGCGGACGGCCGCGTGGCATGGGACTTCGACGCCTACGCCTTCGAGCGCGCCGATGCCGCACCGGCCACGGTGAACCCGAGCCTGTGGCGGCTCGCACAGTTGAACAATGAAGCCGGCTTGTTCAAGGTCACCGACCGCCTCTATCAGGTGCGCGGGGCCGACCTGTCGAACATGAACATCATCGAAGGCGACACCGGCATCATCGTGATGGACCCGCTGATCACCGCCGAGACCGCGCGCGCGGCGCTGGCGCTGTACTATGCGCACCGGCCGCGCAAGCCGGTGGTCGCCGTGATCTACACGCACAGCCACGTCGACCATTTCGGCGGCGCCAAGGGCATCGTCGACGAAGCCGACGTGAAGGCCGGCAAGGTGGCGGTGATCGCGCCAGCGGGCTTCATGGAAGAGGCCATCAGCGAGAACGTGCTGGCGGGCAACGCCATGATCCGGCGCGCGCAATATATGTACGGCACCACCCTGCCCCGCAGCGCGACGGGCCAGGTCGACGCGGGCCTGGGCAAGGCCACCTCGCGCGGCACGATCACGCTGCTGGCGCCCACCGATCTCATCGCCAAGACCATCGACACCCGCCGCATCGACGGCATCGACATCGAGTTCCAGCTCACGCCCGGCACCGAGGCGCCGGCCGAGATGAACCTCTACTTCCCGCAGCTGCGCACGCTGTGCATCGCGGAGAACGCTGCCCGCACCCAGCACAACATCCTGACCATCCGCGGCGCGCAGGTGCGCGATGCCAAGGCCTGGTCGTTCTATATCGGCCAGGCGCTGGCCCGCTACGGCGAGCGCAGCGACATCCTGATCGCCCAGCACCACTGGCCCACCTGGGGCAAGGCGCGCATCAACGAGTTCCTGTCGGACCAGCGCGACATGTACGCCTACCTGAACGACCAGACGCTGCGCCTGATGAACCATGGCCTCACGCCCACGGACATTGCCGACACGCTGCGCAAGCTGCCCGAGCCGCTGGCCAGCAAATGGTATGCGCGCGACTACTACGGCTCGATCAGCCACAACGTGCGCGCGGTGTACCAGCGCTACCTCGGGTTCTACGATGGCAACCCGGCCCACCTGAACCCGCTGCCGCCGGTGCAGGGCGCGAAGAAGACGATCGAATGGATGGGCGGCGCGGACGCTGTCCTGGCCAAGGCGCGCGAAGCCTACGCCCGCGGCGAATACCGCTGGGTGGCGCAGATCGGCAACGAGCTGGTCTTTGCCGAGCCGGCCAACACCGCGGCCCGCGCGCTACAGGCCGACGCGCTGGAGCAGCTTGGCTACCAGACCGAAAACGCGACCTGGCGCAATGCCTACCTGACCGGCGCGCAGGAACTGCGCGACGGCATCAAGCGGGGCGCGCCCAGCGGCACGACATCGCCCGACCTGGTGCGCGCGCTGACCGTGCCGCACTTCTTCGACTACCTGGCGGTGCGCCTGAACGCGGACAAGGCTGCCGGCAAGACCATGACGCTGAACTGGAACTTCACCGACCTGCAAGAGCGCTACGCCATGACGCTGCGCAACAGCGCCCTGACCTACCTGGCCAACACGCAATCCGCGCAGGCCACGGCAACCATCACGCTGGACAAGGCCACGCTCGACCGCATCAGCCTGAAGCAACTGACGCTGCCGGACGCGATCCGCGATGGCAGCATCCGCATTGACGGCAACCCGCAGGCGGTGGCGTCGCTGTTCGGCATGCTGGATACGTTTGACGGGTACTTCAGCATTGTGACGCCACAAGCGGCGCCCTGAGGGGGACGGGCAGCACGTCATCTGCAAGGATTTTTAGCGCGGCAGGGGCGCCCCTGGCTTGCCCAGGGCCGCCTCGAAAAACTGCATCAATGCCTGTACCCGTGCCGTGCGGCCCCGCCGCGTGGGCACCAGCAGGGTCACCGGCGCGCTGTCGAACTCCCAGCCGGCCAACACCCGGACCAGCGTGCCGCGCGCCACCGCATCCGCCGTATCCCACTCCGAGCGCAGCACCAGGCCAAGCCCCTGCTCCGCCCACTGGCGCGCCACGCTGCCATCGTTGGTCGTGAATGCCGGGACAACGCGCAGCGTTTCGCGGGCCGATGGCCGCCGCGCAGTGCCGGAACCCGCCCGGCGAAAACGCCACAGCGTCACGTCCTCGTCGTTCTCGCGAATGCAGATGCACGCGTGCCCCAGCAAGTCGCGCGGCTCTTGCGGCGTGCCGTGGGCGCGCAGGTAAGCCGGGCTTGCGCACAGCCAGCGTTCATTGGGGGCGAGCGTGCGGGCAATCCAGGATGAGTCCCGCACGGCGCCGATATGCACTACCGCGTCCGAGTCATGCTTGTCCGGCCAGGGCACCTCGCGCAGATCCAGCTGCAGGCGCAAGCCGGGATGGCACTGCGCAAAGCGCGCAAGCACCGGCGCCACGTGGTGCCGGCCATAGCCGAAGGGCGCGGCGACGCGCAGCGTGCCCGTCAGGCGGCTGTCTTCCCGGCGGAACGACTCGGGCAGCGCCTCCAGTTGCGCCAGCAGCGCCGCGCCTTCCTGCGCAAAGCGCTCGCCCTCGGGCGTGAGGCTCAGGTGCCGGGCGGTGCGGGTGGCGAGCGCCAGGCCCAGCGTGGCCTCCAGCTTGCGCAGGCGCATGGATAGCGCTGGCGGCGTCACATTGAGCGCGCGGGCGGCTGCGCTCAGGGACGGGGCCTGCGCCAGCGCCTCGACCAGCCGGAGGTCTTCGATCTGGATCATTCACTTCAGCTTAACGATTGATGTTCCGGCATTTAACCACGGACCACGTATTCCTTCCTACACTGAGGGCCTGTTGTCCTGCGGCTGCGCAGCTCGGCTGTTCTGCTGTCACGCTATTGCGCCCACAAAAAAGGAACGTATGGAAATCCTCGACCAATCGCCCGCCCCTGCCTGGCCACGCGCCGTCCTGTTCGACCTGCTCACCGCGCTGCTGGATTCCTGGACCGTATGGAACGCCGCCGCCGGCTCGCAGGCGCAAGGCCGGGCCTGGCGCGCGGAGTACCTGACGCGCACCTACGGCTGCGGCGCCTACGTTCCCTATGAACAACTGGTGCGCGAGGCGGCCGAGCATGTCGGCCTGCCCGCCAGCGCGCCGGCAGCGCTCGAGGCCGGCTGGGACAAGCTCCCCGCGTGGGATGGTGCCCGCGAACTGTTGCGTGCCGTGCGCCCGCATTGCCGCCTGGCGGTCGTCACGAACTGCTCCGAGCGGCTGGGGCGCCGCGCCGCGGACTTGCTGGAGATCGATTGGGATGTCGTGGTCACCTCCGAGCAAGCGGGCTTCTACAAGCCGGACCCGCGCCCCTACCAGCTCGCGCTGAAGCAACTGGGCGTGCAGGCAACGGATGCCGCGTTTGTCGCCGGCTCGGGCTACGACATGTTCGGCACCTCGGCCGTCGGGCTGCGCACCTACTGGCACAACCGGGTCGGCCTGGCGCTGCCCGCCGGCGCACCAGTGCCCGATGCGGAATTCGCCACGCTGGAGCCCGCTCTGCCGTGGCTGCGGTCCTTTCATGCGGCAACCCCAACCCCGTTGCAGCCCAAAGTCCAATTGCCGGACTGACTGATCACTCTCAAGAACCCTATGAACACTGCCACCCACACACTGGCGAGCCTGGAAACACCGGCAGCGGTAATCGACCTCGCCCGCATGCAACACAACATCCAGCGCATGCAGGCGCGCATGGACGCGCTTGGCGTGCGGTTCCGCCCGCATGCCAAGACCAGCAAATGCTCGGCGGTCGTGCAAGCCCAGATCGATGCCGGCGCGCGCGGCATCACCGTTTCCACCCTGAAGGAAGCCGCGCATTTCTTTGCCGATGGCATCACGGACATTCTCTATGGCGTCGGCATGGTCTCGACCAAACTGCCCCAGGCCCTGGCGCTGCGCCGCCGGGGCTGCGACCTGAAGATCGTCACCGACAGCGTGACCTCCGCCGAGGCCATCGTCGCGTTCGGCGCCGCGCATGGCGAATCGTTCGAGGTCTGGATCGAGATCGACACCGATGGCCACCGCTCGGGCATCCGCCCGGACGAAGCCGCGCTGATCGACGTGGCCAGCGTGCTGCATGAAGGCGGCGCCCGCCTGGGCGGCGTGATGACGCACGCCGGCTCCAGCTACGACCTGGATACGCCCGAAGCCCTGGCGGCGATGGCGGAGCAGGAGCGGGCCGGCTGCGTCATGGCGGCCGAGCGGCTGCGCGCGGCCGGGCTGCCCTGCGCGGTGGTCAGCGTCGGATCGACCCCCACGGCGCTATCCGCAACGAGCCTGGAAGGCGTCACCGAGGTGCGCGCGGGCGTCTACGTGTTCTTCGACCTGGTGATGCACAACGTCGGCGTGTGCGCAACGCAAGACGTGGCGCTGAGCGTGCTGACCACCGTGATCGGGCACCAGGCGGACAAGGGCTGGGCCATCGTCGATGCAGGCTGGATGGCCATGAGCCGCGATCGTGGCACGCAAAAGCAGAAGTGCGATTTCGGCTACGGGCAGGTCTGCGGCATCGACGGCGCCGTGCTCCCGGGCTATGTGCTCAGCGGCGCCAATCAGGAACATGGCATCGTGTCGCGCGAAGGCGCGCCCGAGCCGGACATCGCGGCGCGCTTGCCCATCGGCACGGTGCTGCGCATCTTGCCCAACCACGCCTGCGCGACTGGCGCGCAGTTCCCCGAATATCACGGGCTTGCGCAAGACGGCACGCTCGCTACCTGGAGCCGGTTCCATGGATGGTGATCGGGCGAGCGCCGCGGTAAAGACGGTCAACCCTGCCGGGCTATCCGCGCCCGGCGGGCACTACAGCCATGCAACCGTGGCCAATGGCTTCGTGTTCGTATCCGGGCAGTTGCCCATCACGCCAGCCGGCGAAAAGCTCGTCGGCGCGCCCTTTGAAGATCAGGCGCGCCAGGTGCTGGCCAATGTGGAAGCGGCGTTGATCGCCGCTGGCAGCGGCATCGGCGGCCTGGCGCAGGTGCGGGTCTATGTGGACGCCATTGAAAACTGGCCGGCATTCAACGCCATCTATGCTTCGTGGGCAGGCAGCGCGCGCCCGGCACGTGCCGTGGTGCCGACCGGCGCGCTGCACTTTGGCCTGAAAGTGGAGGTGGAAGCGGTGGCGGTGCTCCTGCCCGCTGCCTAGCGGCTAAGCGGCTAAGCGGCTACGCGGCTACGCGGCCAAGCGGTAGCGTCAGCCCATCTGCGGCTGCGTCGCGGCAAAGCTTGGCCGCTCGCGCATCACTGCCTGCGCGCGCCGCACGTTGGGGTACTTCTCCAGCAAGGCGGCGCCCTCGGGAAACATGCCGACGGCGCGCAGGTGCGCCTTAGCCAGGCGCGTTGATCTGCGGGCCTTCGCCGCAAGGCCTGTGCCGCACCCGGCTAGCTGACGTCAGCACCACGTAGGGCAACGGATCGTGGGGTTGTCCTGAGCCCGACGCGTCGCAATAGCGTCTGAATGGCGGCTGCGGCAACGTCATCCGTTTCGTGCACATCCTTGAGCACCGCCCGAATCCGCAAGGCCAGCGCTTCGGCAAGCCTGGCAGCAGTCACGCGCAATGGACAAGAATCGCATCGCGCGTAAAGCGCAACATCCCTGACCAGCGTGTCGCCTCGATAGATCGCCACCAGGACCTTTGGTTGGTAGCTACCGTCGACGAGCGCCTTTGCGCGCGGCGTGACGCGATAAGTCACCGCCTCACGCATGGACATGGTCACTCGCCGTCCTTCCTGGACGCAAGCGTGGCGCCAACCTGGGACCGGGTTGCATAGGCCACCCCATGCTGCTCCAGATAGTCGCGAATCAACTGACGCACGACCTGCGATGGCGTTTGATCCTGCGCCGCGCACAGTGCCTCGAAGGCTTTCTTCTTCACGGGGTCGATCAACACGGTGAAACGGGCAGTCTTGGATTCCATACGCTTCAGAGTAGTATTGTATGATAATAGCATTATCATTATATACAACTGATCAGCTGCTGCCGAGGAGTCATCGCCGCGCCGTTGACTGAGTGACGAATCGAATAACAAGCCTGATCGAGCCCGCAGATGGATCCCAGCCGCACATCCTTTGAAGCCTATTTGAAGTTCCTGTCCGAAGCCCCCAACGACGGCACCCCGACCGTGCTGGAAACCCCGCTTGCACTTTCACTGCATTTCGATGCGCTGGCGACCCAAAGCATCATGTCGCGGCATGAACCCGACAAGCTTGTCCTCGGCTACACACGGACGATGATGGCTTTTCTGCTGCTGCAACCGGCACCCACCAGGATCTCGATGATCGGCCTGGGCGGGGGATCATTGCTCAAGTATTGCTATCGGCATCTTCCGCAGGCAAAGGTTGTTGCCATTGAAATCGATCCGGCAGTGATCGCCTTGCGCGATACGTTTCACATTCCGCCCGACGACGAGCGGCTCGAAGTGGTCTGCGCGGATGGCGCCGAGTATGTCAAGAGTCAGGACGCGCGACCGGAGGTCATCCTGGTGGATGGCTTTCTCGCCCATGGCATGCCGACACAGCTGGGGAACGCCGCCTTCTACGCAGCGTGCCATGCGCGGCTCGCCGACGATGGGGTATTGGTCGCCAACTACCTCGACAGCGATGCTGATATCCCGTTCTACCTGGAAGAGATCCGTTCGGTGTTCGGCGAATCCTTTTCCATTGCCCTGTCCGAGGACAGTTGCAACTACACGCTGTTCGCCTGGAAGGGGGCGCGGGCGCTTCCCTCGCAGGACGAGCTGCTGGCGCGGGCTCGCGCCCTGGAAACCACGCATCCGCTGAATCTGCGATCGGCCGCGCGCCGCCTGAAACAGGGCAAACGGCTAGCATCGGATCACATATTCTGGCGAAAGCTCGCGGGCTGAAGAAGAGGGACGCCAAATGATCAGTCAAAAAATCAGGTTCTTCCGCTCACGGATTCCCGCATTCGCGTGCACTCCGGGCTGCCACGATTGCTGTGGGCCGGTGATGACCTCGACGCACGAGATGTCGAGGCTTCCCGTCAAAAGCGATGCCGAGCACGAAGCCGCGCTGACAAACCTCAGTTGCCCTCATCTTGGCAGCCAGGGTTGCCAGGTCTATGCCGAGCGCCCGTTGATCTGCCGCTTGTTCGGCACGACGCCCCGGCTGGCCTGCCCGAATGGCAACCGGCCCGAGCAGATGGTCAATCCGGACATAGATCGCCAGATTCAACGCTTCTTCGTTGAAACACGTCACGTGCTGGTTTGAACTGATTTGAGCTGAATTGAACTGGTTTGAACCAGGTTGAAGCAGAGAGTGAGTTCACCGCCCCGCGCGGGCGGAAAGACCTACTGCCGCGCGGGACGTAGTTCAGCCGCCCGTCAGGCCGCGGGCACCAGCACGCTGGCAATCGCTTGAGCCACCTGGGTCACGTTGCGCTCGTTCAGCCCGGCCACGCACATGCGCCCCGAACGCAGCAGGTACACGCCGTGCTCCGTGCGCAGGCGGTCCACCTGGTCGGCCGTCAGCCCGGTGTAGGTGAACATGCCGCGCTGCGTGAGGTAGCGCGACAGCGCCTCGCCACTCACGTGGGCGGCCAGGCCCTTGTGGATGGCCGCGCGCATCTTGGCGATGCGCTCGCACTTGCCCGCCAGCTCGCGCTCCCAGATCGTACGCAGCGCCGGCGTGGTCAACACCCGGGCCACCACCCGGGCGCCGTGCGTGGGCGGGTTGCTGTAGTTGGCGCGCACCGCGCCCGTCAGCTGGCCGAGCACCCGGCCGGCTTCTTCGGCGCTGTCGCAAACCACGCTCAGGCCACCGCAACGCTCGCCGTACAGCGAGAAGTTCTTCGAGAACGAGTTCGCCACCAGGCACGGCACCCCCTGGGCCACCAGCTCGCGTACCGCGAAGGCGTCGTCGTCCAGGCCGGCGCCAAAGCCCTGGTAAGCCATGTCGACGAAAGGCAGCAGCTCATGCTGCTTGAGCAGCGTGATGAGCTGGCGCCATTGGTCGTGGTTCAGGTCCACGCCAGTGGGGTTGTGGCAGCAAGCGTGCAGCAGCACGATGCTGCGCTTGGGGATCAGGCGCAGCGCGTCCAGCATGGCGTCGAACTTCAGGCCGCCGGTGGCGTCGTCGTAGTACGGGTACGTGTTGACGGTGAAGCCCGTGCGCTCGAAGATCACGCGATGGTTCTCCCAGCTCGGGTCGCTGATCCAGACCTGAGCGTCAGGGAAATAACGCTTGAGGAAATCCGCGCCCACGCGCAGCGCGCCGGAGCCGCCCAGCGTCTGCACCGTCGCGATGCGCCCCTCGGCGCGCGCCTGGCACGGCTGGCCAAAAACCAGCGCCTGCACCGCGTCGCGATACGCCGCAAACCCGGCCATCGGCAGGTAGGGGCGCGGGCCCATGTCGGCCATCAGTGCGGCTTCGGCTTCGCGCACGGCCTGCATCACCGGCAACCGGCCTTCGTCATCGAAGTAGATGCCGATGCTCAGGTTGACCTTATCGGTCCTGGGATCGAGTTGAAAGCTCTCGTTGAGGGAGAGGATCGGGTCGCCCGGATAGGCATCGATGTGTTCGAACATTGGATACTCTGGCTGGAGTGCTGGGATGGGTCGGAGCCGGCGGCCAGTGGCCGCCAGGGTCATCATTATGCCGATACGCGTTCGGGCAGGGCCGGTTCGGCGCGCTTCTGCTTTTGCCTGAGGCGGTAACTCAGGCCCAGTACGGCCAGCCATGCCGGAATCAGGTACACCGAGATGCGCAGGCCCGGCGTGAGGTACATCACGTAGAGGATACCCGCCAGGAAGACCAGGCACACATAGTTTGTCAGTGGGTAGCCCAGGCTCTTGAAGCGCGTTTCCTGGCCGGCTGCGCGCTTGTCGCGGCGGAACTTGAGGTGAATGATGCTGATCATCGCCCAGTTGATGATCAGTGCCGAGACCACCAGCCCCATCAGCAGCTCAAAGGCCTCGCCCGGCATGAAGTAGTTGATCACCACGCAAGCCGCGGTGGCCAGCGCGGAAACACCCAGCGCGGCCAGCGGGATCCCGCACTTGTTGACCTTCAGCAGTGCCTTGGGCGCATTGCCTTGCCTGGCCAGACCGTACAGCATGCGGCTGTTGCAATACACACCGCTGTTGTAGACCGACAGCGCGGCGGTCAGCACCACGGCGTTCAGCACCGTGGCAACGATCTCGCTGTTCATCGCGTGGAAGATCAGCACGAACGGGCTGCCGCCGGTGACGACCTTCTCCCACGGGTACAGCGAGAGCAACACGCCCAGCGCGCCAACGTAGAAGATCAGGATGCGATAGATCACCTGGTTGGTGGCTTTGGGAATGGTCTTCTCCGGCTCATCCGCTTCTGCCGCCGTAATGCCCACCAGCTCCAGCCCGCCGAACGAGAACATGATCACCGCCATGGCCATGACCAGGCCGGAGATCCCGTTGGGGAAAAAGCCGCCGTGCTGCCACAGGTTGGACACGCTGGCCTGCGGGCCGGCCGTGCCGGACGCCAGCAGGTAGCCGCCGAACACGATCATGCCGACGATGGCCAGCACCTTGACGATGGAGAACCAGAACTCCATTTCGCCGAAGGACTTGACGCTGGTCAGGTTGATGGCGTTGATCAGGAGGAAGAACGACAGCGCGGAAACCCAGGTGGGGATGTGCGGCCACCAGTACTGGACATAGATGCCCACCGCCGAGAGCTCCGCCATGCTGACCAGGATATACAGCACCCAGTAGTTCCAGCCCGACATGAAGCCCGCGAAGCTGCCGCAGTATTTGTTGGCGAAATGGCTGAAGGAGCCTGCCACGGGTTCGTCGACCACCATTTCGCCGAGCTGGCGCATGATGAAGAACGCGATGATGCCGGCCACCGCGTAGCCGAGCAGGACCGAGGGCCCCGCCATCTTGATGGTCTGGGCAATGCCCAGGAATAGCCCGGTGCCAATCGCGCCACCTAGCGCAATCAGCTGGATGTGCCGGTTTTTCAAGCCACGCTTGAGCGTCGCGTCTGTATTGTCGGAAGCGTTGGGAACCATCTTTGTCTCTCTACCCACTCTTTTGGAATGTCGGCCTGCGCCTCTCGCGTGTCGCGGGCGCTTGGGCTTCGGCCAGGCACCACCGGCGCGCAGTCATGCTGCTGCGCCGGCGGTGTTGATGCGGTCAGTGCCGGGCGTGCCGGCTTGCCTTGTGGGCCTCAGACCTTGAGCGTGCCGCGCTCGATCTGGTCGCGTTCCAGCGATTCGAACAGCGCCTTGAAGTTGCCTTCGCCGAAGCCTTCGTCGCCCTTGCGCTGGATGAACTCGAAGAACACCGGGCCGAGCGAGGCCTTGGAGAAGATCTGCAGCAGCAGGCGGGGCTTGCCGCCTTCCGTGGTGCCGTCGACCAGGATGCCGCGCGCCTTGAGCTGATCCACGGGCTGGCCGTGGCCGGGCAGGCGCGCTTCCAGGCCGTCGTAGTAGTAGTCGTTGGGCGCCGTCATCAGGGGCACGCCGGCCATCTGCAGGCTGTCGATGACTTCGATCAGGTTGTCCGTCAGGAAGGCGATGTGCTGGATGCCTTCGCCATTGAAGGCCATCAGGAATTCCTCGATCTGGCCGCTGCCCTTGGAAGATTCTTCGTTCAGCGGAATGCGGATCTTGCCATCCGGCGCGGTCATGGCCTTCGAGGTCAGGCCGGTGTATTCGCCCTGGATATCGAAGTAGCGGATTTCGCGGAAGTTGAAGAGCTTTTCGTAGAAATTTGCCCAGTAAGCCATGCGGCCACGGTAGACGTTGTGCGTCAGGTGGTCGATCAGGCGCAGGCCGTGGCCCACCGGATGGCGGTCCACGCCTTCGATGAATTCGAAGTCGATGTCGTAGATGGACTTGCCTTCTTCAAAGCGGTCGATCAGGTACAGCGGCGCGCCGCCGATGCCCTTGATCGCCGGCAGGCGCAGCTCCATCGGGCCGGTGGCGATTTCCACCGGCTGCGCGCCGAGTTCCAGCGCGCGGGCATAGGCCTTGTGCGAATCCTTCACGCGGAACGCCATGCCGCAGGCGCTGGGGCCGTGCTCGGCGGCAAAGTAGGCAGCCGGGCTGTGCGGCTCGCGGTTGACGATGAAATTGATGTCGCCCTGACGGTACAGCACCACGTCCTTGGAGCGGTGGCGCGCCACCAGCGTGAAGCCCATCTGCTCGAAGATCGGTTCCAGTAGGTTGGGAGTGGGCGAGGCGAATTCCACGAATTCGAAGCCCATCAACTGCATCGGGTTTTCAAACAGATCGGCCATGGTGTGTTCAACGAAAAGTTGGGGGACGAGAGAAATAATATTGCGGCTCCTGCACGCCAGCGCATCAATGCGCAGTGCCAGGCACGTGCGGAACAGGCTCTCATTTACCCGTCCGCACTGCTAATCTGGCGTTCAGTGTATATTCCGGGCCGCAAAATAGGATTTCGTAATCCACGCAGGCAAACCCTAGCTCATGAGATAAAATTTCATCCTTCACGGAAGGTAGGAAACGAAAGTGCACAAAGATGAGCTAGACCGCATCGACCGGCGCCTGCTGGGAGCGTTGCAGGAAAATGGGCGCGCGTCCAACCTGGAACTGGCCGAGGCCATCCGCCTGTCGCCGGCCCAGACGCTGCGCCGCCACCGGCGCCTGGAAGAACTCGGCATCATCAAGCGCTATGAGGCCCGGCTGGACTCCGCCAGCCTGGGCTTCGGCGTGGTGGCCTTTATCCATGTCACGATGGAGCGCGGCCATATCCGGGACCTGTCGAACTTCAAGGGGTTGGTCGCCGAGCTGGCGCAAATCCAGGAGTGCTTCTCCGTGACCGGCGATATCGACTATGTGCTCAAGGTGGTGGCGCGCGATCTGAAGTCGCTGTCGGATTTCCTGCTCGACACCCTGATGCGCATCCCGGGCGTGAGCGGCGTGAAATCCAGCGTCTGCCTGGACGAGATCAAGTGCACCAGCGCCATGCCGCTGGAGCCTTGAACCCGGACCCTCTGCCTGCTGGCTTGCCGAGGCTGCGGGGCTTAGCGCTGGTTCAGCGCTTGATCACGGACGGGCTGGATGGGCTGAAGAAATACGGCGCCACGGCAAGCGCCACTACCACGGCCGCCGTGAGAAAGATCGTCGAATAGGTCTTGGCCACCGGCCAATGCCGGGCGTCGCCCATGCTGGCGATCATGCCGAATCCCCACGACGTCAGCGCCGAGCCCAGGAATACAAAGGTGTTGAGCACGCCAAGCCCGCGCCCGCGCGAAGACGGCGGCACCAGGCCGCGCCCCTGCGCCATGATCAGCGGATGCAGCATGCCGATGGTCGACAGCAAGGCCATCAGCCCGACACCGGAGACGATGCCATGCGTGGGCCAGAGGCTCAGCAAGATGGCGCCCGACATCGCAAAGCAGGACCATCCCGCGATGGTGGTCTTGAGCGAGCTGCGCCGGACCAGCACGGGCAGGAAGAACGCCGTCAGGAACCCGCACACGCTCAGCAGCGTCAGCGCGATGCCCCGCGAGCCGGAATCCAAGCCGTACACGCTGGCCAGGTAAGGGCCGCTCCATGCGTTGCGAAACGCGGTGCCTGCCGCCATGGCGACGCACATCGGGATCAGGGTCCACAAGGGAACGATGGCCAGCAGCTTCGCGCTTTGCGAGAGCATGGCACTCAGCGGCACATCGCGCGCCTCGGCATGGCCATCATCCCGCACGAAGCGCCAGACACCGTAGCAGGCCACCACCATGCACAGCGCCGCGACGGACATCGCCACGCGCCAGCCGAGCAGATGCATGGCCCATCCGAGCGGCGCCGTGGCGCACAGCGCGCCGATCATGCCGGTGGCATTGGACTGGCTGACGACCCGCGTGTAGTTTTTCTCGGAAAGCTGCTCGGAAGCAAAATGCAGCAGCCCCATGAAGACCGGCGCGCAAGCCAGCCCCAGCCCGGCCTGCGCCAGCATGGCGACGGTACCGTTCGGCGCCAGCGAGAACACCACGGCGGACACCGCGCCGATGGCCAGCAGCAAGGACGTCGGCTTGCCCACGCCATACCGGTCGAACGCGATCCCCACGGGAATCTGCGCAACCGCGAATGCCAGGAAGAAGGAGGAAGACAAGGTGCCGAAACCCGCCGCCGACAGGCCGAAGTCGTGCTGGAGCTCCGGCGCCATCACCGCCAGGCAGCTGCGATAGAACTGGCTCAGCGCGAACGCGAAGGTCAGCAGGACGATGCCCCGGCGCGCGCGCCGCGCCAGGGTCGCGGCGTCAGCCGCGGAGGTGAGCTCGCGATCATGCGCAGCGCTGGCCGGATTGTTCAACTTGGTGTCTCTTTTCGTAGGAGGGCTGCCTTTTACCAGGCTTGTCCCGCAGCTGCCGGAGCATCCAGGACGCAGGCCCGGTATTCTACGCCCGCTCCCGCCGGCCTGCTCCGGCCGGCCGCTCGCCCGCGCTATGCCCCGGCGGTGAACAGCGCGAACGAGGCGATGATCGCGATCAGAAGGATGGGGAACGCCCAATACTGCATGGGAATCCAGAACAGCGTATGGCGCTTGCGCAGTTCCACGGATTCCTGCGTGTTGGGATCGACCAGGATGCGGCCCGGACGCGAATTGAGGCGTTTGCCAAGATAGAAGACCGCCGCGGCCGACAGGATCAGCGATAGCACGATGGTCGCCATGTTGGAGAGATTCACCAGCGCGCCTAGCAGGCTCATGACAAGCAGGACGGCAAGGGGCAAGATGACAACGAGAAAGCCTAAGCCTTGCCAGATCAGAAACATGGAAAACTCCCGGGTATGGATATCAAGCGGATCTAAAAACGAATGCCCCGGATCCGGGGCATTGACGACGAATTATATCCATGCGCCGGATTAATCACAAACCAGAATCCCGGGCCGCCTCGATGTCGGGGGCCTGGTCACAACAAGAGCCATCAACAAGCGCGGCTTAGCGCGCCAGCAACTGTTTGGTCTGGTCCGTCAGCGCCTTGAGCCCTTTCTCCACGATCTCGCGCCAGTCGTCCCCGGTCACCATCTGCTTGGACTCGGACACCTCGGTCTTCAGCACCTGCTTGTCCTTGATACCACCCACATTGCCCTGAAGCTCGACTTCCGATTTCTGGTTGGTCGTGATCGCCCAGAACCCCGGCTTGATCCACGCCCAGAACTCGTTGACCCGGGCGCTGACCGGCAACGCGGCGTCATAGTTGGCATCGCCCTTCCTGGCGACGATGTAGCCCGACTCCTGGAATGCCGTGGCAATGGCGGCCTCCGTCAGTCCGGAAACCGACTGGCCTTCTGGCAACACGATGTCGCCCAGGGCCTTGCCATAGCCATTGCGCTTGCGGCCGATTGCCCGCTCCTTGGCGGACTGCCCATTGTCTTCGGCATCATCGAGCGAGGGGATATCCGGGCTGGCCGGCGCCACTTCGAACTTGCGGTTGTCCAGCACCGATTCGATCCGAACCGCCTGCCCCTTGGACGGATTCGTTCCCGCCGGCGCCTTCACCGCGACCACGTCACGCCCCAGGGCACAGCCCATCAGCGTGGCCACCGCGAAGCTATAGACCATGGCCCGTGCCATGCGCCCACCCATCTTGATCTGATTGGACATTGCTCTTTGACTCATTGCATTGAATGACGCCGGATATAGGATTATCCAGCGTCAGTTGGAAAGGAAAGATCCAAGCCACGCCGCAATGAGGAAGATTGCAAAGGCGCGGCACGCCGCGCCAATTCCCCTGTATCAGCGACGCGGGCTCAAGTAATGTATCGACAACTTTTTCTGAACCTTTAGCGGTGCGCCTCCCCTCTTCAAAACCCAACGTTGTCGCGCCCCTTCAGCTTCAGCAGATTCCGCGCCTCATCCGGCGTGGCGACCTCAAGCGACAAGGCTTCGATGATGCTGCGCACCCGCAGCACCTGCGCGGCATTGCTGTTGGCGAGCTTTCCCGGGCCATCCCACAGCGAATCCTCAAGGCCAACGCGCACATGGCCGCCGACCGATGCGCTGATCGCCGCCGCCGGCATCTGGTTGCGCCCTGCCCCCAGCACCGACCAGACGTAGTCCTTGCCGAACAGCCGGTCCGCCGTGCGGCGCATATGCATGAGGTCTTCCACATGCGCGCCGATGCCGCCGCGCAGCCCGAGCACCGACTGAATCAGCAGCGGTGGCGTCAAGAGCGCGCGATCCAGGAAATGGGCTGCCGTGTACAAGTGGCCGATGTCATAGCACTCGATCTCGAAGCGGGTCTGGTTCGCGCTGCAGGACTGCAGGATATAGGCGATGTCCTTGAACGTATTCCTGAAGATGCCGTCGTAGCTGCGCTCCAGGTAGGGGCGCTCCCAATCGTGCTTAAGGTCTTTAAAGCGGTCCAGCAGCTCATAAAGGCCGAAGTTCATCGAGCCCATGTTCAGCGATGCCACTTCGGGGCTTAGCTGCAGCGCGGGCTGCAGGCGCTCCTCGACGCTCATGGTGGGCGCGCCGCCCGTGGTCAGGTTGATCACCACGTCGCACGCCCCCTTGATGGCGGGCACGAATCGGCGAAACAGCGCCGGGTCCTGCGAAGGGCGTCCATCCCTGGGGTCGCGCGCGTGGAGGTGCACGATGGCGGCGCCGGCCTGCGCGGCGCCGATCGCGCTCGCGGCGATCTCGTCGGGCGTGAGTGGCAGATAGGGCGACATGGACGGGGTATGGATCGACCCGGTGATGGCGCAGGTAATGATGACTTTGTGCATGGCGACGTCTTTGTCTGGGTAGGTGGTGGTGCGGCATGCATTGCATGCCGCGGTCCGTCAGTCTTCCGGGTGCGAGCCGGCCGGCGCATCCCGGGCCGAGGCGCGCCTTGCGAATCCGGCGCGCGCCTGGCGCTCGCGGACATGCCCGTAGCCGCGCACACTGGCAGGCCACGAGAGCAGTTCCTGCAGGCGTGCCTCGGGCCATTGCGCTGCCGCGTGCCCGATGTCATCCAGATCCTCTTCGTAGGCATCGCGCACACGGCGATTGAGCTGCGCTTCCACGCCACGGGCAAAGGGATCGAGCCGGCTGCCGCGCAGGAAACGCGCGCCAGCCAGCAGGCGCATGGCGGGCCGGATCCAGCTGCCGACCGCCGTCTTGCTGATCTTGCCGGTGACCTTGTCGAGCTTGCCGAACGGGCCGCCCGCCAGATGGAACCTGACCTGGAACTCGCCTTCGAACGCCTCGTTCAGGGACTGCAGGAAGGCCGGGCGCGAATACAAGCGCGCCACCTCGAACTCGTCCTTGACCGCCAGCACGCGGAAATACTGCGTCGCCACCTGCCGGACCAGGGCGTCGGCATCGCTTCGGCCCGCCAGCATGCACCGCACCGATTCCATCCGCTGGCGGTAGCGATCCGCCAGCGCGGCGTTCTGATAATCGACAAGGCGCCGTGCCCGGTCATCGATCAGCGCCGCCAGGGATCCCCCGGCTTTCATCGTCAACTGAACGACCTGCGCGGGCGCCATCAGGCGGCGCACCGCCGCGCTGTCATGCGCGAGCCAGCGGCCCAGCGCGAACGCCTTCAGGTTGGTGTCGGTCGATACGCCGTTGAGCTGTATCGCCTTCTCCATCGCTGCCCGCTGCACGGGAATCGCACCTTGCTGCCAGGCATAGCCCAGCAGCAACATGTTCGACAGGATCGCGTCGCCCAGCAGATGCTGCGCAAGCACCGTCACGTCAATGCACTCGGCGCGCCCGCCCAGCGCTTCGTTCAGGCGGTGCTTGAGCCCGGCCTCATCGGCAGCCCAGTCAGGCTGGCTGGTGAAGTCGCTGGTGGGAACCACCTCCGTGTTGACAAAGGCGCGCGCCAGCCCGGGACGCAGCCTGGACAGCGCGTCCGCGCCGGCCGCGACGATCAGGTCGCAGCCCAGCAGCACGTCGGCTTCGCCGGTGCCGATGCGCGCGGCGTGCAGCATGGCGGCGCTCGGGGCAATGCGGATATGAGAGCCCACCGCGCCGTACTTCTGGGACAGCCCGGTGACATCCAGCGAGCTCCCGGCCTTGCCGTCCAGGTGCGCCGCCATGGTCAGTACGCCGCCAATCGTCACCACGCCGGTGCCGCCGATGCCCGCGACGAGGATCGCCATGGGCGCGGAATCGCGCGGGATGACGGCGTCGGGCAACGCGGGAATCGTGAAGCCCGCCGCCCCCGCGCCTTGCGGCCGGCGCGGCTTTGCCCCCTGCAGCGTGACAAAGCTAGGGCAGAAGCCGCGCACGCACGACATGTCCTTGTTGCAGGACGACTGGTTGATCTTGCGCTTGCGGCCCAGCGCCGTCTCGAGCGGCTCGATGGCAAGGCAGCCGGACTGATCGCCGCAATCGCCGCACCCCTCGCACACCTCGGGATCGATATAGGTGCGCACCTGCGGGTCGGGCAGCTTGCCGCGCTTGCGCAAACGGCGTGCCTCGGTGGCGCAGGCCTGGTCGTAGATCAGCACCGACAGCCCGGGATACGCGCGCAGCTCGATCTGCACCGTCTCCAGCGCCGCCCGGTCGTACACGGGCACGCCCAGCGTGGCCCGGCGCGGCGCGTCGTATGCCGTCACGTCGTCGGTGACCACGACCAGCTTCTTGATCCCCTCCGCCCGCAGCTGGGCCACGGCCTTGTCGACGCTAAGCTCGCCATCCACCGGCTGGCCGCCGGTCATGGAGACAAAGCCGTTGAACAACAGCTTGTAGGTCATCCGCAGATTGGCCGCGAGCGCCTGGCGGATGGCCAGGTAGCCGGAATGGAAGTAAGTCCCGTCGCCCATGTTGGCAAAGACATGCGGCTCGCTGGTAAACGGCGACTGTCCCATCCACATCATCCCCTCGCCACCCATGTGCGAAACGGTGTGCGTTTTCTTCGGGTCATTGAGCATGGCGATCGTATGGCAGCCGATGCCCGCCAGCGCCCGGCTGCCATCCGGCAAGCGGGTCGATGTATTGTGCGGGCAGCCCGCGCAAAAGCTCGGGCGGCGCAGCGGCACGGCTTGTCCCGGCTGGTCCGCCGCAACGGCATCCGGGGCCGCGGTCTCAAGCCCCAGCAAGCGCTGGATGGCTTCGGCGATCTGCAGCACGCTCAGCTCATTGCAGATAGGCAGCACCGGCGCGCCTCGGGAGGCCGACCATTCCGGCGCGCCTTCGAACTTGCCGCGCACCACCGGCGGCTGCGCCATGCGCGCATCGAAGAGGATGGACTTGAGTTGCGACTCGAGCAGCGGGCGCTTTTCCTCGATCACCAGGATGGTGTCGAGATCGTGCGCGAAGGCGCGCACGATCTCGTCCTCCAGCGGCCACACCATGCCGATCTTCAGCACCCGCAGCGCGGCGCCGCGCGCATCGCCGGCGTCGATGCCGAGGCGTTGCAAGGCCTGCATGGTGTCGGCGTAGGACTTGCCGGCAGTGACGATCCCCACCCTGGCGCTCGCGCCAGGCCACACCAGGCGGTTGAGCCCGGCCGCCCGCGCGAACTGCACCGCCGCCGGCAGCTTGTGCACGTACAAGCGCTCCTCCGCCGCCGGCGCCATTTCGAAGGCGCGGATATGCAAGGGCCCGTTGGCGTCAGGCAACGCCCCCAACGGCTCGTGCTGCCCCACGTCGACTTCGCCGGCGGACTCCACCACGTCGGTCACCAGCTTCATGCCAACCCAGCATCCGGTGCGCCGCGACATCTCGATGCCACGCAAGCCAAAGTCGATGATGTCCTGCACGTTGGCCGGATACAGCACCGGTATGCCCGCCGCGATCAGCGAGAAATCCGACTGGTGGGCGGTGGTCGACGACTTGGCGCTATGGTCGTCTCCCGCCAGCACCAGCACGCCGCCGGCTGCGCTGGTGCCGGCCAGGTTGCCGTGCTTGAGCGGGTCGCCGCTGCGATCCACGCCCGGCCCCTTGCCATACCAGATGCCAAACACGCCATCCACCGTAGCGCCGGCAAAGGTGCCGACGTACTGCGTGCCCCACACCGCGGTGGCGGCCAGGTCCTCGTTGACGCCGGGCTGGAAGCGCACGTTCGCGGCCTGCAATAGCGGCTGGATGCGCCACAGCTCCATGTCCAGCCGGCCCAGCGGCGAGCCACGGTAGCCGGAGATAAAGCCGCCGGTGTTCTTGCCGAAGCGGGCATCGATGCGGCGCTGGTCCAGCGCGATGCGCAGGATTGCCTGGTTGCCGGTGAGGAACACCTTGCCGGCCGCCTGCTCGAACCGGTCGTCCAGGCGGGGTGGCTGCAATGCCGCTGGCTCCGTCCGCGCGTTCATGCCGTACCGCCGCTGTGTACGGTTGCAGATGCGGTTGCGGGGGCGGTTGCTAGCCGGTTGCCGCTAGAACGCGGAAGAAGACAAGCCGTCATCGAAACATACTCCGTGATGAATGAACAAAAAAAGCGCCGGGGGCAATCAGAAGCGCTGCGAGTACTGCACGCCAATGCTCTGCTGCCGCGTTGCCAGGGTCTCCTGGCCCGAGACCGTGGCGCTGCCCGCGAGCTGCGTGGCCACGGCCGACCCCAGTGCCGAGCTGCCCGAAGTGGTGTGGCCCGGCGACAAGGAGTAGAAGACCGACCAGGTGGCATTGGCGGCGGTCGCATAGCCCAGCCCGAGCGTGTAGTGCCGGCGGAACGTGGCCGGCGAGGTGACGTTGTTGGCCGTATCCGCATCCGAGTAGGCCGCGCTGTTCAAGGAGACGCCACCTGACACATGCCAGGCCGGCGTCACCTGGTAGCGCACGCCGAGCTTGAAGACATTCATGTCCTTCCACCCGTTGCCCGGGCCGCCGCTGCTGCCGCGCAAGGCGGTGCCATCGAACGCGCGATTGCCAAGGCCCGACGTGCCCGAGTAGTTGATGCGCTGGTAGTCGAACAGGAAGGAGAGATCCTGCCTCGGCGACCATTGCATGCCGAGCAGCAGGTTCTCCGGGATATCCAGGCGGCCCTGATCCGCCAGCAAGCCCTCGTACTCCTTGAGCCGCCCCATGCGGATGCGGGGCGAGTACGCCGCGCCGAAGCTCAGCGCATCGCTGGCGCGCCAATAGGACCCAACCCGCATGCCGATGCCAAACGACGACGCCGTGCCCTGGTTGGTCAGGTGGTTCGGCGCCGCCGACTGCGGCGCAAGTGCCTGCAGGCCCTCCGCGCTGAAGAGCTGCCCCGCGATCAGCAGCGAGAAGCCCACCGAGAACGACTCGGAGACCTTGGCGGAAACCGTCGGCGCCATCGTCAGCTGCTTGATCGTGGTGGCAGCCCTGCCGCTGCCGCATAGCAAGTTGCCGCGATAGGTGGAGCCGGCCGGCGCCGGCGACCGCGCCAGGCAGGTCGTGGTGTTGCCCTCGAAGTACGTGCCGGCGCCATTGCTGTAGCCGACAACGCTCAGCGACAGGTCCGGATTGATCATGCGGCTGTACGCGATATCGGCCAGCGGCACCCAGCGGCTCTCGCTGTCCGTGCGCGTGTCGAGCACCCCGCCCACTGGCGCCGGCAGGCCCGCCGCGCGGCTCATGCTGGTCCTGCCATTGATCGCGATCAGGTTGCCGTCGAAGCGGTTGCCGGCCCACACGGTGGTGGCGGGGTTGCTCGCGCCGCCGAACGCATCCCGCGTTGACGCCGCCGCGGCGCCGGCCACGCCGCGCGCCTCGGCGCCGTAGCCGATCTGGAAGTAGCCGTTGTCGGCCAACGCAAGCGCGGGGCACAGTGCTGCCGCGGATGTGACGATCCACTGTCTTGAATTCACTGCTGTCTCCATTGTCGTTGTGATCAAAGCGGGATCGTCTTTGCGCGCCTCGCGATTTTTTTTGGGGGGGCTACGGTCGATGCCCGGTGATCGAGTTCGTCAGCACGCCAAGCCCGGCGATCTCCACGTCGACCCGGTCGCCGTCGTCCAGGAAGCGCCATTGCTCGATGCCGGCGCAGTTCGGCACGCAGCCGGTGGCCAGCAGCTCGCCGCCGTGCAGCGTCTCGTTGGCCGACGCATAGCTGAGGATGCGGTCGATGCGATGGGTCATGCCAGCCGTGCTGCCTTCGCCGCGCACCTCGCCGTTGACGCGCACGGTCACGCCCAGCGCGTGGGGATCACAGATCTCGTCCGCGGTGACGATCCAGGGTCCGAGGCTGTTGCTGCCGTCGAAGTCCTTTCCCTTGGCCGGGCCCGCGCTGGGCCGGGCGCGCATCTCCCTCATGAGCTGTGCGCGTTCGGAGAAGTCGTTGAAGATCACGTAGCCAAAGACATGCGACATCGCCACCGAGGCGTCGATGTTCTTGCCGGGACGCCCGACAACGACGCCCAGTTCGGCCTCGTAGTCCAGCCTGGCGCCGGGATCGGGCCGCGGCACCTTGCTGCCGTGGCCGGACAGGTTGAGGCGCACGCCTTTGTAGTAGATCGGCGTTTCATAGAAGGCCTTGGGCACCTTGCCGGCGCCGAGCGCGCGCATCAGCATGCCCTTCGCCGGGCTCACGCCATGCGCCATGACCTGTTGGAACGCATTCTTCAGATGCTGCTCGTACACGCTAAAGCAGCGGATCTGCGGGGGACGGTATGGCACCTCGAAGCGGACCTGGCGCAGCGCATGCACCGGGTGCGCGCGGCCCGGCCTCGTGCCTTGCGCTTCCAGCTTGTGCAAGGCAGGCAGTGTTTCGTCCTGGTGCTCGATCAGCGCCAGCAAGGTGGCAAAGCGCGGATCCCCGGCAAAGGATGCGGTCACATCCAGCACGCGGTCGCCCGCTAGCGCCAGGCCGACGTGGCTCGCCACGTCGGCGGTGGAAAACGTACACAGTCTCACGGTGGGCGGCCTCTCAACGCAACGTCAGGAACTGGCGGCTGGTCACCTCGCCCGAACGCATCAACAGCGCTGCGGGCTCGCCCGCCTGGTAGCGCTCCAGCAGAAGCTCCGGATCGAACTCGACACCGATGGCGTTCTCGGCAAACGCGCCGGAGCGGAACCAGGCCTCCAGTTCCTCCGGTGCGGCGAAGTTATCGACCTGTAGCTCGGCCTGGATGCCGTCGGGATCGCGGTAGTACAACGACGTGGTCGGCCCGTGGTTGATGCACCACTGCGGGCGCAGGCCGTGGCCCTTCAGGCGCTCGTAGGTATGCAGCAGGTCGCCGAGCGAGCCGAAAGTGAATGCCACATGGTCCAGGCCTGTGCTCTCGCGACGCTTGGGCTCGAAGTTGGCGGCATTGATCAGGGCCAGGCGGTGGTGCTCGTCGTCGTAGGACAGGAAGCAGAGCAAGGCGTTGCGGTACATCACGCGCGCGCCCAGCACCACGCTCCACCAGTGGATCGTCTCGTCGAAGCGCCGCGTGGTGAGCACGATGTGCGCAAGCTTCTGCGGGACACGGGCCTCCGGGTCCGGGCAGGGGATAGGAAACTGGTCCATGCTGTCGCTCATTGCATCTCCTTGGTGAGGCTGATGGGGCTGGGGTGATTGGGGTGAGTGGCAGGGCTTGCCGACGGTGCTGCGGGGATGGCGGACTGGGACACCAGGCGCGAAATCACATCCGGCAATGTCGCGCACGGATCGGCGCACTGACGCCGGCTGCGCCAGGCCACGATGCCGTCGCCGCGCAGCAGCACCGCGCCGGACTCATCGATCTCCATTGCAGTGGCGAAGGCCGAGGGGCGGATGCGAAACTGCGCGCCGTCGTCGGTCCCGATGCGCGGACATGCCACGTCGATGCCCCAGTCCGCACGCAACTGCGTCAGGGCCGCCTGCCAGCGCACCCGCTCCTTGTCGCCCACCAGCAGCGTCAACGGCGCGCGGCGCGCAAGGTCCCGCGTCGACAGCGACTCGCCAGCAGCCTCGCTCCAGAGATGCGGGATCAGCGCACCCGGGCTGGTGGTCGGCCAGTACTCGGTGCCGCTGTGCGGGGATTGCGGATGCGGATGCGGCTCGCGGCAGACAAAGCCACTCGATAGCGCATAACCAAGATCGGTGCCGAGCGTGACAAAGACTTCGCGTTGCTTGTCGATCGCCTGTCTGACCTTGGCGCGCACGGCAACCCCCGCGGGCGCGGTGCTCGCCAGATGGCGCAGGGGTTTCAGGCCGGCCCCCGCCACGGTGCGCAACAGGGTGCGCGCGGCGCGCCTGGGCAGCAGGCGGACCACCGCGGAGCGGGAGAGCGCGGCCAGCGTCTTGAGGCCGGCGGGGTCCGCACCGGCGGCACGCAATACCTCATCGGACAGGTCGCTGAGTTGCTGCGTGCGGTGCGCGTGGGCGGCGGCGCTCTGCGCGCGCTCGGTGGCGTAGCTGGACAACAACCCGTGCGCAAGACCTTCTGGCACGTACCCGCCCAGCAGCAATTGCAGCCGCCACGCCAGGCTCGCCGCGTCTTCGATCCCATGGTTCATGCCAAAGCCGCCGATGGCGGAGAAGCCGGCAGCGGCATCGCCCAGCAACACCACCCGGCCCACCCTGCTGGTCTCGGCGCGGCGCAGCGCCATCGTCCAGGGACGGATCGAGACAATGCTGGCATCGATGCTGTCATCGCCGATCGCCGCACGCACCAGTGCCAGCGCCCGCGCTTTGGGCATCTCGCCGGCAGGCTCGATCTCGGGCAGCACCACCGTCGACAGGACCCAGTCTTCGTCGTCGGCGGTGTGGGCCGTGAGCGTGCCCACGACGTCGGGGTTGAGAATCCAGTACAACGGGCTGGGCCGCGAGGTGGTCAGCCTGTCCAGCTTGGCGCGGAAATGGATCTGCGCGACCGCTTGCAACGGGATTGTGGTGGAGCGCACGCCAAGCAGGTGCCGCACCGTGCTGTGCGCGCCATCCGCGCCCGCAACGAAGCGCGCGGTGCGCCGGACAATCCGCCCGCTGCGCAGCTCTCGCAGTGTCAATGTGCAGGCGTCATCGTCCTGCGACAGCGCCTCCAGCTCATGCCCTGCCAGTAATTCGATCAGCGGGCTGTCGGCCACGCGCTGCCGCAGGATGGGATCGGCTACGTTCTGGGACAAGTGCAGCGGGCGGCAAGGGCCGCTGCCCAGGAGGCGGGCGGTATGCACCGGGTCGTTGCCGATCGGCACGCAGCGCCCGAGATCCACCCCAGCCAGTGCCGTGCACCACGTGATGTAGCGCAGCTTGAGCGGCGGCGAGCTGATCTCGCGCAGGGCCTCGGCCAGTTCCGCATCGATCGAGCGGATCACCTCCATGGCGCGGGCCGACCAGACATGTCCGCGCGGATGCGTATCCGTGCCAGGCTGACGGTCGACCAGCACGCTGCGAATGCCGCGGCTGGCCAGCAGGAGCGCCAGCACGGAGCCGGCGATGCCGGCGCCGATGATAGCAACGGGGCTGGGCTGCGCGGCCTGTCGGAGAGGCACGGCTTCGGGATCGATGTTCACGGGTGGACCTTTCTCTTGAGCTTGGGTGATGTCAGGCACTGGCAGGCACGGGGATTTGCAGCACTTCGCACAGGGCGGCCAGGACGTCGCCGGGCGCTAGGTCCGCCTGCAATGCGTAACGCCAGGCGACGTGCCCATCGGGGCGCACCAGGATGGCGGCATCGGGAAGGCCACCATTCCACGCGGGAAGTTGCGGGTGGTCGTTGCGATGCGTGATGGCATCGAGGTCCAGACCGCGCACCGGCACGCCTAGCGCCTGGCTCACGCTATGGCCGAGTGCGGCGCACGGCTTGCCATGGCGGCCAAAGCCAGCGAGCAGGAAGTGCGCGTTGCCAACGAGATCGTGCGAAGTGGCCGGCGCCCCCGGGGCACCTTGCAGCCGGAAGTGCGGCAGGCGTGCGCCCGGCGTGAACGACTGCGCCACCTCCAGTACGGAATGCACGGGATGCGATGCGACCGGCACGGCCGGCGTTGCGGCGTCGCTCGCGCAGATTGCCGCGCTCCGGTAGACGTAGCCCAGGTCCAGCCCCAGCGTATTGAAGTGTTCCATCTGCGCTTCGGCAGCCCGCTGCACGTCTTGCCGGATGCGGGCGAACTTTGGCGAAGACGCTTGCTGCACGTTCCGGGTCCGCGCTTCCACGGGCGCCACCAGCAGGCGCTTGGCCGCCGCGCGCAGGGCGCCGGGCAGCACGCGGGCCGGGGCGCTGGCGCGCAGCCGCGCGAGCGTCGGCAAGCCCGCTTCGTCAAGACCCAGCGCCGCGGTCACCTGCCCCATCTTTTGATGGTTGGCCACGCTGACGCGGCTGTTGGTCTCGGCGACCGGCTTGCGCTCGGCGCCATACGTGCCGAGCAGCCCGGGCGCCGCTTTGCCCTGCATGACAAGGGCCAGCTTCCACGCCAGGTTGTGCGCGTCGGCTGCGCCTGTGTTCAGCCCCAGCCCGCCCGTGGGCGGAAAACGATGGGCGGCATCGCCGATCAGGAAGGTGCGCCCTTTGCTGTAGGGCTCGGCAATGTGCGCCTGCATCGTCCAGTTCGACAGCGACGTGATGCGCAAGGGCAGATGGCGCTCGCCAAGCGCCCCCCGCAACATGCGCTCGCACCTGGCCACCGGGAAATCGGCCGGCGATTCGTACGCCGGGAAATACGGCGTCATGAACACGGAGTAGCGCGCCGCGTCGTGCACGATGAAGGTGCCCGGGGCCCGCGCCGAGAGGATCCAGAACAGGATCGACGGACTGTCCTTGACCAGGTGCCGGATGTCGGCCTCGAAGTTGATGGTGATGAGATGCGCCAGGTTGGTCTCCCCCACCATCGGCAGCCCCAGCCCACGGCGCACGGCGCTGCCCGCGCCGTCGGCCGCGATCAGCCAGTCGCTGCGCACCCGATACGCTTGGCCGGTGACGGCATCGCGCACCACCGAGGCCACACCGTGCGCGTTGTGCTCCGCGCTTTGCCACACGTGGCCGAAGCGCGCCTCGCAGCGTGCGCGGCGCGATACCTGGGCAAACAGCAGGCGCTCCAGATGGTGCTGGGGAATATTCGCGGTCCGCTTGCTGCTGGCCGCCGCCATATTGGCAAGGTAAGTGTCGCTGGCGATATCGATGCGCGCCAGGTCTGCCTCGGCCAGGCTGCGCCGCCAGGTCACGAAGCGCGCCCCGGCCGCATGCGTGGTGATGCCGGCCAGGTCCTCGTCCGTCACGCCGATGCCGGCCAGGATCTCCTGTGTTCTCGCGTTGATGACATGGGCCTGCGGGGCGAGATGCAGGTCATCGCGCTGCTCGATCAGCAGCGACTCGATCCCCTGGTCCGCCAGCAGCGCCGCCATGAGCATGCCAACGGGGCCCGCGCCCACGATCAAAACCGGAACTTCCAACTCCTGCATACCTGCCCCCAATGTTGCCTGCCACCTCGCGGCCGCCATGGGACGTGAATTTATACAAGTATAAGTCAATGGCACACTGGTACTTATACTTATATCAGGATGAATGACAAAGGACTGGCAAAGGAGTGGCGTTACCGGTTACCGGCATTCGGCCGCCCGGATTCAAGCACCGGGGCATGTGGGAGAATGGCGGGATCGTTACCGTGTGCGAAACGCGTCGCTAGCCAACATGACCCCTGTCGAGACCCGACGCCCCAAGACTTCCGCCCGCAAGCCAGCCGCGCAGACACCCGCGGCCACGGCGAGCGCATCCCGCGCCGCCGAAGCATCAGGGCGGCAACGGCTGATTGAAGCCGCCGAGCTCGAGTTCACGCAAAAGGGGTACGACGGCGCCTCGGTGCTGTCGATCGCCAACCGCGCGGGCGTGAAGCAGCCGCTGCTGAACTACCACTTTGGCAGCAAGGAAGGCCTGTGGCGCGCGGTGGTGGAAAACGCGTACACGGGGTCGCTCACGGCATCCCGGCAAGCAGCGGATGCGCCCGATCCCGCTGATCCGCTCGCGCAGCTGCAAGCCGCGCTAAGGGCTTTCGCGGTCAGCAATATCCTGCATCCGGCGGCACACTCGCTCGTGCTGATGGAAGTCGCGCAGGATGGCCCCAGGCTGGACTGGCTGGTGGACAACTACATGAAGCCGTTTCATGACAGGCTCGATGCGCTGATCGCGCAGTGCCACGCGGCGCAATTGCTCAAGCCCTACCCGCCCGAACACGCCAGCGTGACGATGACCGCCACGCTCACGGCGGTTCAGTCGGCCACGCATCTGATCCAGCGCCTTTACGGTGTCGGCCCCATGACGGCCGAACAAGCGGAGCTGCACGCGGAACAGGTCATCGACGTGCTGCTCAACGGCATGCTTGCGCGCCCTGCCAGCCGCCGGCGGACGGCCGGAGCCAGGTAGCTTTCAGCGCGCGGCGACGCCTCTTTCGATGTAGCGCGCCAGCTCATCGGCGCTCACGCCGATATACGGCCTGGCGCGCGCCTTCATGCTCATGTCGCAGTTGCCGGCCTTGGCAGCGCCTTGCATGACATGGCTGATCGCGCCCGCCATCTCCGGGCTGATGGCCTTGCCGGCATTGCCCAGCTGCCATGACAGCACATCCGCCACGGCCATGCCGCAGCGTTGCGGGTCGCTGTAGAGCGCGGCGTCGTGCTCCAGCAGCATCTTCACCTTGGCTTGCTGGCCCAGCTGCATCATGATCACCAGCGGCAGCGCGTCGTTCTGGTCCACGCCGTTGATGCGCATGCCGCCGTCGCTGCGGTCGGTCTGGTCGGCCCCCGCCTTCAGCCACGCCAGGTACAGGTCATCCGGCAGCCAGGGCGCGCTCAGCGGCGCGATCGCGTTGTCCTTCATGCCCTGCGCGCTGTTCTCGTATTTGAGGCTGACGCCGGCCGCTACCATCCGCTCGGCCGTGGCACGCGCGCTGGCGCGCAAGCCGTCCCACGCCGGGCTGTCCTTGCTGGCTTGCGCCCGCGCCTCCAGGTAGCTCCACGTGCGCAGCAGGGCCGACAGGGGCTCGCTGGTCAGCGGCGCCGCCGGCTTGCGCGAGGCCCGCACCAGCCGGTCTACCAGCGCGGGCTGCAAATAGGAGGCCGAGAGGCGCAGCGCCTCGTCCAGGCCGTTGCGCGCCACGGCATCCTTGCCGCCATAGCCGCCCACCGAAGCGTCCGCGCCACGATCGAGCACAAAGGCCACGCGCTCCGGGATGGCGAGGGTCACGCCCGGCTTGAGCTCACCGCTCGACTCGCGCAATGCTTCCAGCAAGGGCGTTTCCCACATGAAGCTATTGCCGTAAACCATGCTGATGTAGGCCGCGTTGATGTCGGCGCCCTTGGCCAGCAGCTGATCCGCAAACCAGCGCGTGCGGAAGTTGCTGATGGCGGCGTGCAGCACGGTGCGGCCCTTTTTTTCATGCGTATTCGGATCGGCGCCGTGGGACAGCAGGTATTCCAGCGTGGTGCGATCGTCCCCATAGTAGGACGTGCGCGTGATCAGCAAAGGCGTGCCGTTGATGTCGGGCGCCTCCAGCGAGGCGCCCGCCGCCAGCAGGATGTCCGCGATGGCGTAGCGCTGCGCCAGGGGGCGCTGGTCGCGTCCGTCCGGCATGGCCGAAGCCATCAAGGCCGCGCCGCGGTTCGGCCCGTCCACCTTGGCGCCGCCGGCCAGCAAGGCGCGCACGACCTCCTCCTGCTTGTAGTACACCGCCACGCTCAGCGCGGAGACGCCATGCTCGTTGACCCCGTTCGGATCCTGGCCGCGCGCCAGTTGCAGGCGCACCGCCTGCAGGTCGCCGGCCTTGATCGCCGGGAAGATCTCCAGGCGCGGCCGGCAGGTGGCCGCGGTCAGCTGCTTCTCGTCCAGCGCGGTGCTGATGCGGGCCGCCACGTTGGACGGGATGGCATTGTTGGACACCAGCCGCAGGCTGCAGTACTGGCGGTAGTCCTCGCGCGCCAGCGCCAGGTAATAGTCGCGCTTTTCCGGGTTGCGCTCGCGCTCGCGCTGCTGCCAGCGCGCGTCCGCGCGGTTCAGGTAGGCCGCGATGCGCGACGGGTCCCGGCGCAGCACCTCGCCCAGGATCAGGTCGGCCTGGGCCGCATCGCCGGCCTCGGCCAGCCAGAATCCATAGTCGTTCAGGGCGACCAGCGTGTCGGGGTATTCGCCCTTGGAGTCGATCTCGCGATAGTCCTGCTCCATCACGAAGGTGCGCAACTGCGCCAGCGCGCGGGCGAATTCCGCGGTCCTCGAACGGGGGATGGCGCGCGCTGCCTGGTGCAGCGCGCGGAAGGCAGCCAGGGTGTCGACCGGCGGGCGCTGCACGAAGCGCAAGTCGGCCGGCATGGCCGTCAGGCGGCTGGGGTAGCTCACCAGGGCTTTGCGCAGCGTGGCCATGGCCTGCGCCTGGCGCGCCGCGTCCCAGGGCCGCGTGCTGGTCACCGTTGCGGTACTGGCGTCGGCGCGCACCGAGATGGCTTCGCCGGCTGCGTCCACCAGGTAGCCGTTCACCTGCTTGCCGTCGACATCGTTGTAGGTGTAGGCCACCCAGTAAAAGGTCTCGTCGCCCCTGGGCGTGGTGACGGACACGTTTTCCTCGTGCGCTGGCCGCCAGGTACCCGGGTCGATCACCAGCGGCGGCGAACGGAACACCAGCCTGGACGTGCTGCCGTCGCGCACATAGCGGTAGAAGAACAAGCGGTTTTCGACCTGGCCGACCAGCAGCGCATCGCGCGCGTTTTCGGTGCCCCACACGCGCCGCTCAGGCGCGTTCAGGGCATAGCGGCTAAGGCGCATGGCTTCGATCACCGCGCCGATGTCGTATGCCAGCGCGGGGCGCGGCGTGCCGGCGAGGCAGGCTAGAGCCAGCGCCGCGGCGCCGAGCAAGCGGGAAAATCGGGGAACGAAGGAAACGTGGAGAGCTTGAGATTGAGCCGTGGCAGGAATGCGGAACATCCGGGACTGGGAAGAGTGACAGGCGGCCCGATGATACTCCGCTCACCTGTCAAAGCCACTTTTCATCCACTTTTCGTCCACTCTTCATCCACTTTTAACGCGGCATGCCGTATCGGTCCGCCGAGGCATGCCATGCCGGAAAATCGGCAGGCGGCCCGCCGGCGGCCAGCGCCCCGCCCGTCCGGTTGGCGGCAGCAGCGCCGGCAACGAAGCCGCTCAGTGACGGCGCACAGGCGCATCCGTCTTCTGGTGCGCGTCCGCGTCGAGCGACTTTTCCGCGTCGTCCCCCGAGAGCCCCTTGTAGTACAAGTGCACCCCGATCGCCAGCGAGTCGTGGCGGATTTCCTGGAACGCTTTCCATGCCTTGGTGGGGTCCTTGAAGACCAGGTAGTGCGCTTCCTGCGAGACCAGCGTGGCCACCTCGTGCAGGCCATGGCCGTGCAGCGTGCTGACCAGCGTGTCGAGGCTTCGGTGCGTGCGCGCGTCGGTGCGCGGGTACAGCATGTGCAGCACGGCCACGCGCCGGTCGGCTACCAGCGCCGACAGGGCGACGAGGATCTCCTGGTGATTGAGTGCGGAGACGACGCTGTCGGCGGCGCCTTGTTGATTCGGGAACAGTGCTTCGATCGTGGAGCTCATGGGTTCACTTCCTTTCCTGCTGACTTGGGTGGAGGCGCACCGGGATGCACCCGGGCACGAGGCTCAGCCAACAACACGAAATCCTGGTTGCCGCTGGCAGAGCGCGACATGATCACTGGACACCCTCGGGTTAACGCCGCGCCCGGGGCCTTCGCCGACATCCAGTGCGGCATGGCGATGCATGAATTTACTCCTGTCCGGGGGTTAGGGGAAACCCTGAGATAGACCGATACACTTTCCTGCACGCCAGACAATGCCGCGCGGACCGCGCCAGCACTGGATGTAGCCTCTCCGTTTCCTCTGTCGCAATGCATCAATCCGGATTCCGCAACGCCCTGCGATCACGCCGTGGCGTCGAATGCCTCGTGATAGCGCACGGTGCCGGCGGGCCGGCTGCCTTGGAATGACAAGGACTGGAAGTACTCGGCGGGAACGCCGGGGAGCATCAGTTCCGACTGTGCCATAAAGCCAAAGCGCCCATAGAAGGCAGGATCACCGAGCACCACGCAGCCTGCGGCACCCAGGCCGCGCAGCGCATCCAGTGCGCACGCCATCAACTGCGCGCCGATGCCCTGGCCCTGCCGCTCAGGCACGACCGAGATGGGCCCCAGCCCGTACCAGCCTGTAGTGCCATCGGTAATGGACACCGGAGAGAGTGCAACATGGCCAACCATGTCGGCGCCATCCCGCGCCACCAGCGAAACCGACAACTGCCCGGCGCGGCGCAGGGCGTTCACGATGACATGTTCGGTATGGCTGGTGTGCGGGGCGCTCTGGAAGGCCGCGGCCGTCAGGCGCTCGATCGCGGCGATGTCTGCTGGGGTTTCCGGGCGGATTGTCAATGGCATGGAGTCGTCGGGTTAGGAGTCGTCGGGTTAATCACGCTTGCATCCTTCCTTTCGTGTCATCGTCGATGATCGCGCGGATCGTCCTGAAGAGTTCGTCAGTACTTGTGTATTGCTTTCCATAGCCGAGGTTGAAGGCATAGTCGAAGTCCGGCGGGTTCTTTCCCTGGCTGTGCTGCATGATGGTTTCCAGCTTGTCCAGGGCCTTCACCGCCTTGGCCTCCGGGGACGATGCGGCTTCGTACTCTTCCCAGATCATAAGAATGCTGTCGCGCAGCGCCACGTCCAGCGTGCCCGTGAGCACCATCAGGTCGTCCCTTTCCTGCTGGCTCTTGTCCTGCCCCGCGCTTTGATCGACGGCCGGGATGTCACCGTGAAGTGCCTCACCCAGATCGTGAATCACGCAGAGCTTCAGGACTTTCAGCATATCGAGCCCAGCCAGCGCATCCTCGAAGGCAATCGCCATCAGGCACAGCCGCCAGCTATGCTCGGCCGTGCTTTCCTTGCGGCCGCACGACGTGTGCGCGCTCCTGAGCACGTCCTTTAGCCGCTCCGCCTCGCGAAGAAATGCCAGCCTGCCTTTGATCTTTTCGATGTTCATACTCTGCTTGCCAGGCTTTGTGCTTGCCAGTATCCAAGCCTAGGCGCACGGCACCTCGCTGTCCACGCATAAAAAATGCGCGGCCAGCGCGACGTCATCCCGCCGGGAAGCGATCAGATGGTTTCCACCAGACGTGCCGCGGTCCCGTCCGACAGCATCATGCGTGTCCAGCGGCAGAGGCTCCGCCGGATCGGCACGATCTCCGAATCATTGACGCCGCTGTCAAACTCGACGGCGGGCGGCGCGAGAAGGTCCCGCCACCCGAGATCCTCAAGCGAGCGCTCTTTACGTGCAATCTCCGGCGTTGAATAGCGCCACAATGACTGGCCAAGAAGCCCGCTGACGGGCACGCCGAACTGGGCGGCACGCGACGGCGAGCACGCAAGAAGCCGATGCGTCAGGTCGCAGACAAGGTGCACGGCGCGCGGGCTTTCGCCGACCAGCCTGGCAAGCGCAAGGTCCGCGGCAGCCGCCACCCGGGCGGACAGTAGCCGCTCCACCTTGGCGCGCTCGGCGGGCTCCATGTCCTGAATACCCGCTTCCCAACGCGAGATGGTCGATTGCGCCACATTGCACATTTGCGCGGCGTGCGCCTGCTTCACGCGATGGAGCCGTCGCCACCGGCGCAGCGCAGCGCCGAGCGATAGTGGGTAGGGAGAGACGATCGTGATGCCGGCTTCAGGGAGCATGCTTGAGGGAACTGATATTCCGGTGGCTGAAAAATCACTTGGAATGCCGTGAATCCTCGGCAATGCGGGATATGCTAACAGTCCGCCGTCGCGGCCTGAACGAAGCACCGCGGCCCGGCTTATGGCTTTGCTAGCGCCGACTGGAAGGCAGGATCGACCAGCAACACGCCCACCAGCTTGCGGTAGAGCGCCTCGTACTGTCCGGCTGCCTGCGGGATGGCAACCGCGCCGATGAAAGGTGAATCCCACGTGGCATTGACATCGAGCTGCTTGTCGTAGCGCACGCTACCGGCACGGGTGACGACAAAACGGGCCCCGAGCGAAGCCGTTCCCTGGCCAATCGGCGCATCTACCTGGCTGTCCGATAAGACACCGCTCACTACGGCATCCGCACCAGGATCCAGCAAGCCGGCAGAGGCCAGTTCCGCCCGCAACGTTTGCCGCAGATACTGTGCAAAGGAATCCTCTACTGGCGAACGCAGCTTGTTGCTCCGGATACTGACGCCCTGGTCCAGCCCCGCACCCTTTGCCGGGTCCAGCGTAAAGCGGCCGACCTCCACGGGCGCCAGGCCGGCCCCACGGAGCTTTGCCGCGTTCTCGATCGTCGCCTTCGGCTGACCCATGCGCATCTCCGCGCAACCCGCCAGCTGCAGCAGCCCTGCCATGCAAATCAGCAGGGCTGCCAAGCGGCAGGCACGCCCGCGAGCGCCAGCATCAGTGGAAGGATGCGTCATCGGACAGATCCTTCAAGGCATTGCTCAGTACATCGCGCGTCATCTTCTGAGCCGCTACTGCCATGCTCTCGGACTTCACGGCACCGGCAGGGGGGCTGGCATTGCCCAGCGTCGTATGGATGGCATGGCGCGCCGTCTTCACGATGGGGGTGGATTGCCCGGCCGGAAGATAGCTGACGGTACAGATATAGCCATCCGTAACGGCACTGCCCGCCAGGCCAAAGGTAAGTCCCGTCACGAAGCCCTTGCTCGCTGCATCCGTGGTCAAGGGAACATTATTGAGTGTCACGCTGAGCAGGGAGGCACCCGGCACCGGCTCTGTTGCAACTGTGGAAAACAGGCCGCTCTCCTTAACCTGCTTGGCCACATCGTCCTTCAAGAAACTCGTGACCCGTGCATTGGGCGCGCCCTTTGTCTGGAACTCGAACACGAGTTGCACTTGCTTTGGCTGCTCCGGCTTTTTCATGCTGGCTACGGGGACCTCCTTGGTCGCGGTATCCACATAAGTGCTGGCACATCCGGTCAGCAGCGCGGCGCCGCTGACCAACAAGGCTAGCGAGAGCTGGCGAATGAAAGAACGACCCGAATTACCTGAATTACCTGAATTACCCGAATGATTTCTGTTCTTGTATTGCATGACTCTTCTTCTGTTTATTGTGTTTTATCCGTCAGCCTACGGGTGGCCGAGATGCACGCCAGCCAAAGGATAGCTACCACAAGGTGGCGGCATTTATAGTAACGGTGAGGTAAAGCGGAGCTAGACCCTACCGAGGGAGGGGGCGCGTAGCAGATAGGGTGCCGCGCACAGACGAACGTGCCAGCGCCTCGTGGATCAAATCCGCCGCCTGCTCCGGCCCGACGACTTCGGTATCAATCTCCAGGTCTGGCGCAAAGGGGGCTTCGTACGGGGCGCTCAGGCCGGTGAACTGGCTGATCTGCCCGGCCGACGCCTTGGCATAGAGCCCCTTGGCATCGCGCCGCGCGCAAACCGCGAAGCTGGCGCTGAGAAACACTTCAAGGAACGCATCGGCGCCGATGATCTCGCGCGCCTGCTGGCGCTGGCTGCGCAGCGGCGAGATGAATGCCGCCACCACCCACAGGCCGCTGCGATTGGCGAGCCTGGCCACTTCAGCAGCGCGGCGGATGTTCTCCGTGCGGTCCGCGTCCGAAAAGCCCAGATCGCGGTTGAGGCCAGCGCGCATTTCATCGCCATCGAGCAGCAGCACCGGATGGCCGGCGGCCAGCATCCGTTTGCGCAGGGCGTGGCTGAGCGTGGTCTTGCCCGCCCCTGATAGCCCGGTGATCCAGACCGTTCCCGGCCGGTGCCCGGTGTCGTGCGATGTATTTGGCGTGAGGTGCGTGAGGTGCATGCGGTGCGTGATCCGGTATTTGGCGTCGGGCTGCGGGATCAAAGGCCGCGTTCGCGCTGCATCAGACCCAGCAGCGCGGTCCAGGCATCGCCCGCCAGGCTATGGCGCTGGCGTGCCAGCAGCACGGTACCGGGCAATTCGCGAGACAGTGGGAGCGCGTCGCAATGCGACAAGCGCACGCGGAAGATGGCCGTGGTGGGCGCCAGCCCGTTGTGCTGGCTGCGCGTGACCGCGATGGGGCCACCATAGAGGCTAGCCAGCGTGCGCTGCTCCAGGCCAGCGACATTGACCTGGTCCGTCTGCGCGGCGGCGCAGCGCACCGAGCCGAATTCCGGGAGATTGGCGACAAAGACGCCGCTGCTGCCGGCGGTGAGCGCGGCATGGTCCTGCTCGCCGATGAAGGCCTCCGCCTTGAGCTCGCTACCCTGGCCGACGATATGGTAAAGCGGTTCGCCGCGCGCCAGCCACGCGCCATCGGCGAGGAACAGGTTGGCGTCCACCACGCGCCCGGCGAACGGCGCGCGCACTTCCATGCGCTTGCGCTCTTCGGCAAGGCCCGTCACCTCCGCCTGGGCAGCGGCCCAGCGGCGGCGCAGCACATCGCCCTCCTCGCGCAGTTTGGTGGCAAACGGCTGCTGCTCCATTTGCCAGCGCAGTTGCTGCGCCTGCGCCTGTGCGGCAGCCAGGCGGAAGTCCAGTTCCGGCGAGACCAGTTGCGCCAGCAACTGGCCTGCGGCGACCGTCTGCCCGGCTTGCACCGCGCCGCCGCTCACATAGCCGGGCTGGGCCGCATAGAGCGACTGGCTCTGGCTGGCGCTGAGCACGGCCGGTGCGCGAATGGTGCCGCCCCAGGGGATCACGACCACGGCCAGCAGCACGCCGAGCAAGACCACGGCGCGCCGGGTCTGCGCGTTCCAATGGATATCCGCACGGCGGTGGCGCCACACCAGTACTTCGCGAACGACGGGCATGACGATGAACACGCCTAGCTCGATGGCCAGCAGGGCCAGCCCCAGCGTCTTGAAGAACAGGTGATAGACGGTCAGCGCGATGCCGAAGAACAAGCCGAGCCGGTAAAGCCAGGTCAGGATGGCGAAGACAATGAGGAAGCGGCGCCGCGAGGCGGAAAAGGATTCGGGTGCCGGATCCGCGAAGCCGAACAGCCGCTCCCGCAGCCACCAGCGCGCCATCGCGAATGCGCGGTCGTGCAGGTTGGGCATGTTGAGCCAGTCCGCCAGCAGGAAGTAGCCGTCGAAGCGCATGAACGGGCTGGCATTGATGGCGAGGGTCAGCAGCCACGTGCTGGTTGCCAGCATGAACGCGCCCGCACGCAGCGGCCCGTCCGGCAGGAAGCTCCACGCCACCGTGGCAAAAGCGGCCAGCGCCAGCTCCGAGAGCATGCCGGCGGCGCCGATCTTGAGCCGGTCCTCGCGCCGCATCAGCTTCCAGGCTTCGTTGGTGTCCGTATAGAGCACGGGCCACATCACCAGGAAGGCAACCCCCATGGTGGGTACGCGGCAGCCGTAACGGTAGGCGGTAAACGCGTGGCCCAGCTCATGCAGCACCTTGGCCAGCGACAGCGCCAGCCCGATGCCTAGCAATCCCTGCAGGCCCGCATAGGAGGCAAAGGTATGGGTAAATTCATCCCAGCGGCGCGAGACCAGGTAAAGGCCAAGCAGGGCAACCAGCCCCACGCCCCACCAGAAACGCGGCTTGAACGCCCATTCGACCCACGGCGCGCAGCGCTGCAGCATGGGCATGGGCCGCACCAGCGGCACGCGGAAGAACAAGTAATGCTTGAGCAGCCACATGGCCTTGCTCACGCGGTGCGCGCCCGCGATGCGGCCCAGCCGCGCGCTGTCTTCTGCCCGCCACGCCAGCAGCAGGTTGTGCCGGTGGAGCAACTGCACTACCGCTTCGAGCTCGTCCTCGCCGACGCTCAGCGTGGTCTCGCGGTTCACCGCATCCAGCAGCGCGTGCGCGTCTCCAAGCGGCCAGCGCGAGAGGATCTCGAATGCCGGCCAGGATAGTTGATAGAACTTGTTGGCGGCCGGGTCGTGCAAGGTCCAGGTGGGTGCGCCGCTGGTGTCGGCCGGACCGGGGTGCAGCGTCAGGTCCTGACGTAATGGGGGCAACACGTTAGATGCCTATCCACTGGCGCGCCACCGTCAACGGACGGCGCAGCGCATGATAGAGAAAAGGAACCCAGCCGGCCGACAGCCGCGCGGTGCCGCGCAGGCCAAGCCGCGGCAGGTCCTTGGCGGCAAAGCTCGCGCGCACGCGGTAGGCCAGCACGCCGCCATCGGTTTCGGCCGCGGCGTAGGACACGCTGATGATGCGGGCATCGAACGCCTGGGTCGGGTTGGCGTCCGGGTAAAAGGTGATTGTGTCGCCGGCCTGGATGCCGACCTGCTCCGCCACCGGCATCTGCGCGGTGAGTTCCACCTTGGCCGGATCGGCCAGCAGCAACACCTTCTCGCCAATGGTGACGGCCTTGCCCTGCCAGTCGTTCACATCGCCAAAAACGGCCACGCCCTCGCGCTCGGCCTTGACCTGCACGCGCGCCAGCTGCCTGGCGGTGTAGTCGAGTTCCAGCGCCTTCTGGTCCAGTTCCCCGCGGGTCTGGGCCATCTTGAGGCGGCTCTCGTCGTCGGTCACCGCCATCTGCGCCGACTGGCGGTACGTCTCCTGCGCCGTATCGTAAGCGCGCTCGGCCACGGCCCGGCGGGTCTGCAGCGCCACTGTATCCAGGCTGAACAGCGGCGCGCCTTGCGGCACCGGCTGGTTTGGCTGGACGTACACGCGTTCGATCACGCCATCGAGCGGCGCGCGCACCAGGAACGGATCCCGCGCGGACACCTCGGCCGGCGCCAGCACGGTGAGCCGCATGGGAATCAGGCAGACCACCAGCAGGCCGAGCAGGACCCGGCGGCGCGTTCGCCCCGGCCGCAGCATGGCCTTGAGCCGCTGGCCCAGCGGCTGCGCGGGCCGGAACGCCGCCAGCGCGTGGCCATAGGCATGCGTGACTTCGGCCAGCACCGCCAGCTCGTGCTCGGTAAACGGCGCTTCGCGCGCGAGCAGCAGCGCGCCGTCGCGCCGGCCGAGCTGGTCTTTGAGCGGCAGCCACAGGGCGTGCGCCGGCAGCCAGTCCGCCCAGTCCGCGCTGGCTTTGGCTGGCGCGGCACCGGCATCGACGGGCGTGGTATCGGCGTGCGCATGGGCCAGCCCGCGGCAGAGCTGGGTCAGCCATTGCAGATAAGGCGCGTTGGGGTCGACCTGCGGCAGGCCGGATACGGCCGAGACCTGGCCCAGGCCGCTCTCCAGCCAGACCGCCGCCTGCCGGTAGGGCACGAGGCTGAGCGTCTCGTTGGCCATCACAAACCCGAGCGCCTCCACGCTTTGCGCTTCCCGCGCGCGGCGCTCCAGCTGCAGCAGCGCGAGCAGCGGGGCAACCGCCGTTGGTGCATCGGCGCCTTGCGTCATTTGTCCGGGAAACTCGCCCAGCCGCTCATGCCCGGCAGCAAGGTGGCCTGGCTGCCGTCAATCTTGCCGGTAATGGAAATCGCCTGGCTCACCGGGTCGATCCTGGCGCCGATGCGGCTGACCTTGGCCGGGAACGACTGGTTGAGCTCATCGACCAGGACCGTGAACGGCGTGCCGGGCTTGATACGCGCCAGCCACCTGGAGGGCACGATCATCTGCAGCTCGAGATCGCTGGAATCGACAATCTCAAGCAGCGGCTTGCCCGGCGTGACGAACTCGTGCGCCATCGCCAGGCGCTTTGTCACGCGGCCCGAGAAAGGCGCCGCGATGCTGCACTTGCTGACGGTGGAGCGCATGTAGGCGGCCTCCGCGGCCGATTCCTTGGCCTTGGCTTGCGCCTGCTCGATCTCCAGCTTGCCGACCGAGTTCAGTTCCGCCAGGCGCTTGTTGACGGCAAGCACCTGCTGCGCGGCCTCGGCGGAGGCTTCGGCCTTGCGCAGCTGCGCGCTGAACAGCGCGCAGTCGAACGAGACCAGCGTCTGGCCGGCGCGGAAGCTGTCGCCGTCCCGCAACGGCAGGCGGTCGATCTTGGCGTTGATCTCGCTGGAGATGGTGGCGAATTCGCGCGCTGCCAGCTGGGTCCGGATACGGCCATCCTTGTCGGCGCCGGCAAACGTGGTGGGCGCGGCCACGGGTGCGGCACCGGCCGCTGCTGCCGCCAGCAGCAGCGGCAGCAAGGCAGCGGCGTTCAATGCAAAGCGTTTCATTACGGAGTGACGGTAAGACTGGATTACGGGATGACTGGCGTGCTCGATTGCTTGATTACTCGATTGCTTGATTACTGAGCCTGCTTGGGCGGCTCAACCAAGGTCTTCTCGTGCTCGGCGATGGCCGCGCGCAAGGTCGGCAGGTCATAGCCGCCAACCGCGGTCGGCAACGGGTCCAGGCCCAGGGTGGCCATCATCTGGCCAGAGGCATTCTGCAGCGCGCCGTAGGCTTGATACAGCCGCAGCTCTGACATCACCGCGCTGGCGCCAGCACGAATCTCGGCCAGCTTGCCGGCTGCATCGGAACGGGTGGCATTCTGCGTATGCGTCAGGATGCGCTGATCGACGTCGTTCATCTTGCCGGACAACTCGAAGGCACGTTTGTAGCCGATGTAGCCGCGATATGCCACGTGCACCTGGGTCAGCACCGCCATGTTCAGCGCCAGGCGCTGCTGCTTGGCGACTTCATACTGCGCGTCGGCGGCGGCACGGATGTTGCCGGCGTTGAGCAGGTTGAGCAGGTTCCAGCTCATGCGCAGGCCAATGTTGTTCCAGGCGTTGTTCACCAGGAAGTTGTCGGTGTCGAAATTCGCGCCCAGCTGGAAGGTCACGCCCGGCAGCAGCTTGGCGAGGGCCTTCTTGGTTTCATCCAGGCCAATACGCTCGTTGTAGCCGGCCTCGACCAGTTCGGGCCGGTTGACGAGGGCGGTTTCTTCCATCTTGTCGGCGGCCACCGGTAGCTTGGGCAGGCTGAAGCCCGTTGGCGCAGCCAGCGTGTAGTCATCGCCCGGCGGCACGTTCATGATCGAGGCCAGGCGCGGCTTGGCTTGCGCCAGCTCGTCGCGCACGGCTTCGAGCTGGCGCAGGATGTCGAGCAACTGGCGCTGGTAGTTCAGCGTTTCCAGCGGCGACTGCAGCCTCTCCTTCTCGATGCGCTGCGAGTCGTCCAGCGCCGCTTGCGTCAGCTTGAGGATGGGCTCCACCTTGGCTTCGAGCTGCTGCGCGCCCACGGCTTGCCAGTAGGCTTGCCTGACCTGCTGCATCATCAGGTGAACCACCTTGCGGCGGCGCTCGCTCATCACCAGCACGCGGTCGGCCTGCTGGCGCGCGGTGTAGTAGCTGACACCGAAGTCCAGCACGTTCCACGACAGGTTCAGGTCGCCGTTATAGTGCGAGCGCTCGGACGAGGTCGATGGCACCAGGGACTGCTGCCCGGTGACCACGTCCCTGGAGGACGAGGCGAGTTCGTTGCTGCGCCAGGCGTAACCGGCGTCGGCCGTCAGGCGGGGCAGCATGTCCCAGCGCGACAGGTCGAGCTGGCGCTGCGCCATGGCTTCTTCCATCAGCTTGAGCCTGCCGTCGAGGTTGTACTTCAGCGCGCGCGCCATGGCCTCCTCGAGCGTAACCGGGCCGGCCAGCGCCTCCTGGTTCTGGAACATCGCCTGGCGCTGGTCGGGCAGCTCGGCCTGGCGCTCGGCCAGGGTGGTGGCGACGGGCTGAATGGCACAGCCGCCCAGCATCGCGGTGGCGACCAACACGCAGACCAGCCGTTTGGGTCCGGGTTGGACAAGGCGAGAGATAGCGTTCGACAACGGATTTTCCTCTTTCCGGGGTTGCTGCGTTTTATAGTGAGTCATGACGTGATTCGCTACCGGCCTAGGCCTGCTCCGGTTGTGCTTGTGCTGGCGCTTGGGCCGGAGCTTGCGGCTGCCGGCTCATTTGCAGGTGGCGCAGCAAAGCCGCATTGGCGGCCTGTTGCGCGGGCCGGCCAAACTGATCGAACTGCACAGCCAGCGCCGGCTTGCCGGCCGGCTGTGCCGTGGCGGCTTGCAGGAGGCCGGCCAACGGATCGGCATGGCTGCCGTCGCCCTGTGCGAGCGTGTCGGCGTGCTCCAGGCCCGCACGCGAGTCGGCCGACGCTTTCACGTTCAGGTCCAGGTGGCTGCTGGCGCGATTGCCCTTGCTGTCCCGTGCGGTGACTTCGATCTGGAGTTGCTGGTTCATGCCTTGCGGCGGCTTGCCGGCCAGCGTGCCGGTCACCGGATCGAACTTGAGCCACGGCGGCAGCGGGCGCCCGTTGGCCAGGCGCACCTCCACCGTCACCGTGGCTTCGCGGTCGCTCGCGCGGAACAGCGAAGCCGGCAGCGCGATGCTGACCGCCTCGCCCGCCCGCGCCGAGAAACTGCCGATCTCCGGCATGGCTTGCAGGCCAATGCTGCCGGCGCCGCCAACGTCGACCAGATTCATGCGCCCTTCCGGCGCCTGCAGCGCATAGCTCAGGCTGCCGGCCGAAAGCGGATCCGCATTGAACGGGTTCCGGCCAACGGCGTCGGCGCTGAAACCGGTGCTGTTGCCGGCCGGGTTGAGCGTCGGCGCGTCGACGCCAGGCGCCGAGTCAAGCGCGGTCAGCGTGATCAGCGGCGCCGACCCGGCTGGCGCCAGCGGTGCCAGCCCCGGCACGGGCACCGGGGCTGGCGCGGGTTGCGTCGTCAGATGGACGGTCGAGCGCGCCTCGTACGGATCGCCGCTCGCGCCCGCCACGAGCGTGTTGCCCGCGCTGTCGGCAATGCCCGTGCCACTTGCATTGAGCGTCAGGCCAATCTGCCCGGAGCCGCCCAGACCGGTGACAAGCACGGTATAGGTCCGCGCATCGACCTGGGTGACGGCGCTGATGGCCCCCGTTGCAGAGCCGGTCCGGGTCAGCACGAAGTCGGCCGCATCCACGCCGGTGACGCCTTCGGCAAACGTCACGGTGTAGCTCACCGCGCGGCCTGAGGTGGGCGACGCATCCACGCGCACAATGCCCACGGCCGTGGGCGGCGTGGTGTCCACCGTCACGGCACGCGTATCCGCCACGCCGTGCAGGGACACATCGATCGCATTGCCGGCGCTGTCGCGCATCGTGCCACCGTTGGCCTGCAAGGCGGTCACGGCGATGCCGTTGGCGTCATTCTGGCCAGCCGCAACGATATAGCGGAAGGTCAGCGCGGTAGTCCCGCTCCCGGACACGTATTCGGCGTAGACGGTCTGGCCACCAACATCGAGCGCCAGGCGCGGCGTGCCCCGGGTGGTATCGATCACCGTGGTCTCGGACAGGCTCACCGTGAAATCGAGCACCTTGCCGGCGTTGTAGTCGCCGCCGGCCGGCGCGCTCACGCCGAGCACCACCGGGGCGGTGTGGTCGACCACGTAGCGCTGGCCGGCCAGGCCGCCGGCAATGGCGTTGCCTGCCACATCGGCAATGCCGGTGCCGCTGGCCTTCAGGTCCAGTCCCAGCTGGCCGTCGCCGGTCACGTTGGTCACCACCACGCTATAGGTATGCCCATCGACCTGCGTCACCGAGGCAACCTGGCCGGCGGCCGTGCCTGTGCCGGACAAGACGAAATCGCTCACATCCACGCCGGTGACGTTCTCGCTGAAGGTCACCGTGAACTGGACGGCGTTGCCCGCGGTCGGCGTGGGGTTGGCGGCGATGACCGCTACCGCTGACGGCGCCACGGCATCAACCAGCACCCCGGCGGTGGATGCCACGCTGTTCAGCGCGGTCACCGCATCGTTGCCCGCGACATCGCGCACCGTGCCGCCGTGGAGATCCAGCGCGGAAGCAACGGCCACGCCATTGCTGTCGAGCTGGCCGCTCGCCACGGTCAGGCGGAATGTCAGGGCGCTGGTGCCGGAGCCGGACACGTAGCTGGCGTAGACCGTGCCGCCGGTGTCCAGCGTCACGGCGATGCGCGGTGTGCCGCCGGTGGTGTCGACCACCACGGCCTCGCTGTAGTTGACGGTGAAATCGAGGTTCTGGCCAGTAACATAGGTGCCGTTGGCCGGCACGCTGACGGTCGCCACGGTCGGCGCAATGCCATCCACCACGATGTCATGCTGGCCGCCCATCGAATGGGCGCCACCCACGGCAGGCAGGGCCAGTACCGCGGCGTCGCTGCTGGCGTTGGTGATCACGCCGCCGTTCAATGCCAGCGCGGCTGACGATGCCACATCGAGATCGGCGCTGCTGTCGCCGGCCTGCACGGTATAGCGGAACGTGAGCGTATTGGTGCCGGAGCCCGAGATGTAGGTGGCATTGCGGTCCACCGCGCCGGTTTCCAGCAGCAGGGTCGGCGTGCCGCCCGTGGTGTCGACGGTCACCGCCTGGTCGAACGTCACCACCACGTTGACCGTGTCGCCAACCTTGTAAGTGCCATTGGCGGTGAGGGCATCGACGTTGGTGACGACGGGATTGATGCTGTTGACGGTGATCGCGATCGTATCGGTAGCCGTCTTGGCGCCGCCGGAACCCGTCAGCCCCTGGTCATTCGTGGTGATCTGGATACTGCCTGCGCCGTGATATCCGGGCGTAGGCGTATAGACAAGGCCATTCAGCGCGGCGTTGATGTCCGTCAGCGTCCCCGTGAATGTCATGGTGGCGTCACCTGCACCGGAGCCGACCAGAAAGGTCAGGCTCGACGTGCCGGAGAGCGTGATCACGCCGTTGGTTGCCGTCAGCGTCACTTGCTCGACGCCGCCGGCGGAATCGAGATCGCTGACCGAGATCTGGCTGCCGTTGCCTGCGCTGAATGTCAGCGCGCTGTTCTGATCGACACTCTGGGCTGGCGGAACGGCGTTGACCGGGTTGTCATTGACGGCATCCACGCTGACAAGCTTGGTGGCGGCGGCACTGTCGGTCGTGCCATCGTTGACCGTGAAGCTGATGGTGCGGTTGCTGCTATTCGGCAGGTCCGACGTATCCGTGTACGTGACGGATCGCAGCGCCGCTTGCCACTGTGCCGTCGTGGCGCTCGCGCCTGACGACGTCAGGGTCATCACCCCGGTCCCGAGGTTGTAGCTCGCCGTGATATTGCCCATGGTGGCGCCGTCGTTGGTGAACGCCAGCACATCCTCGGCTGCGTGGAGATTGCCGGTAATCGACACGGTGGCGCTGGCGAGCGTGGTGTTGTCCAGGTCGCTGAGCGTCAATCCGCTGTCGATGGCGACCGGCGTGCTGACGACGTTGTTGCCTTCGGTGAACGCGGTGGTGCCACCGCTGGTCGTTGCAATGGGCGTATCGTCGACCGCGGCAACGCTGACCGTTTTAGTGACCGTATTGCTATCGGCCGTGCCGTCATTGACGGTAAAGCTGATGGTGCGGTTGCTGGTGTTCGGCGTATCCGAGCTATCGGTGTAGGTGACCGAGCGCAGCGCCGCTTGCCACTGCGCCGTCGTGGCGCTCGCGCCGGACGAGGTCAGGGTCATCACCCCGGTCGCGCTGTTGTAGCTCGCCGAGATATTGCCCATGGTGGCGGGGTTGCTGGTGAAGGCCAGCACGTCTTCGCCGCTGTGGAAATTGCCGGTAATGGCAACCGTAGCGCTAGCCAGCGTGGCGTTGTCCGCGTCGCTGACCGTGAATCCGCCATCAATGACAACCGGCGTGCTGGTGACGTTGTTGCCTTCGGTAAACGCGGTGGTGCCGCCGCTGGCCGTTGCCATGGGTGTGTCGTCGACCGCGGTCACGCTGACCGTCTTGGTGACCGTATTGCTATCGGCCGTGCCGTCATTGACGGTGAAGCTGATGGTGCGGTTGCTGGTGTTCGGCGTGTCCGAGACATCGGTGTAGGTGACCGAGCCCAGCGCCGCTTGCCACTGGGCCATCGTGGCGGTCGCGCCGGACGAGGTCAGGGTCAGTATGCCGGTCGCGCTGTTGTAGCTCGCCGAGATATTGCCCATGGTGGCGCCGTTGTTGGTGAAAACCAGCACGTCTTCGCCGCCGTGGAAATTGCCGGTAATGGCAACCGTAGCGCTGGCCAGCGTGGTGTTGTCCGCGTCGCTGACCGTGAATCCGCTATCGATGACAACCGGCGTGCTGGCAACGTTGTTGCCTTCGGTGAACGCGGTGGTGCCGCCGGAACCGGTGGCAATGGGCGAGTCATCGACGGCCGCGACGGTAATGACCTTGGTCGCCGTATTGCCATCGGCCGTGCCGTCATTGACGGTAAAGCTGATGGTGCGGTTGCTGGTGTTCGGCAGGTCCGACGTATCGGTGTACTTGACGGATCGCAGCGCCGCTTGCCACTGTGCCGTCGTGGCGCTCGCGCCGGACGACGTCAGGGTCATCACCCCGGTCCCGAGGTTGTAGCTCGCCGTGATATTGCCCATGGTGGCGCCGTCGTTGGTGAACGCCAGCACATCCTCGGCTGCGTGGAGATTGCCGGTAATCGACACGGTGGCACTGGCGAGCGTGGTGTTGTCCAGGTCGCTGAGCGTGAAGCCGCCATCGATGGCAACCGGCGTGCTCGCGACGTTGTTGCCCTCGGTGAACGCGGTGGCGCCACCGCTGGTGGTCGCCAGCGGCGTGTCATCGACCGCGGCAACGCTGACTGTCTTGGTGACCGTATTGCTATTGGCCGTGCCGTCATTGACGGTGAAGCTGATGGTGCGGTTGCTGGTGTTCGGCGTGTCCGAGCTATCGGTGTAGGTGACCGAGCGCAGCGCCGCCTGCCACTGCGCCTTCGTGGCGCTAGCGCCCGACGAGGTCAGGGTCATCACCCCGGTCCCGCCGTTGTAGACCGCCGAGATATTGCCCATGGTGGCGGGGTTGTTGGTGAAGGCCAGCACGTCCTCACCACCTTGGAAGTTACCGGTAATGGCGACGGTCGCGTTGGCCAGCGTGGTGTTGTCCGCATCGCTGACCGTGAAGCCGCCATCGATGACAACCGGCGTGCTGGTGACGTTGTTGCCCTCGGTGAATGCGGTGGTGCCGCCGCTGGCCGTTGCAATGGGCGAGTCGTCGACCGCGGCAACGCTGACCGTCTTGGCCGCGGCATTGCTATCGGACGTGCCGTCATTGACGGTAAAGGTGATGGTGCGGTTGCTGGTGTTCGGCGTGTCCGAGCTATCGGTGTACGTGACCGAGCGCAGCGCCGCTTGCCACTGCGCCGTCGTGGCGGTCGCACCGGACGAGGTCAGGGTCAGCACCCCGGTCCCGCTGTTGTAGCTCGCCGAGATATTGCCCATGGTGGCGCCGTCGTTGGTGAAGGCCAGCACGTCTTCGCCGCTGTGGAAGTTGCCGGTGATCGCCACCTTGCCGCTGGCGAACGTGGCGTTGTCCGCATCGCTGAACGTGACGCCGCTATCGACCACCACCGGCGTGCTGGCGACGTTGTTGCCTTCGGTGAACGCGGTTGTGCCGCCACTCGCGGTCGCAACGGGGGCGGCGTTCGGGATGTAGGTCTTGTCTAGGACACCGCCGGTGTCGTTGTAGATCTTGTTAGAGGATGCGGGACTGATACCGGTAGACCCTCCGCTATCTTCAAGGCCACCCGCCCCGCTTGCGCCTGCGTTGCCGCTCATCGCCGCATAGGCCGAAGCCGTGATGTGCACGGTGCCCTGGTTCCATATGGCGCCCACACCCAGGCCACCAGCACCGCCGTTCGCATTGCTCCCGCTTCCCGCGCCAGCCCCACCGCCACCACCACCGCCCGCGCCCAGGTTGTTACTGATGATCGAATTGCCAACCACATTGAGGGTTGCGCCGGTCGCGTTGAAGATGCCGCCCGCCGCGCTGCCGCCCGCGCCCCCGGTGGCATCCCAGCCGCTGCCGCCA